>DATAZV010000001.1:0-9119 GCA_036271855.1 Burkholderiales bacterium
CTGAGGAGGTTGTTTTGAAAATCGGAATACCGAAAGAAATCCGCCCCGGCGAAACGCGCGTAGCCGCGACGCCGGAGACGGTAAACAAGTACGTTGCCGCCAAGCACTCCGTGCAAGTGGAAGCAGGCGCCGGCGCCGGCGCGCGCATTGCCGACGCGGACTACGAGGCGGTCGGTGCGCAAATCGTGCCTGCCACCACACTCTACGCCGACGCCGAATTGCTGCTGAAAGTGCGCCCGCCGCTGCCCGAAGAAATCGCGCAAATGAAAAGCGGCCAGGTGCTGGTCGGCACGCTGAACCGTTTCGATACCGCCGGCCTGGAAGCCCTGGCCGCGCGCGGTGTCAGCGGTTTCGCACTCGAAGCCGCGCCGCGCATCAGCCGCGCGCAGTCGCTTGACGTGCTGTCTTCGCAAGCCAACCTCGGCGGCTACCTGGCGGTGATTACCGCCGCCACCCATTACCCCAAGGTGATGCCGATGTTCATGACCGCCGCCGGCACCATCAAGGCGGCGCGCGCGGTGATCATGGGCGTGGGCGTCGCCGGCTTACAAGCCATTGCCACCGCCAAGCGCCTCGGCGCCGTGGTGGAAGCCACCGACGTGCGCCCCGACACCAAGGAGCAGGTGGAGTCCCTCGGCGCCAAGTTCATCGAAGTGCCGCTGACCGATGCCGAGAAGGAAACCGCCAAGGGCGCCGGCGGCTACGCCAAGGAAATGGGCGACGACTACAAGGCGCGCCAGGCCGCGCTGATCGCCGAGCGCATCAAGAATGCCGACATCGTCATCACTACCGCATTGATCCCGGGACGACCGGCGCCGGTGCTGGTGACCGAAGAGATGGTGAAGACCATGAAGCCGGGTTCGGTGATTGTCGACATGGCTGCCGAGCAGGGCGGCAACTGCCCGCTGACCGAGAAGGACAAGATCGTGGTCAAGCATGGCGTGACGCTGATCGGCATCACCAATTTTCCGGCGCTGGTGCCCACCGACGCCTCGGCCCTGTTTGCGCGCAACGTGCTGGACTTCCTCAAGCTGATCATCGACAAGGACGCCAAGCTCGCCATCAACAAGGAAGACGAAATCGTCGCGGCCTGCCTGCTCACCGAGAGCGGCGCGGTGGTGAAGAAATAAGACCGAGCTCGCTTGAAGAGCGAGCGGCTTTGTGAAGGAAGAAAGGAATAAATCAAGATGGAACTCGTCAGCCATACCGTCACCAACCTGATCATTTTCGTACTGGCCATCTACGTGGGTTACCACGTGGTGTGGACCGTCACCCCCGCCTTGCATACGCCGCTGATGGCGGTGACCAATGCGCTCTCGGCGGTGATCATCGTCGGCGCCATGCTGGCGGCGGCGCTGACCACCAGCGACCTCGCCAAATGGATGGGCGTGGCCGCCGTGGCCCTGGCCTCGGTCAATGTGTTCGGCGGCTTTTTGGTCACGCGCCGCATGCTGGAAATGTTCAAGAAAAAAGATAAAACCGAGAAGACGAACGAGGGAGCGAAGCACTGACATGAGCCTGAACCTCGTAACCCTCCTCTACCTGTTCGCCTCGGTCTGCTTCATCCAGGCGCTCAAGGGCCTGTCGCACCCGACCACCGCGCGTCGCGGCAACGCCTTCGGCATGATCGGCATGGCGCTCGCCGTGGTCACCACCGCCGCGCTGGTTCTCAAAATCTCGGACATGAAGGCCGTCGGCCTGGGCTATGTGCTGCTGGGCCTGGTGGTCGGCGGCGGCGTCGGCGCGGTGATGGCCAAGCGCGTCGAAATGACCAAGATGCCGGAGCTGGTGGCTTTCATGCACTCGATGATCGGTCTGGCGGCGGTGTGCATCGCCGTGGCCGTAGTGGCCGAGCCGGCTGCCTTCGGCATCCACGAAGAAGGCATCGTTGGGCTGCCCTTCGGCAACCGCATCGAGCTGTTCATCGGCACCTTCGTCGGCGCCATTACCTTCTCCGGCTCGGTGATCGCCTTCGGCAAGCTGTCGGGCAAATACAAGCTGCGCGTGTTCCAGGGCGCGCCGGTGACCTTCGCCGGCCAGCACCCGCTCAACGCGATCCTCGGCCTGGCGATGCTGGGTTGCGGCATCTGGTTCACCGCCACCCAGGAATGGACGCCCTTCATCGCGATGGCGGTGATCGCCTTCGTGCTCGGCGTGCTGATCATCATCCCGATCGGCGGGGCCGACATGCCGGTGGTGGTGTCGATGCTCAACTCCTATTCCGGCTGGGCGGCGGCGGGCATCGGCTTTTCGCTGAACAACCCGATGCTGATCATCGCCGGCTCGCTGGTGGGTTCTTCCGGCGCGATCCTCTCCTACATCATGTGCAAGGCGATGAACCGCTCGTTCTTCAACGTGATCCTGGGCGGCTTCGGCCAGGACGCGGGCACCGTCTCCGGCAAGCAGGAGCAGCGCCCGGTGAAGAGCGGCTCATCCGACGACGCCGCCTTCATGATGGCCAATGCCGAGACCGTGGTGATCGTGCCCGGCTACGGCCTGGCCGTCTCGCGCGCCCAGCACGCGCTGAAAGAACTGGCGCACAAGCTGGGTGAAAAAGGCGTGCAAGTACGCTACGCCATCCACCCGGTGGCCGGCCGCATGCCGGGCCACATGAACGTGCTGCTGGCGGAGGCGGAAATCCCCTACGACCAAGTGTTCGAGATGGAAGACATCAACGCCGACTTCCGCCAGACCGATGTCGTGCTGGTGCTGGGCGCCAATGACGTTGTCAACCCCGCCGCCAAGACCCCGGGCAGCCCGATTTTCGGCATGCCCATCCTCGAGGCACACCAGGCGAAGACAGTCATCGTCAACAAACGCTCGATGGCCTCCGGCTACGCCGGGCTGGACAACGAGTTGTTTTACATGGACAAGACCATGATGGTGTTCGGCGACGCCAAGAAGGTGCTCGAAGACATGGTCAAGGCGCTGGAGTCGCTCTAGGCGGCCGGGTGCGGCTTGCCTCCGCACCAAATTGTTGCATTCCCAAAGCCCGCCTCGGCGGGCTTTTTTCCGCCCCGGCGCCGTCCGGGCAGATGATTGCCCTCAGGATTGTCAACAATGGTTTCATGCGATGCGCCAGTGGCACGGCTGATGCATCATTTGATCCATGGTCACCATCGTTTGTCACCCGCAGCCCTCGACCGCACAGGCGAGCCGTGGCCTGGCTGCATGCCCAGGCGCGTCACATGCTGACGTGCCGCGGGCTCTCGCCAGCGCCAGGGCCTGAGAAATGGCGCAGACCGACTCTATCCGCATCGGCGCCCTGCATTCGACCAGCGGCACCATGGCGCTGGCTGAAACTTCGCTGCGCGATGTGCTGCTGATGGAAGTTGCGCGAGTCAACGCCGCCGGCGGCCTGCTGGGGCGGCAAATCGAAGTGGTGGCGCTGAACCCCGATTCAGACTGGATGGCTTACCGCGACATGGCCCACAGCCTGATCCACCAGCACCAGGTGGCCGCGCTGTTCGGCTGCTGGACCTCGGTGTCGCGCAAGTCGGTGCTGCCGGTGGTGGAAGACGGCGACTGCCTGCTGTACTACCCGATGCAGTACGAGGGCGAAGAGCAGTCGCGCAACATTTTCTACTTCGGCGCCACCCCGAACCAGCAGGCGATCCCGGCGATGGAATACATGATGTCGCCCGGCGCCGGCGCCTTCAGCCGTTTCTTTTTTCTCGGCACCGACTACGTCTACCCCCACACCACCAACCGCGTGCTGAAGTCCTTCCTGGACGCCGCCGGGCTGGCCGCCGACAAGTTTCCCGAGCACTACGTCCCCTTCGGGCATAGCGACTGGACCGCCGAAATCGTGGCGCTGCGCGCCTTCCATGCCCAGGGGCGCGGGGTGATCATCTCGACGCTTAACGGCGCATCCAACCTGAGCTTCTACAAGGCATTGCGCCAGGCCGGCTTTCCCCCGGATGAGCTGCCGGTGATGGCGTTTTCGGTCAGCGAGGCGGAGTTGCAGGCACTCGAGCCCGAGGACGTGGCGGGGCATTACGCCTGCTGGGGCTATTTCATGTCCTATGCGTCGCCGGCGAACGCGGACTTCATCGCCGCCTGGCGCGCCTACTCCCGCGACCAGCGGCCGATCTACCAGCCGATGGAGTCGACCGCGATCGGCTTTCGCATGTGGTGCCAGGCGGTGGCCGAGGCCGGCACCACCGCGACCAAATCCGTGCGCCAGTTCATGTACGGCCAGACCGCGGCGGCGCTGTGCGGCGGCAAGTACACCATGGGGGTGAACCATCACGTCGACATGCGCGTGTTCATCGGCCGCGCCGGCGCCGACCGCCAGTTCGAGGTGGTGTGGGAGTCGCCACGCGCCATTCCCGGCGACCCCTGGGCGGCCGCCACCATCATCGCCGACACCCGCGCGGCGAACGCCCAGCGCGAACTGCTCGAAGCCCTGCCGACCCCGCTGATCGTACTCGACGCCCACGGCGAGGCACGTTATCGCAGCGCTTCCACCCACAAGTATTTCGGCTCGACCATCGGCACCGCTTCGCTCACCGCGATCCGCGAGGTGGCGCGGGTGCTGGAAAGCGAGCACGCGGGCGGCGAAACCGGCCACCTGCACGAGATCACCATCCGCAACCCGCGCGGCCAGACCCACTACATGACCGTCTCCAGCCGGCGCATGGTGTTCGGCGGCGACGACGCCCACATCCTGTCGCTGGCCGACGTCACCCACATCCGCCGCATCGAAGACGAGTTGCGCGAGGCCAACGAGCAGCTGCAACACCTGGCGACCACCGATTCGCTCACCGGGGTGTCGAACCGGCGGCATTTTTTCACCCAGGCACTCGATGAGCTGACGCGCATGCGCCGCCACCGCCGGCCGGCGGCGATGTTCATGCTCGACCTCGACCATTTCAAGTCGCTCAACGACCGCCACGGGCACGACGCCGGCGACAAGGTGCTGGTGGAAGCGGCCAGCCGGGTGCGCCAGCTGCTGCGCGGGCACGACGTGTTCGGGCGCCTGGGCGGCGAGGAGTTCGCCGGCCTGTTGCCGGAGACCGACATCACCGCCGCCTTCGCCGTTGCCCAGCGGGTGCGCGAGAGCGTGGCGGCGATCCGCATCAAGCTCGGCGAAGAGGCGGTGAACGCCACCTGCAGCATCGGCATGACGGCGATCCTGCCTGACGGCGACACCCCCGAGTCGGCGCTCAAGCGCGCCGATGGCGCGCTTTACCTGGCCAAGCAGGCCGGGCGCGACCGGGTGCTGATCGGCTAGCTCCGGATCAGGCCGAAGCTTACGGGCGCATGCCTCCGCTCAGGCTGCGCTCGGAAATGTGTTTCAGGGCAGCGTGGGCGCCGATGATCGACAACAGGGTCGGGATGTCGGCCGGCTTCACCAGGTAATGGTTGAAGCCGGCGCGGGCGCCGCGCTCGCGGTCTTCGCTGCCGCCATAGCCCGAAAGGGCTACCAGCAGGGTATCGGCAAAGGCGCCGCCGGCGCGCAACTCGGCCGCCACCTCGAAACCGTTCTTGCCCGGCAGGCCGATGTCGAGCACGATCACGTCGGGGCGGAAGGTGGAGGCCAGTTCCAGGGCGCCTAAGCCATCGCCCGCCACCGCCACGCGATGCCCCTCCAGTTCCAGCAGCTTGCACAGGCTCTCGGAGGAGGCCGCTACATCGTCGACCACCATCACCCGCAGCAGGTCGCGCGCCGATATCTCGGCATGACGGACCACGGCCTCGGGCGCCGCGGCCGGCGCGACACTGACTTCCGGCAGGAACATGACGAATTCGGCGCCCTGCCCGCGCCCGGCGCTGAGCGCCTCGATGCGCCCGCCGTGCAATTCGACCAGGTGCTTGACCAGGGTCAGGCCGATACCCAGGCCGCCCTCGGAGCGGTCCAGGGTCTGGTCGCCCTGGGTGAACAGGTCGAACACGTGCGGCAGCAACTGCGGATCGATGCCCATGCCGTTGTCCCTGACCGAAATCCGCAGCACGCCATCGACCGCCGCCGCGTCGAGTGTGATATGGCCGCCGGCGGGCGTGAACTTGGCGGCGTTGTTGAGCAGGTTCGACAGCACCTGCGCCAGGCGCACCAGGTCGCCGCTGAAGGCCACCTCTTCGCGCGGCATTTGCACCACCAGGTGGTGGCGGCGCTTTTCCAGCATCGGCCGGCTGGTCTCCACCGCATGGTCGATCACTTCGGACAGGCGCAAGGGATCACGGCTGACCACCACCTTGCCGCGCGCGATGCGCGAGACGTCGAGCAGGTCGTCCACCAGGGTGGCGAGGTGGTCGACCTGGCGGCCGATCACCTCGGCTGACCAGGTGACGTTTTTTTCGGTCGCGCCGCCGCGCTGCAAAACGTGTACCGCGTTGCGGATCGGCGCCAGCGGATTGCGCAGTTCATGCGCCAGCATGGCGAGGAATTCGTTCTTGCGCCGGTCGGCGTCCTGGATCGCCGCATACAGGGAGGCATTTTCCAGGGCGATGACGGCGCGGCTCACCACCTCCTTGGCCAGCGCCATCTCGGCGGTGTCGAAGCTGCGCGGCATACAGACGCCAAGCAGGAGGGCGCCGAAAGCGCGCTCGCCGACGTACATCGGAAAGACCACCACTTCATAGACCGGCTGCAGCGCCGGGGTTTCGCCCGGCAGCCCCTGGAAACGCAGGGGACCCGAAAGGCGCAGGGTTTCGCGCAGGGTCAGCGCGCGCCCCACCGTTTCACCCAGGTCGACCGGCTCGATCGCGCCTTCCACCACACCGGCCGGCGGCGGGGCGCCGCACTCTTCCGCCAGTTTCACCCGCGCCAGCTGGCCGCGGTCGTCCTGTATCGCCACCATGGCGCAGTCCGCCAGGCCGGGCGCGGCAAAGCCGAGCAGGCCCGCCAGCGTGGCCTCCATGTCGAGCGAGCGCGAGAGGATCTGGCTGGCGGTGGCCAGCAGGTCGGCGCGCCGGGTCGCCGCCTCGGCGGCGCCGCGCGCGGCTTCGGCGCGCGCCAGGGCTTCGCGTGCCTGGGCCTGCTGGCGCAATTCGCGGTTGAGCAGGTTGAGGTCGACGAAGACCTTGACCTTGGAGCGCAGGATTTCCGGCACCACCGGCGCGGAAATGTAGTCGACCGCGCCCAGGGCATAGCCGCGCACCGCCTGCACTTCGTCGACATAGGCGGTGACGAAGACGATCGGCGTCTGGTTGGTTTTTTTGTATTTGCGGATCAGGTCGGCGGTCTCGAAGCCATCCATGTCGGGCATGTTGACATCGAGCAGGATCACCGCGAACTCGTCTTCCAGAACGCAGCGCAGGGCTTCGCGGCCGGAGTAGGCGGAGATGATGTTCTGCCCCAGTTCCTCCAGGATGCTGCGGAACACCAGGTGCTTTTCCGGCAGGTCGTCGACCACCAGGATGTTGACGCGCTCGGGAGCGCCGGCGGGCAGACCCTCCAGAACCGTGGCGTCGGTCTCGCGCGAGGCGATCCGCGAATGGACGGCGTTCATGCGTGCAGCCAGGCGCGCAGCACGGCCAGCAGGTCGTGGGTATCGACCGGCTTGGAGAGGTAGTCCCAGGCGCCCGCCTCGATGCATTTCTCGCGGTCGCCCTTCATCGCCTTCGCGGTCACCGCGATCACCGGCAGGTTCTTGCCGGCGGGCAGCTTGCGGATTTCGCGGGTGGTGGCCATGCCGTCCATCTCCGGCATCATGATGTCCATCAGCACGACATCGAGCGTGGGATCGGCCTCGACGATGCGGATCGCCTCGCGGCCGTTGTCGGCCCAGACGATGTTCATGCCGTGCTCTTCCAGCACCGTGGCCAGCGCGAAGATGTTGCGCATGTCGTCGTCGACGATCAGTGCCTTGCGCCCGGCCAGCGGCCGCTCTTCCTCGAGGAAGGTGTAGAGCAGGCGGCGCTGCTCCTCCGGCAGGCTGGCGAGTTGCAGATGCAGGGCCGAGGCGGTGGCCGCATAGAGTTTCGACAGGGTCGGAACCACGCGCAGCGCCAGCGGGTCGGCCGGCAGGAAGGCCGGGCGCGGCGCCGCTTCGCTGCCGATCTCGCCAGGCAGATAGGCAATCAGCGGCAACAGGCCGAAAGGCTGGGCGTTGGCCGAGTGATTCCAGGCGGCGCTGCCGACGCTGCTGAATTCACGATCGATCACCACGGCGTCGAAGGTGCGCTGGCCGAGCTGGCGCAGCGCCTCTTCCGGATTCTCGGTCACGACGATGCCGGTGTTTTCGGTGTCGAGGAAACGGACCAGGGCGGCGCGCTCTTCGCCGGGCTGCATGGCGATCAGCACTTCACGGGTCGGCTTGGCGGCGTAGTCGTACAGCGCCGTCAGCGCGTGATCCAGGATTTCTCGCGAGGGGATCGGCTTGGCGACGAAGGCGATGGCACCGCGCTCCAGCGCACGCTCGCGCGAGTCGTCGGTGGAAATGACGCAGACCGGGATGTGGCAACTGGCAAGGTCGCGCTTGAGGCGATCGAGCACGCGCCAGCCTTCCATGTCGGGCAGGTGCATGTCGAGGCTGATCACCGCCGGCTTGTACTGCGTGGCCAGGGTCAGGGCCCCGGCGCCGAAGGAGGTGACGAGGCCCTTGAAGCCGCGCTCGCGCGCCGCTTCGAGCAGGAAGCGCGCGAAGGCGCGGTCGTTTTCGACGATCAGGATCACCAGGTCGCCCTGGTCGATGGCGTCACGGTCGTCGTCCGCTTCGTTGGCCAGGGCGGTAAGCGACATCGCCACGTCCTGCTCGGAGTATTGCGTCACGTGCGCCGGCAGCGCCGGGCGCGGGTTGCCTTCGGCGGCACTGCCGCGCTGTTCGATGGCCGGCAGGGCGCGGCGCGTGCTGCGCGGCGCCACATAGAGCAGCGGCAGGAACAGCACGAAGGTGCTGCCCTTGCCGGGGAAGCTGGAGAGGCGGATTTCACCGCCCAGCAGCTTGGACAGTTCGCGGCTGATCGCCAGCCCCAGGCCGGTGCCGCCGTATTTGCGGCTGGTGGAACCGTCGGCCTGCTGGAAGGCTTCGAAGATGATCTGCTGCTTGTCGGGCGAAATGCCGATGCCGGTATCGCCGACCGAGAAGGCGATCACCTGCTGTGCGCGGTTCAGGTCCTCGTTGTCGCTCGACCAGCCGCTGGCGACCGTGGCCACCGAGAAGGCCACATGGCCC
>DATAZV010000002.1:0-4448 GCA_036271855.1 Burkholderiales bacterium
CGGCTACGACAGCTGGTGCCTGGACGCCGAAGGCTACGGCCGTTCCGACAAACAGCGCGACATCAACTTCGGCATCGAAAACGGCGCGGAGGACATCGCCGCCGCCAGCGACTACATCCTCAAGCACGACGGCATCAAGCAGTTGCTGCTCTACGGCGTTTCCGCCGGCGCACTCAAATGCGCGATGTTCACCGAGCGCCATCCCGAACGCGTCGCCCGCCTGGCGCTCGACGCCTTTGTGTGGACCGGCGAAGGCAGCCCCACCCTGGTGGAGCGCCGCAAGACCATTCCGCAATTGCAGGCGGTGAACCGCCGCCCCTTCACCCGCGCGGTGATCCAGGCGGTGTTCGACCGCGACCTGCCCGGCGCCGCCGACCCGGCGATGATCGAGGCCTTCGCCCAGGCATCACTCGCTCTCGACAGCAGCGTACCCACCGGCACCTACCTCGACATGTGCACCAAGCTGCCGATGGTCGACCCGGCGCGCATCAAGGTGCCCACCATCATCATGCGCGGTCAGCACGACGGCATCGCCGGCATCGACGACCTGATCGAGTTCTTTCGCCGCCTGCCGCATCCGGATAAGCACTTCGCCCACATGCAGGGCGTGACCCATGCCAGTTTCCAGCAGACCAATTACCTGATGGTCTTCGACATCCTGCATGCGTTTTTCAACCAGCCCGCGCCGATTTTCCGCGACTAGGAGCAAAAGCCCGGCAATCCAAACCCGCGCCGCAGAGCGCGGGACCAATGTAAACAAATGCCGACCGGCGGAGACAATATGCAAGCGACCAAGCGCCTCATCACCTGCCTGCTGCTGGGCACGGCAGCCCTGTTGCCCCTTTGCGCCGCGGCGCAGGAGGCCTACCCCTCGCACCCGATCCGCCTGCTGGTCGGCTTCCAGCCCGGCAGCGCCTCCGACGTCGGCGCGCGCATCAGCGCGCAAAAGATGAGCCAGTTGCTGGGCCAGACCATCATCGTCGACAACCGCCCCGGCGCCAGTAGCAACATCGCCACCAAGGCGGTGGCCGGCGCCGCGCCCGACGGCTACACCCTGTTCTTTTGCACCGTCGCCAACGTCATCAACACCGCCGCCAAGGGCGCCGCCGTGGTCGACATCGGCCGCGAAATGGGCTCGGTGGGCATGATAGGCGGCGTCCCCAACATCCTGGTGCTCAACCCCTCGCTCAACGTCGACACCCTGCCCGCGCTGATCGCCCTGCTGAAGTCGAAGCCCGGGCAGATCTCCTACGGCACCGCCGGCATCGGCAGCTCCCTGCACATGGCCGCCGAGCTGTTCTCCTTCATGGCGGGAGTGAAAATGCTGCACGTCCCCTACCAGGGCAGCGCCGCCGCCGTCACCGACCTGCTCGGCGGCCAGACCCAGTTGATGTTCGCCCCCACCTCCACCGTGCTCTCCTATGTGAAGGCCGGCAGGCTCAAGGCCCTCGCCTCCACCGGCAGCCGGCGCACCAGCGCCGCGCCGGAGTTGCCGACCCTGGACGAGCTCGGCCTGAAGGGTTTCGAATCCTCCGTCTGGTACGGTATCGTCGCCCCGCTCGGCATGCCGCCCAAGGTGACCGCCGCGCTGGAAGCGGCGATCGGCACCACCGTCGCCGCCCCCGAGGTGCAGGCGCAGTTCAAGGCCCAGGGCATCGAGGGCAATGCGCTGAATGCGAAAGACTTCAACGCCTACATCCACAGTGAAACCGAAAAGTGGGGCAAGGTGATCCAGGTCTCGGGCATCAAGCTGGAGTAAGCGGCCGGCGCAGATGAAAAGGTGTTCATGATCGCCCCGGCACTTGGCCTGATGCCCCGGCAAACCCTTATCATTGAGGCTTGAGCGGGTTGTAGTGCGGGCGCAATGCAATTGCAATACAGGGCGAACTGAAAGCGCAACATGGAACAGGCGGAAGCAGCCATCACCCCGGACGAGCCGGCCATCGTCCCCGTCTCCTTCACCGACCTGACCCTGCTGTTCGTGCGCATCGGCCTGACCAGTTTCGGCGGCGGCCTCTCGGCCTGGTTGTACCGCGAAGTGGTCGGCCGGCGCCACTGGATGAAGGACGACGACTTTCTCGGCGCGCTCACAATGAGCCAGGTGCTGCCCGGCGCCAACGTCATCAACCTGTCGATCTACGTCGGCCATCGCCTGCACGGCGGCCTGGGCGCCGCCGCCGCGCTCAGCGCCCTGCTGCTGCCGCCGATGGTGGTGGTGATCCTGATTGCCATGCTGTTCGAGCGCGTCGGCGACCTGCCCTGGCTGCACAACTCCCTGGAGGGCATCGCCGCCGCCGCCATGGGCATGACCATCGCCATGGGCCTGCGCAGCGGCCGGCGCGCCCTGGCCAACGGCCGCTGGTCGCTTTTCATCATCGTCGCCATCTTCGCCGCCATCGGCGTGTTGCGCTGGCCGCTGGTGCCGGTGGTGCTGGTGCTGACTTTTGTGTCGCTGCTGTTCGCGCGCGGGCGGCCCTGAGCATGCGCGGCAACCTCTACCTACAACTGATCGGCGTGTTCGCGCCGCTGTCGCTGCTCTCTTTCGGCGGCGGCCAGAGCATCATCGCCGACATCCACCTGCAAAGCGTCGACGTGTTCCACTGGGTCACGCAGGCGCAGTTCGTCGACCTGTTCGCCATCTCGCGCGCCGCCCCCGGCCCCGGCGCCCTGTTCACCACCCTGATCGGCTGGCACGTCGGCGGCTGGCTGGGCGCGCTGGTAGCCTCCCTTGCGCTGTTCGTCCCCTCCTCCATCCTCGCCTACGCGGTGGCGCGGATGTGGAACGTGCATGGCGACAAGCCCTGGTTTTCGCAAGTGCAGCGCGCGCTGATCCCGCTGGCCAGCGGGCTGATTCTGGCGGGCGCCTACGCGGTGCTCAGCAACTCCTCCGGCGGTGTCTCGATCTGGCTGATCGCCGCCGTCGCCGCGGCCCTGTTCATGCGCTTCGACAAAATGAACCCGCTGCCGGTGCTGTTCGTCGCCGGCGTGGCGCAGGCGCTGATCCAGGCCTGGCTCTGAGTTGCCCCGGAAGAGTGGAATCGCCCTGTTACACGGTAACACCGGGTTACATTCGAATTCGAGACATTGCGCGCCAGCTTGCATAGTATTTATCCCACAGGCAGCAGGCCCCGCCAGGGCCCCAAGGTTCACCGGGGGGATACCATGAACAGCATCGTTCGCAGCAGCATCGCCGCAACCCTCCTCGCCTGCCTGCCCGGCCTGGCCGCGGCCTCCATGCACTGCGCGGAAAAAGACCGCCTGGGCAATCGCTCGGAAGCCACCATCGTCACCGACAAGCGCGGCGGTATCAAATCTTTCCACTGGTCGATGCAAACCCCCGCCGGCGGCAGTTGCGCTTTCGACTCCAGCGACTTCGCCCTGGCGCCGCGCCTCGACGCCACCGAATTCCGCGCCACCAGCGGCTGCCGCCTGTTCGTCTGGGCGCAAGGTACCGGCGTCACCCTGGCGCCCAGCGCCTGTGAAGCCCAATGCACCGGCCCGGAGGCGCACGACTACCTCTGGCCGATCGTGTTCGACAAGCGCGGCGGCGGCTGCGGGCGGCCGCGGTAGGCGTGAAATTGCCGCCCCGCGCGGCCACACAAGATGCGCAGATTCGCGTATCTTAGGAACCAGCAAAGCGTCACCCTGTTCACCGATCATGCCCTCAACACCGGCCCGGCTGTGCCGTGTTTTTCGAGAGGTCCGCGAGGACGGGGGCGCATGCGCAGCGGCCTACAACAACTGTGGTATCGCAATGGGCCTGCGTTTGCGGGAATTTGTTCCCGTTACATTCGCGAGCCGCAAATTCGTGAAAAACCTCAGGTTTTCTCAGGTTGCTCACTGCCGCCAACACAATCGTGTTGGAAAAATCGCGAAAAACCTCGGGTTTTATCAGGTTCGGGGCATGCCGGAGGCTTCAAGTAAACTACCGGGCCACGCATTTTCCCCACCCATAAAAGACAAACGAGGCAATCATGACCAAGCAATACGAACCCGCCACCTCGCGCAAAACCGCCTTCCTCGGCCTGGGCGTGATGGGCTATCCGATGGCCGGGCACTTGAAGGGCGCCGGGCACACGGTCACCGTGTACAACCGCACCGCCGCCAAGTCGGCGGACTGGGCGAAGAAGCATGGTGGCACCAGCGCCGCCACTCCGCGCGAAGCGGCCAAGGATTGCGACATCGTCGCCTGCTGCGTCGGCAACGACGACGACCTGCGCTCGGTGGTGCTGGGCGAAAACGGCGCCTTCGCCGGGATGAAAAAAGGCGCGATTTTCATCGATCACACCACCGCTTCGGCCAACATCGCGCGCGAGCTGGCGGCAGAGGCGAAAAAACTCGGCCTGCGCTTCATCGACGCGCCGGTGTCCGGCGGCCAGGCCGGTGCGGAAAACGGCATGCTCACCGTGATGTGCGGCGGCGAGCAGGCTACCTTCGACGAAGCCAAG
>DATAZV010000003.1:0-4974 GCA_036271855.1 Burkholderiales bacterium
CCGGGCCGTGGTTGGCCAACAGCAGCGCATGGTGTTTGCCGGCGAAGCGGCGCACGGCGTCGGCCAGTTGCAAATCGCCGGGCGCGAAGTAGGGCACCAGCGGCAGGCTGCCGATGCGCATCACGTAATAGGCGGTGAGCGGCGGCAGCACGTCGGCGGGGTCAAGCTCGTCCAGCAGCGACACCGCGACCGAATGGGTCGCATGCAGATGCACCACCGCGCCGTTGGCCGGACGCTCCTGGTACATCGCCAGGTGCAGGAAATTTTCTTTCGAAGGCGCGTCGCCGGAGATCAGATGGCCAGCCCAGTCGAGCTTGGAAAGTTTCGCCGGGTCGAGTGTGCCCAGGCTGGAGCCGGTAGGCGTCAGCAGCCAGCCATCGTCCAGCTTGACGCTGATGTTGCCGGTGCTGCCGTGGGTCAGGCCGCGGTCGAACATCGACCTGGCGGTGGCGCAGATCTGCTCGCGCAGCAGGGATTCGTTGCTCGCCATGGTTCAGCCCAGCTTGGACAGGGCTTTGGCGAAAAAATCCGCCGTGCCGAAGTTGCCCGACTTCAGCGCCAGGGCCAACGGTTCGCTCATTTGCGTGGCGCCTTCGCTCACGGTCCAGGGAATGCCGGGGTCAATCTGCGGGCCGATGCGCAGGCTGGTGACGCCCAGTCGGCCCACCACCGCGCCCGAGGTCTCGCCGCCCGCCACTACCAGCTTGCGCACCCCGGCCTGTACCAAACCCAGGGCGATGTCCGCCAGCGCATTTTCCACCAGCGCGCCGGCGTGCTCGACGCCGAGTTTGGCTTGCACCTGCTTCACCTGCTCGGGCGTGCTGGTGGCGTAGATCAGCACCGGCTCTTTTTCAATGCGCTCGCGCGCCCAGCGCAGCGCGTCTTCGACCAGGCCCGGGTTGGCGGCGAGTTCCAGCGCATCGATATGAAATGCCGGGTGGCCCTTTTGCCACTCCGCGACCTGCGCATTGGTGGCCGTGGAGCAACTGCCGGAGACGACGGCTGCCGCGCCGCTGACGCGCGGCAATTGCGCGGCATGGCTTTCATGCTTGAGCAGGCCGGCGCGGCGAAAGTTGGCCGGCAACCCGAGTGCTACGCCGGAGCCGGCGGTGATCAGCGGCAGGTCTGCACAGGCCTCGCCGATGGCGTGCAGGTCGGCGTCGGATACCGCGTCGACCACGGCCATGGCAACGCCGTCGCGGCGCAGGGCGGCGACGCGCTGGCTGATCGCATCGGCGCCGTCGTTCACGGTGTCGAAACGGATCAGGCCCACCTTTCGTTTGGTCTGCGCCTGCAACACGCGCACCAGGTTGGCATCGGTCATCGGCGTCAGTGGATGGTCCTTCATGCCAGACTCGTTCAGCGGCACGTCGCCGACGAACAGATAGCCGCGGAAGATGGTGCGGCCGTTTTCCGGAAACGCCGGGCAGGCGATGGTGAAATTGGTACCCAGGGCATCCATCAGCGCGTCGGTCACCGGGCCGATATTGCCGCGCGGGGTGGAGTCGAAAGTCGAGCAGTATTTGAAATAAAACTGCTTGCAGCCTTGCGCCTTGAGCCACTGCAGCGCGGCCAGGGACTGTGCCACCGCTTCTTCGGGAGCAATGGTGCGCGATTTCAGCGCCACCACCACTGCATCGGCCTCGGCGGCCGCCTTGCTTGCCCCATCGGCGGGCACGCCGATGGTCTGCACCGTGCGCATGCCGCCGCGCACCAGCATATTGGCCAGGTCGGTGGCGCCGGTGAAATCGTCCGCAATACAGCCTAGCAACATGTTGTTTCCTGTCATTGTTCGGCTTTTTTGTTTCCGGGCAATTCGATGCCGGGAAAAATCTTGATCACCGCGGCGTCGTCCTCGCGGCCGTGGCCGGCGCTGGAGGCCATCATATACATCTGGTGGGCGGCGGCCGACAGCGGCAGGGGAAACTTGCTCTTGCGCGCGGTATCGAGCACCAGCCCCAGGTCCTTGACGAAAATGTCCACCGCAGAAAGCGGCGTGTAGTCGCCCTTGAGGATGTGCGGTACGCGGTTTTCGAACATCCACGAATTGCCGGCGCTGTGGGTGATGACCTCGAACAAGGCTTCGGGGTCCACCCCTTCGCGCATGCCCAGCGCCATCGCCTCGGCGGCGGCGGCGATGTGCACGCCGGCCAGCAACTGGTTGACGATCTTCACCTTCGAGCCCAGGCCATGCGCCGCGCCGAGCCGATAGACCTTGCCCGCCATGCCGGCCAGAACGTCCTCGATTTTCGCGTACACCTCCGGCGGGCCGGAAGTCATCATGGTCATCTGCCCGGCGGCCGCCTTGGCGCCACCGCCGGAAACCGGGGCGTCGAGCAGCAGAATGCCTTTTTCGGCCAGGCGCCTGGCCAGGGTCTGCGCATACTCCGGGGCGGCAGTGGCGCTGGCGATCACCACGGCGCCGGGTCTCATCGCGGCGACGGCGCCGTCGGTGCCGAACAGAACGGCATCGGTCTGCTCGGCGTTGACCACCAGCGTGATGATCACTTCGCATTTCTCGCCCATCTCGCGCGGGTGGGCGCAGGCCACGCCGCCGGCATCGACCAGTGCCTGCAAAATCGCCGGCCGCAAGTCGCAGCCATGCACGGCAAAGCCGGCGCGCAACAGCGACTGCGCCGCCCCCATGCCCATGGTGCCCAGGCCGATTACCCCGACCGCGCGCTTTTTTTCCATCGGATTGCTCACAGGTACAAGCCTTTCATGTGGATCGGTCCCGGCGTCTCGTGCCGCACATCATAGCGGCGGCCCCAAAGCGCGTCGCCGGCCATTGCCGCGCCTTCGGCAAGGGTACGGAATTTGGCGTAGCAGATGTCCGGGTCTACCGGGCCATCGCCGGCGAAAGTGGAAAAGCCGCAGTCGGAACCGGCCATCACCCGCTCGCGGCCGATGATGTCGGTGAAGCGCAGCAGGCGCTCGGCAACGGCGCTCATCATCGCGCCTCGCGGACAGTCGCCGGTGCCATGCCGGAGTGGGCTGGAAGTTGTCTCGGTTCGAAGGAGTTCACGCGATTACCGGCTGAAAAAGCGGCGCGTAGTTGTCAGGCTATGATACCGCTTTCGCGTCGCCGGAAGTTCGCCGTTTTTCCGGCACCAGTCCCTCTTCCCTCATGCTCCAAGCTTTCACCGATTCCCGATCGCCGCGATGAAGCGCATTCTCTACGCCTGGGAGCTGGGCGGCGGCCTGGGTCACATCAACGCTTTTTTGCCGATCGCACGTGCCCTTGAAGAGCGCGGCTGCGTGATCACCTGGGTGCTTCGCGAGCCCGGCCCGGCTGCGGTACTACTCGAAGGGCGCGGCGATACGCTGTGGGATGCGCCGTATTTCACGGGGCAGATCGTGGGCCTGCCCGAGCCGCAACTCTCGTTCAGTGAAATCCTGCTGCGCCGTGGCTATATGTCGGCCGATATGCTCACGCCCCTGCTGCGCGACTGGCGCGCCATCGTCGAGCGCGCCGAACCGGACCTGGTGATCGCCGACTTCGCCCCCACGGCGCTGCTGGCCGCGCGCAGCCTGAAACGCACCTGCGTGCGCATCGGCACCGGCTTTTGCTGCCCGCCGCCGATGGAGCCGGAGCCGCCGCTGATGCCCTGGCTGCTGCCGGCGCCCGAGCGCAGTGCGGAATCGCGGCAACTGGTGCTCTCCAGCATCAATACCGCGCTGGCCGTGCATGGCGTGGCGCCACTGGCGGTGCAGGGGTTGATGCATCTGGCGGATGACGACATCGTCACCTCCTTTCCCGATCTCGACCATTACACGCACCGCGGCACGCCGCACTGGGGTGTGGTGCTGGGCGGCGACAGCGGTGTTGCACCGGTGTGGCCCGAAGCGCAGGGTCCGCGCGTCTTCGCCTACCTGAAGGCGCAGCAAGCGCAAACCTTGCCGCTGCTGCACGCGCTGCGCCGGCGCGGCTGCGCGGTGCTGGCCTACTGTCCCGGTTTGCCGGACACCGAGCGGGCGCAACTGGAAGGCGCGCAGATGCGCTTTTCCGACAGGCCGGTGGCGATCGAAGCGGCGGTGGCCGGGGCCGACCTGGTGATTTGCGGCGGCGGCCACGGCACCGTCTGCGCGGCGCTGCTTGGCGGCAAACCCTTGCTGGTGGCGCCCGACATCACCGAGCAGGGCATCACCGCGCACAAGGTGACCGCCCTGGGCGCCGGGCTGATGCTGCTGGCTGGAGAAGAGGGTCGGATCGAGCAGTTGTCGGCGCGACTGCTGTCCGAGCCCGGCTTTACGCGCGCCGCGCAGGAATTCAGCCGCCGCCATACATCGGCGAGCCAGAAGCAGATTGTGGATGCGATCGCGGCACGCTGCGTGCAACTGGCCGGCTGGCCGACGCGCGCGGCGATTTGACAAGCACGGCCATGGCCCCACAATTACGGCCAGGCAGCAATCGGGCATGACAATGAATCAGGATGGCAACGCGAGTCCAGGGGTGGACGGGATGGAGACCGGCAGCACTATCGATGCCCTGGTTCGGCACGCCACGCGTGCGCCGCAGAGCATTGCCTATCTGGACGAGGTCGGAAGCGTCACCTTCGGCGCCTTGCACGCGGCAGCGCGCCGCGGCGCCGCCTGGCTGTCGCACGAAGGCGTACGCAGCGGCGACACGGTGGCGATGGCGCTTGATTCGAGCCCCGCGGGTGCGCGCCGCGCGCTGGAGCTTTTTTATGCGGCCGGCTGGATCGGCGCGGTGATCCTTCCGCTGTTTCCTGACGTGCCGAAGGCGGCGCGCATCGACCTGATCAAGCGTTATTCCGCAAACTGGCTGCTGGCCAGCGGTGCGCCGCCGCAGGTGGCCCAAGCGCGCTCGCTCGATCCCCTGCGCTTCGACCCGCGGGATCCCGGCCGCGACGATCTGGTGCCGCCGCGCGGCGACCATCCGCATGCAGGCTTTGTCTACGTATTCACCTCAGGCACCACCGGGTCCTCGAAAACCCTGTTGTCCACCCATTT
>DATAZV010000004.1:0-14371 GCA_036271855.1 Burkholderiales bacterium
AGGTGCCTTGCCGCTCGGCCAATGACGCCTTGAAAAACAAACAGCCCGGTGCTTTGCGGCAACCGGGCTGTGAGAACCTGCTTGGTCGACGAGACACTAGGCCATGGCCCGCACCCTCATCGTTCTCACTGCCCGTGCCACACGAAACTGCGCGCGAAAACCGCCTGCCGCGAATTTCGGACAAAGCGCCGCCCGCGCGCACTGTCTGCGCACACCGGCCGGCCTGGACCACCCGCGGTGATCGGCCCGAATATCGTCGCTGCTGCTGCCTTCGCTGTGCATCTGCTTCTTAGGCCTTGCGGCCTTGCTCCTTTCGTTCACTTAACTGCTGCAACGAAACGGACTTCAATGACTGCACCCTCGCCTGCCGCGACGCGCCGTGCGGTTGTGTTACGGCGCCCCGATTTTCCCTGCGAGGTGGGATGGGGTCGGGCATATCCGCTAACGCAGCCCTTCCCCTCTTTTTACGTGCATTCATCGAACCCTGCTTCACATCCCCGCTTTTCAATCCCTCCAGCATCAGTCTGCAAACCAGCATGAAAACGCATCCCAAATACAAAAAGGCCCGGTACCTTTTGGGTGCCCGGGCCTTTGGCGTGAAACTTGGGGATCGCCTTAGCTGGCAACCTCCGGCCCGTGCATGCAAATACCCTCCGTGCCCGCGTCGATGGACCGGGGGCTCGGATGTTGCAGATTGGTTCTAAGTGAATAAAACATGGCCGGGATTCGCTTTGAAATCTGTGCTCTTCAGGTAAATGGTGGAGGATTAACGCGCCGCCGGGGATTTGGTTTACAGCCGCCTACAACTTTGCCGCCGGCTGCCACCGCTTCGCGATGCGTCTACTTCTCGATGGTGTGGATTATGCCGCCGGCAATTTATCCTGTCAACGATTTATTTGCATCAAATGCAAACTGTTGTTTGCATCCAACGCAAGCATATAATGGCTTCTGTCCATTTACCGGTTTATGCCGATGGCACGCCGCCCGTACCGCCCCCGCCGCCTGCGTCTTGCAATCAAGGAGCAGATGGCCGTGCGCGGCATTGCTTCGGTGGTGGCGCTGCATGCGCTGCTGCGCGAGATCGGCGTGGACATCTCGCACTCCCAGCTGACGCGCATCGTCAACAACGAGTCGGAGCTGCTCAACCTGTCCGTGATGAACGGCCTGATGACGGTATTGCGCTGCGACGCCACCGAGTTGTTCGTCACCGAGTTCGCGTAGAGGCATGGCTGAGGACGCTGCCATCCAGGCCGAGATCGCGCAGCAACTCGCGCGCATGGAAGCGCTGCATGAGGTGCGCATCCTGCTGGCCATCGAATCAGGCAGCCGCGCCTGGGGCTTTGCTTCGCCGAATAGCGACTGGGACGTGCGCTTCATCTACGCGCCGCGCCTGCCCTGGTATTTGCGGGTGAACGCGCCGCGCGACGTGATCGAGTTGCCGATTTCCGGCGACCTCGACATCAACGGCTGGGAGTTACGCAAGGCGCTGGCGCTGATGCAAAAGTGCAACCCGACGCTGCTGGAGTGGCTGGACTCGCCGCTGATCTATCGCCAGGCCGCGCCGGCGATGGCGCAATTCCGCGCCCTGGCGCGCGAGTTCTTCAGCCCCGCTGCCTGCTGGCACCACTACTTCAGCATGGCCAAGAGCAACAACCGCGAGTATTTGCAGAACAAGACAGTGCGACTGAAGAAATACCTTTACGTGCTGCGCCCGCTGTTGTGCTGCCAGTGGATAGAGCAGGGCCGCGGCCCGGCACCGATGCTGTTCCAGTTGCTGGTCGATGAACTGGTGAAGGATGCGGAGTTGCGCGGCACCATCGACGCGCTGCTGGAACAAAAGCGTGATGCCGACGAATTGGCCGAGGGCCCGCGCGTGCCCGCGCTTTCCTACTTCATCGAAGTCGAGCTGGAACGCTGCGCCAAAATCGCCGCCGACATTCCGGTGCAGCGCGCGCCGCCGCAAGCCTACGAGCGCTGCGACGAGTTCCTGCGCACGGTCATCACCGCTCCCTAAGCCCTGAAATTTCACCCGACCCTCCGGCCGGCTCTCACGGGATTGATTTTGGTAGCGCTAACAAATATAATCATGGGCCTTCCTGGTACGGCGCCGAAACGCCGTTTTCCCCTCCGAGAACATCGCCATGAGCGCCTCCCGCACCCCCGTCATCACCGAGATGTCCGTCATTCCCGTCGCCGGGCATGACGGCATGCTGCTCAACCTCTCGGGCGCCCACGGCCCCTACTTCACGCGCAACCTGGTGATCCTGAAAGACAACGCCGGGCGCACTGGTGTGGGCGAGGTGCCGGGCGGGCAAAAGATTACGCAAACACTGGAAGACGCGCGCGCCCTGGTGATCGGCCAGCCGATCGGCGCGTATCAATCCGTGCTCAACGCCATGCGCAAGCGCTTCGCCGACCGCGATGCCGGCGGGCGCGGCCAGCAGACTTTCGATTTGCGCGTGGCGATCCACGCCGTCACCGCCGTTGAAGCCGCATTGCTGGATTTGCTCGGCCAGTTTCTCGAGGTGCCGGTGTGCGCGCTACTCGGCGAAGGGCAGCAGCGCGACGCGGTGGAAATGCTCGGCTACCTGTTTTACGTCGGCGACCGCAAGCGCACCGACCTTGCGTATCGCAGCGAGCCCGATGCGAAGGTGGACTGGTTTCGCCTGCGCCATGAGGAGGCGATGACGCCGCAAGCCATCGTCCGCCTGGCCGAGGCGACGCACGCGCACTACGGCTTCAACGACTTCAAACTCAAGGGCGGCGTGCTGGCGGGCGAGGCGGAGATCGAGGCGATCCGCGCACTGCATGAACGCTTTCCGCAAGCGCGCATCACGCTCGACCCGAATGGCGGCTGGCTGCTGAAGGATGCCATTCGCCTGTGCCGCGACCTGCACGGCATTCTCGCCTATGCCGAAGACCCGGTCGGCGCCGAGGGCGTCTACTCCGGGCGCGAGGTGATGGCCGAGTTCCGCCGCGCCACCGGGCTGCCCACCGCCACCAACATGATCGCCACCGACTGGCGCGAAATGGGCCACGCCCTCTCGCTGCAGTCGGTCGACATTCCGCTGGCCGACCCGCACTTCTGGACCATGCAGGGCTCGGTGCGCGTGGCGCAATTGTGCGACGCCTGGGGCCTGACCTGGGGCTCGCACTCGAACAACCACTTCGACGTTTCGCTGGCGATGTTTACGCAGGTCGCCGCTGCCGCGCCCGGCAAGATCACCGCCATCGACACCCACTGGATCTGGCAGGACGGCCAGCGCCTGACCCGCGAGCCGCTGCAGATCAAGGGCGGCCACGTGCAGGTGCCGCAGCAGCCGGGGCTGGGAGTGAGCGTCGACATGGCGCAGGTCGAAGCCGCACACCGGCTCTACATGGAAAAAGCGCTGGGTGCGCGCGACGACGCCATCGCCATGCAATTCCTCATCCCCGGCTGGAAGTTCGACCCCAAGCGCCCCTGCATGGTGCGCTAGTGTGGATGTTCGAAGCGGTGCATCGCGCCACGACGGCGCTGCAATGCGCCCCCATAGCATCGTGGTAGCACCGCAATAGCGACGCTTCTTCGTGGCACGGGTCCCGCAAATGCGGGACACCGTGCCAGGAAAAGTCCCGCAAATGCGGGACTTTTGTCTTTTTATTCCCCGCATCGATTGCACGCCCGCGCGGCCATACTGGGCCCATCACTCAGCGCCACGCCGCGCCACCCGATGCCGCGCCGCCCGGCGCATGGGTGCTACCTCCTTCAAGAGAGCCTGCAATGACGAAGTTCCGGATTCTTCACGCATTCCTGTTTGCCGTCGCCTGCCTGGCCGCTGCTCCCGCCGTGGCCGCAACGGCGCTGGCGCGCGTGACCGGCATCTATGTCGAGCTCGAAGCCGGGGTGCGCTCGGAGCGCAGCGGCCGCAGCATCGAAGCCGGCAAGCCGCTGTTGGCCGAGGTGCATGTTCCCGGCCGCAACGGCAGCCCCGCATACACCGCCATCGTGCGGATGAACGCCATCGACGCCGCCGTCGGCGACATGGTCCAGGTCAATCTGGGCGAGAACGGCATGCTCACCGGCGTGCGCCCGACCCGGCCGTATATCGTGCGCATCGATTCACAGGAAGCCCCGGCCCTGGCGCAAGGCGGACTCCTGCCCTTCATTCCGGTGGAACGTCCGCCGCTGCCGCGATTTCTGGCACAGCGCGAGCCAGTGGCGCAGGAAACGATGCGGGACCAGTGCTGTCCCTGACGCGCGGCCCGGGAAATTTTCCATCGCGCGCGCTTTCGCTGCGCTGATCGCCGCACGGCGCCGCATCACCCGGGCGCGCCACCCGTGCGCCATGCGTCAAGCTCGCGCATAAGCGCGCATCCCGCGCGGAAAATAGTAGGATGCGCGAAGCTGGCGGCAGCAGCCTGGAAGAAACCTTCGAGGCAACCCTGTCCCTCCCGGCCAATTACAACGAGGAGACTCCCATGCGCCTGACCCGCCGCGCCCTGCTATGCACTCTCGCCGCCTGCTTCTGCGGCAGCGCCGCCCAGGCGCAGACCTTTCCCGACAAGCCGGTGCGCATCCTGGTGCCCTATACCGCCGGCGGCCCGGCCGACGTGCTGGTGCGCGCGCTGGGCGACAAGCTCTCGCAGATGTGGAACCAGCCGGTGCTGGTGGACAACCGCCCCGGCGCCAACGAGATGATCGCCGCCGAAGCAGTGGCCAAGAGCCCGGGCGACGGCTATACCCTGCTGGTGGCCTCGGATGCGGTATTCAGCCTGAACCACCACCTCTACTCCAAAGTGCCTTACGACCCGGTCAACGACTTTGTGCCGGTGAGCAAGCTGGTCAACGCCAACCTGATGCTGGTGACCAGGCCCGACTTTCCCGCCGCCAATCTCAAGGAGGCGCTGGAATACATCAAGCGCAACCCCGGCAAGATCAACTACGGCTCGGTGGGCGCGGGCGGCGTCAACCACCTGGCGATGGCCTGGCTGGCCTCGACCAACGGCCTGACGATGCAGCACGTGCCCTACAAGGGCTTGCCGCCCGCGCTGCAAGACCTGGTCACCGGGCGCATCGACCTGATGTTCGCCGTCATCGGCGGCGCCGCCCCCTTCCTCGACAGCGGCAAACTCAAGGCCCTCGCCGTCGCGGGCGACCACCGCTCGTCACTCGAACCCAACGTGCCGACCTTCGCCGAGGCCGGCTCCGCCAGCTTCGAAGCCGCCAGCTTCTACTTCGGCATGGCCGCACCCAAGGGCACGCCGGCGGCGGTGGTGGCCAAACTCGCCAGGGACGCCGGCGTGGTGGTCAATGGCGACGACTTCAAGGCGCGCCTGCGCGTGCTCGGTTTCGAAGCCGCCGGCGACACCCCCGCGCAATTCGCCGCCTTCCTGCAAAAGGACCGCGCACTGGGCGCGCAAAAGGTCAAGGCCTCGGGCGCCAAGCTCGACTGAATCTGCGTGGGACGATGCGCGTGGCTCCTGCCCGCGCCGCTTGCGCGGCCGGGGCACGCATTCGGGTCACGCATTCGGGTCACGCATTCGGGTCACGTAATCTTTGCACCTGCGCCAGCACGCGCAGCCAGTTTTCGCCGCACACCTTGCGCAGATTGGCCGGCGTGGTGACGCGCTTCAATGCCGCCACCAATTGCGGGTAGCCGCTAGGGTCGCTGGGCACGCCGCTGCGCCCGCCGACCATGTCGAGACCAATGCCGACGTGCTCCGGCCCCACCAGCTTGATGATGTAGGCGACTTCCTCCGCATACTCATCGGCCGTAGGCACCAGCGGCTGCGCTTCGGGGTCGTCGCTCCAGGGCGCGAAGGAATTGCGCCAGGCGGCACGCATTTCGGTGTCGAAGCGCTTGATGAATTCGCCGTAGTTGTCGGTGTCCACGTTGTGGGTGCCGCTGACCTTGAAGCCGGTGAGGCCGCGCAAGCCCGCACTCGTTGCTTGCGCGCGCTCGGGGTTGGCCTTCATCCACTGGCGGTAGCGTTTGCCGATCGCCGCCGAGCCGCCGTGGATGCCGACCAGCCCGCCCTTGGCGGCGATCGCCTTGATCTGCTCGTCCGACAAGCCGCCGGGACCGGCCACCGCCGAGGCGTAGAGGTGGCTCGCCACCACCGGCGCTTTGGAGGCGGCGATCAGCGAGGTTTGCGCATCCGGCGAGGCATGGGTGATGTCGATCAGCATGCCCAGGCGGTTCATCTCCTCGACCACCGCGTGGCCCTGCTTGCTCAAGCCGCCTTCTGCGCCCCAGTGGTTCGAGGCGCCGGCGCCGATCACGTCGCTCAAGGCGTTGTAGCCGGTCTGTGAAGAGAACTGCAGGCTGCGCAAGCCGAGGCGGTAAAAGGCGCGCAGCACGTCGAGGTCGCCTTCATGGTCCCAGCCCGACTCCACGCTGAGGAACACGGCGACCCGGCCGCTGGCGGCGATGCGCCGCGCGTCGGCCGGGGTTAGCGCCAGGGCCATCTTGTCGCGATGCTGCCTGGCCACGCGATAGAAATTCTCGATCATGCGCAGCGTTTGCTTCGGCGAGTAGTTGTAGTTCCAGTAGCCGTAGGTGCCGAGATTTTCGATGATCACATTGACGCCCGCCGCATGGGCGCGGGCGAAGTCCCAGCCGGTGGCCTGCGGCTGCCAGACGTCGATGCCTTCCCAGTAGGCGCGGCCGGTGACGTGCACGTGGCCGTCCATCATGATCGGCACTGCGCGCGCTTTCGCCGGCGCGGCGAGGGCGGCGGCGGGCGCGGCAAGGGCAGCGGCGCCCAGGGTCTTGAGCAGGCGGCGGCGTGGCGCGTGCATGGTTTTGTCTCCGGTGTGCTTATGTTGCCGCGCCTGATGCGCGGTCCACCGGCAGTAGAGCACCGCGCCCGGCGCGGGGCAAGCCGCGATTACTTATGGCGCCGCATCGGCCGTGCCCTGAACAGGGCGCAGGCCGCGCTACCTCACCCGCGCACGGTGCTATACGCAGCGATAAAAATCCGCTTGCAAGATGGGCCGCCGGCCTTCGGGCCTGGAACCCGGGGTGGTGGAGGAAAGCACCGGCTTCTTGCCGTAAAGGTGGCAGATCTCCACCGCCTTCAGCATGCTGGAGTCGGCGGCCACCTTGTCGTTGTGGTCCACCAGCACGCTCTGGTTCTTTTCCAGTTCCACATGATGCGAGCCGTGGATATAGGCGCAGGCATTGAGCGCCAGCGGCAGGGCAAGGGCTAGGATCAGGCGTTTCATGGGCGGCGTGCTCCGGTGTAGGGCAACAGATTCCCGCAGTGTATACGCCGGGAGCCTGCCATGCCGCCGTCATGGCGCGTGCCTAGAGGCCGTCCGGAAAGGTATACATCGGCGGGCTCACCTGCGGCTCGCCCACCACCAGGGTGATCTGCGCATGCGCGGTGAGCGGAATCTCGCGTACCTTGCCGGTATAGGCCTGGCCGTCGATATAGGCGCGCACCTTGCCCTTCAGTCCTGCGACGTCGTCGCCCGTCAGCGGCTGGCCCCAGATGTTGAAAAAGTTGCCCAGGGTGTAGCGCCGGTCGTCCGGCGACTCGACGTGGATGATGCCGCTGGCGTCGTGCGTATGCAGCCAGTAGAAACCCTGGCCGCTGCCGACGAAGCCTTGCTGTTCGCGAAACGGCTTGACGATGCCGATGCCCTGCGGCACCGCGATCTGCTCGCCCTTGTAGAATAGCGAGAGATGGGCATGCACATGCACCTTGAGCATTTCACTGCTCGACCCCTCGATGCCGTCCACCGGCTGGCCATTGCCGCCGCGCGCGGTGTCGCCGGCCTCGAACATCACGCGGCCGATGGTGGTGGCCTGCCCCAGCGGCTGCGGCTTGCGCTGCGCCAGCGCCTGGCCGGTGGCCAGCAATGCGACGGTAGCGAGAGCCACGGCCAGTGCCACGGCGGCCTGCGGCCGGATCAAGCGCGCCCGCGCGACGAAGGTGGCAGCGCCGGCCTGCCGGCCCGAATGCTTGCTCATGAAACTTGCCCTTTCAAAAATGCCGCCCGGAGTGTGCGGCGCCGAACACTGCAACGCGGCGCGATGCCGCGAAATTGGTACGCAAGATAGCGGATTTCCGATGTCCCGGCAGAGGCGGGCCGCATCCGCCCGCGCCCGGCGGAAAAATAAATCGAACCACCGGCGAAAATCGCTTGTCTCTCACTAAAGACGCGCTGCCGGCGCCGCAGCGGCGGCGCCCGGCGTATGCTGACGCAGTCCGCAATCCGCGCAGCGCCATCCACTGAATCAAGGAGAAGACAATGACCACCAACATCCTGATCCTCTCGACCGACAATGCCGCGCGCAGCATCATCGCCGAAGGCATGCTCAACCACCTGGCCTCGGTGCAGCAGAAGGACGTGCTGGCATTCAGCGGCGGCGCCTCGCCCTCCGGCCGGGTCGACCATTTCGCGCTCCAGGTGCTCTCCGACGCCGGCGCCGACATCGGCGCCTACCGCAACAAAAGCTGGAACGAGCTGACCCACCACGACATCCCGGACATGCGCATCGCCATCACCGTCTCCGACCGCGACATCCACAAGCTCGCCCCGCACTGGCCCGGCGACCCGATCGTGGTGCACTGGCCCTACCCCGACCTCTCCGGCGCCTTCGACAGCGAAAAAGCCAAGCACGACATGTTCGAACTCACCCGCCAGGCCATGGCCTACCGCTTCGCCCAACTGCTGGCCCTGCCGCTGGACAGCATCAGCGGCCCGGACCTGAAAAAAGCACTCGCATTCGTCGGCGCCAGCTAAAGGCACGCGGCGGAATAGGGGTCGGATCATATTTTTCGCTTTTTGAAAAATGTGCTCTGACCCCTATTCCGAGGACGGAGCAAGAAGTCACACCATCCAACACCAACGTAGTCGCCTTATGAAAAATGATAATAAATGATGGTCTTTTTTCAAAAACTTCCTGCCCGCTCGCTCGCCAAACCTGAGAAAACCTGAGCTTTTTTCATAAAACTGCTTTCACATCCGTAGTAAGCATGCGCCCACATCCGGAACTGCGCCAAGCCGCAATAACGCAAGCCGGCCCCAGCATCCGCAGCGTTCGCGCGCCCACCCGCATCCATGCAGTCAACTCACCCATGTTCCAAACATACGCGAGTCGGTCAACTAAGTGTGGATGATTTTCATCTGACCATCAACGCGCAAAAAAACGGGCTCCTGTGAATGAAAAAGCGCAGCGCCGGCCTGCTGATGTATCGCCACCGGGGCGGCACCCTCGAAGTGCTGCTGGCCCATCCCGGCGGGCCGTTCTGGGCGAAAAAAGACCTCGGCGCCTGGTCCATTCCCAAGGGCGAGTACGACGATACCGAAGCGCCGCTGGCCGCCGCGCAGCGCGAGTTTCTGGAGGAGACCGGCTTCACCGGCGTCGCACCGTTCATCGCGCTGGGCGAATTGAAACAGCCGAGCGGAAAGGTGGTGACCGCGTGGGCCTTCGCAGGCAACTGCGACCCGGCCGCGATGACCAGCAACACCTTCGAAATGGAGTGGCCGCCAAAGTCGGGAAAGAGGCAAACGTTTCCGGAAGTCGATCGTGTAGCGTGGTTCGACACAGAAGAAGCGAGGCGCCGCATCAACCAGGGCCAGCGCGAATTCATCGAGGCGCTGCAGCGCCTCCTCGACGCCCCCCGCTAGAAGCAGCCGTGGGCATGCCCCATGCTTGATGCCGTATGATCTTTTCAAACGACACCAAACAAGCGGGCAGAGAGGGCAATGCGCAACACAGCGTGGGGATGGGCCTGGTGTCTCGCGCTGCTTGCGCCGGGCGTGCGCGGCGCCGAACCGGCTCAGCCATCCAGCCTGCCGGCGGTGGAAGTCCTGGGCAATTATGAAAACGGCGTGAGCAGCGGCAATGCCGCCAGCCAGGGCAGCGTCACCAGCAAGCTGATCGAGGGCCGGCCGATTTTGCGCACCGGCGAGGTGCTGGAGTTCGTGCCCGGGCTGATCGTCACCCAGCACAGCGGCGACGGCAAGGCGAACCAGTATTTCCTGCGCGGCTTCAACCTCGACCACGGCACCGACTTCGCCACTTACGTCGACGGCATGCCGGTGAACATGCGCAGCCACGCGCACGGCCAGGGCTATACCGACCTCAATTTCCTGATTCCCGAGCTGGTGCGGCGCATCGATTACCTGAAGGGGCCTTACTACGCCTCCGAGGGCGATTTCTCCTCGGCCGGCGCGGCGCACATCGGCCTGGCCGATACGCTGACTGGCGGCGTCGCTTCCCTGACCCTGGGGCAGCACGACTACCAGCGCGCGCTGCTGGCGAATTCCTTCGACTTCGCATCCGGCCACCTGCTCTATGGCCTGGACCTGGCGCACAACAACGGCCCCTGGGACAACCCCGAGGGCTTGCGCAAATTCAGCGCCAACCTGCGCTACAGCAGCGGCAGCGCCAGCGACGGCTACAGCCTGACGGCGATGGCCTACCAGTCGCACTGGAATTCGACCGACCAGGTCGCGCAGCGCGCGGTGGCCGGCGGCCTGATCGACCGCTTCGGCGCCATCGACCCCTCCGACGCCGGCGACACCGCGCGCTACAGCCTGTCGTTCACGCGCCGCAAGCTGGACGCGGATGGCGAGACCAGGTTCAACGCCTATTACGTGCAGTCGCGCCTGCAACTGTTTTCCGACTTCACTTACTTTCTCGGCAACCCGGCGCAAGGCGACCAGTTCGAGCAGGCGGAGCAGCGCAAGATGGCGGGCTTCGACTTGAGCCGCGTCTGGTTCGGGCGCGTCGCCGGCTTCGACACCGAAAACACCATCGGCCTGCAGAGCCGCTACGACCGCCTCTCGCCGGTGGCGCTGTTCGCCACCCAGGCGCGGGCGCAACTCTCCACCATCAGCAGCAGCCGGGTGCGCGAAGCCAGCGCCGGCTTGTATGTCGAGAACGTGATGCACTGGCTGCCGTGGCTGCGCAGCATCGCCGGGCTGCGCCATGACGCCTACGCCTTTGCTGTCGACAGCAGCGTGGCCGGCAATTCCGGACGCGTCAGCGCCAGCATCACCTCACCCAAGCTCTCGCTTGTATTCGGGCCGTGGGCGAAGACCGAATTCTTTCTCAACTACGGCCAGGGCTTTCACAGCAACGACGCGCGCGGCACCACCGAGACCGTTACGCCGAAGGAAGGCCTGCCCGCCAGCCCGGTGACGCCGCTGGTGAAGACGCATGGCGAGGAGATCGGCCTGCGCAGCGAAATCGTCCCCGGCCTGCAAAGCTCGCTGGCGCTGTGGCGCCTCGACATGGCTTCCGAACTGGTGTTCGCGGGCGACGCCGGCGATACCCAGCCGAGCCGCCCGAGCCGGCGCCAGGGGGTGGAGTGGAACAACCACTACAGCACGCAATGGGGCCGCCTGCGCGCCCTGCTCGATATCGACCTGGCTGTCTCGCACGCCCGCTACACGCAGGACGACCCGGCGGGCAACACCATCCCCGGCAGCATCGCCAAGGTCGCCTCCGCCGGCCTCACGCTCGCGCAGGGCGCCTATAGCGCCGCGCTGCAATTGCGCTACTTCGGCCCGCGCCCGTTGATCGAAGACAACAGCGTGCGCTCCGCTTCCACCACGCTGGCCTACCTGCGCCTGGGCTGGCAGGCGGCGCCGCGCTTGCGCGTTTCATTCGATGTCTACAACCTGTTCAACCGGCAGGCCAGCGACATCGATTATTACTACGCCTCGCGCCTGCCCGGCGAGGCCGCGGGCGGGGTGAACGATGTGCATTTTCATCCGGTGGAGCCGCGCAATGCGCGGCTGACGCTGCGCTACGGTTTTTAGGCCGGCGGCTTGCCGCACATTGCCTTTGTAACAAGGCCCGCCTACGTGGAACGCATATGCCCCTGGCATTGATGGATCGCAACGCCCCGCGCAAAGACAGCCGAAATCCAATACTTTTTGTTTGTCACATTTCCGTCGCGAACAAAACTGCGTCTGTGCGTGCTTATATTCGCCGCGGCGGCGTTTTTCGGCGTCCCACGGCCGCCTTTAGGGCGTAAGATGTAATTCAATAAAGCGCCAACGGAAGCACTTGCCGCAGCGGCGCGTGGGGGACAAACCCGTGGCCGGCTCGAATAATTTCCAACGAGGCCTGAAATTTTTGCCACTGGCCGCGGCCGGGGAAGAGCCGTGGCTGGGCCGCCGGGTGGTGGCGGCCGCTGCCGCGTTGGCCGCCCTGCTGGCGGCCTTGGTTTCCTTCGGTATCTGGCGCGGCCATAGCCATGCCATCAGCGACAGCGAGCTCGATACCCTGAACCTGGCCAAGGTGGTAGCGGCGCACGCGGAGCAGGGCGTGCAGTCGATCGACCGCAACCTGGCGACCACCGAGGAGGTGCTGCTGCACTGGCCCAGCGGCGGCTCACCCAGCGATGCGCAGGTGCAGTGGCTGCTCAGCGGGCGCCTGCGCATGAACCCGAACGTGCTGCGCCTGCAGATCCTCGACCGCGAAGGCAAAGTCGCCCACGAGGCCAGCGCGCGGCCGCGGCAGATGGATGCGGGGCCAGCCAGTCGCAGCTACTTCGAGTGGCACCGCACGCAGCCGCAGGCGCAAAGCCATGTTTCAGCGCCGGTGCAAAGCAAGACGCTGGACGCGACGTATATTCCGGTGAGCCGGCGCCTGACCGGGGCCGACGGGCAATTCGCCGGCGTCATCGTCGCGGCGCTGGACCCGCGCTTCCTGGAGGATTTCTATTCGTCGGTGAATACCGGGCCAGGCGGCTCGATCGCCATCCTATTGCGCGATGGCACCATGCTGGCACGCGGGCCGCGAATCGAAGGCCGGGTCGGCGCATCGCTGGCCAGCACCCGCCTGTTCCGCGAACTCCTGGGCGCTGCTCCGCAGGGAAATTTCCGCCAGATCAGCTTAAGCGATGGTGTGCCACGGGTATTCGGCTATGCCGAGGTGCCCGGCACCGAGCTGGTGGTGGTGGCGGGATTCGGCGAAAACGACGTGCTGGCCGGCTGGCGCGCGCAAAGCGCGGCGGAGCTGGCGGCCACTGCCATTTTCCTCGCGGCGCTGGCCCTGCTGACGCACCTGCTGCTGCGCCAGTTGCGGCGCCAGCAGGCGCTGACCCGAAGCCTGCAGGCGGGCGAGGCGCGCTACCGGCGCCTGCTCGACACCGCCAGCGAAGGCATTTTCAAGGTCGATGCGCAGCGCCGCATCGTGCTGCTCAACACCGAGATGCGCACCATGCTGGGCTATGCCGAAGCGGAGATGCTCGGGTCCGACCCGCTGCAGTACGTGGCCGAGGAAGACCAGGCACGGGCGGCGGACATGGCCGAGCTGCGGCGCGCGCAGGGTTCGGCACGCTACGACATACGCCTGCGCCGCCGCGACGGCTCGGTGATCTGGACCATCATTTCGGTGCGCTCGATTTTCGACGAGGCCGGGCAATACACGGGCGCCCTGGCGATGGTCACCGACATCACCCAGCGCGCCCAGGCGGAGCAGGCCCTGCAGCAAAACCTCAGGCGCCTGGAAACCCTGCATGCGCTGGACCGCGCCATCCTGCAGGCGCAGTCGCGCGAGGCGATCGCGGCCATCGGCCTGACCGGCGTGCGCGAACAGTTGCCTTATTGGGGCGCCTCGGTGATGGCCTTCGACTTCGAGGCGAACCAGGTAGCGGTGCTGGACCTGCACCGACCCGCAGGGTCGGAGTACGACCCGGGCGCGCGGCTGACACTGGACGACTACGGCCGCGCCGATATCGCGGCCCTGCAATTCGGCGCCGAGTGCATCGTCGAGGATATGGCGGCGGTACCGAAGCGGCCGGCGGTGCTGCAGCGCCTGTACGACAACGGGATGCGCTCCTACGTGCGCCTGCCGCTGCTGGCCGAAGGCGAACTGGTGGGGGCGATGAACCTCGGTTCGAATGCCGTCGGCGCCTATACGCCGGAGCAGATTGCCGTGGCCCGCTCCTTCGCCGACCAGCTGGCGATCGCGCTGCGGCAGGAAGAGTTGCGCGCCCGGCTGGCGCGCCAGGCCGCCGAGCTGGAGCAGCGGGTGGCCGAGCGCACCGCCGAACTGGAGAACGTCAACCGCGAGCTGGAGGCGTTTTCCTATTCGGTTTCGCACGACCTGCGCGCGCCGGCACGGCATGTGGCGGGTTTTGCCGCCATGCTGCTGGAGGACACCGGCCATCTGGACGGCAATGCGACCCAGTTGGTGCAGCGCATCGCCAAGGCGGCCGCACGCATGAGCGCGCTGATCGACGACCTGCTCGGGCTGGCGCGCACCGGCACCGCGCCGCTGCATCGCAGTGCCTGCAACCTGAACCAGAGCGTGGCGGAAATCGTCGAGGAATTGTCGCTGCAGGCGGGCGGGCGGCGCATCGAGTGGAAAATCCACGATCTCGGGCAGGCCGATTGCGACCCCGCGCTGTTGCGGGT
>DATAZV010000005.1:0-7782 GCA_036271855.1 Burkholderiales bacterium
ACGGGCGGTGCCTGGCCCGGAGAAGATCAAGGCGATGAATGGGGGGAGAGCCGCTGGCGGCGAGGACGGATTTTCTGAAAAACCTCAGGTTTTATCAGGGTGCCGACCACAAGTGTGTTTGCCCGGCCTGAGTTTTTCCGAAAAACCTATGGTTTTCTCAGGGTACGGCGTAACTGAACCGGTCAGATTGCGCAACGTCCGCCCTGGGGGCGGAATGCGTTTATTGTTGCAACTGTTTTGGCATCTTGATGCAGATTCAGGGCAGGCGCGGGCAATCGCATTAATATTGTGTTTTCGTACAGGCACGGCCTATGCAAGCCGTGTTTTGTCCCTACATTTCCCCTCATTTCCATGACCCTACGCCCGTTATTTGCCCTTCTCGCCTCGCTGGCCGTGCTGGCAGCCCCTGCCGTACAGGCGCAGACTTACCCGAACAAGCCGATCCGCCTCGTCATCCCGTTCCCGCCGGCCGGCGCCACCGACATCATCGGCCGGGTGGTGGCGCAAAAGCTGGGCGATGCGCTGGGCCAGTCGATCGTGGTGGACAACAAGCCGGGCGCGGGTGGGGCCATCGGCACCGACATCGCCGCCAAGTCGGCGCCGGACGGCTACACCATACTCATCGCCACCACCAGCACGCATTCGGTCGGCCCGGCGCTTTCGACCAAGCTGCCGTACGACACGGTGAAGGACTTCACGCCGATCATCCACCTGGCCGATTCGCCGCACGTGCTGGTGGTTTCCAGCATGACACCCTACAAGACGGTGAACGAGCTGATCGCGGCGGCCAAAGCCAAGCCGGGGTCGCTGAACTACGGCTCTTCCGGGGTCGGCACCATCGTGCAACTCACCGCCGAGGAGTTCAAGCTCGCCACCAAGACCGACATCGTCCACGTGCCGTACAAGGGCACGGCGCTGGCGTTCGGCGACCTCGCCACCGGCCAGGTGACGATGATGTTCGACAATGTGATCTCGGCCCAGCCCAGCTTGCAGTCGGGCAAGGTGCGCCCGCTGGGCGTCACCTCCGCCAAGCGCAGCGCGCTGATGCCCAATGTGCCGACCATGGTCGAGGCCGGCGTACCGGGCTTTGTCAGCGAGGCCTACTTCGGCCTGTGGGGCCCGGCCAACCTGCCGGCGGCGATTGTCGCCAAGGTCAATGCCGACGCGAACAAGATCCTGCAGGCCGCGGACCTGAAAGAGCGCTTCGCCCAGCTCGGCTGTGTGCCGGTGGGCGGCACGCCGCAGGCCTTTGCCCAGCACATCAACAGCGAAACCGCGAAGTGGTCGGGTGTGATCAAGGCGGCGGGGATCAAGCCGGAGTAGGGGCACGCAAAAGTAAAAGCCTACTTTTGAGTGGTTTGGGATGCAAAAGAAATCGCTGGCAAAGCCAGACGATTTTTTTGAGTAAACTGCAACGAAACAGCTTTGCCCGCTGCGCGGGCTAAATACAGAAGAGACATCATGGATTTCAACTGGACTTTCCCTTACGCCACCAAGCGCATCCCCGTCTATGCACGCAACGCGGTGTGCACTTCGCATCCGCTGGCGGTGCAGGCCGGGGTGCAGGCCCTGGCCCGTGGCGGCAACGCGGTGGATGCGGCGCTGGCCGCGGCGATTACGCTGACCGTGGTCGAGCCGATTTCCAATGGCCTGGGCAGCGACGCCTTTTGTATTTTGTGGGACGGCAAGAAGCTGCACGGCCTGAACGCTTCGGGGCGCTCGCCCGCCGCCTGGAGCGTGGATTATTTTAAAAAGCTGGGCAATCGCCCGGAGCGCGGCGTGAACTCGGTGTCGGTGCCCGGCGCGGTGTCGGCCTGGGTGGCGATGTCGGAAAAGTTCGGCAAGCTGCCCTTCGCCGACCTGTTCGAAGCAGCGATCCGCTATGCCACCGAGGGCTATATGGTCACGCCCATCGTGCAGCAAAAGTGGAAGGCGATGGAACCGATCCTGAAAAACCAGCCGGGCTTCGCCGAGCACTTTTTGCCCAAGGGCCGCACCCCGCACGTGGGTGAGAACTTCATCCTGCGCGGCGCCGCCGACAGCTTAAGAAAAATCGCCGCCACCAAGGGTGAGGCCTTCTACAAGGGCGAGCTGGCGGAAAAAATCGCCGCCCACTCCAAAGCCAACGGCGGCGTGATGACCATGGACGATCTGGCCAAACACACCTGCGACTGGGTCGAGCCGATCGAGCTCAACTACCGCGGCTACACCGTGCACGAGATTCCGCCCAATGGCCAGGGCATTGCCGCGCTGATGGCGCTGGGCATGGTGGAAAACTACGACCTGGCTTCGATGGACCCGGACGGCATCGAGAGCCAGCACCTGCAAATCGAGGCGATGAAGCTGGCCTTTGCCGACATCGCCGCGCATGTGAGCGACCCGCGCACCATGAAGGTCTCGCCGGCACAATTGCTGGACCGCGGCTACCTCAAGGAGCGCGCCAAGCTGATCGACCCGAGGAAAGCAGTCAAGTTCTCCTCCGGCAGCCCGCCCAAGGGCGGCACCATCTACCTGACGGCGGCGGACAAGGACGGCATGATGGTTTCCTTCATCCAGTCCAACTACATGGGCTTCGGCTCGGGCGCGGTGGCCGACGGCGGTATCTCACTGCAGAATCGCGGCTACGGCTTTGTGATGGATGAAGGCCACCCCAACATGGTCGAAGGCGGCAAGCGTCCCTTCCACACCATCATCCCCGGCTTCGTCACCAAAAACGGCGCGCCGCAAATGAGCTTCGGCGTGATGGGCGGCAACATGCAGCCGCAGGGCCACCTGCAGACCCTGGTGCGCATGCTCGATTACAAGCAGAACCCGCAGGCCGCCTGCGACGCGCCGCGCTGGCGCGTGGCCGGGCCGATGACCATCAACGGCGAAATCACCATGAAGCCGGAACTGATCGCCGGCCTCAAGGGCCTGGGCCATGAGATCACCGCTTTCAACGACCCCTACATGGACTACGGCTCCGGCCAGTTCCTCTGGCGTTGCGAGGAAGAGGGCAAGTTCACCGGCTACATCGCTGCTTCGGATGCGCGCAAGGACGGCCAAGCCGCCGGCTTTTAGACACGCTAGGGCGCGCTACTTTTTGCTGGCGTCGTAGCGCGCCCGGTTTTCGTCGTTTGGCGGGTAGAGGCCGGGCAGCGCGGCGCCTCGGGAAACTTCGGCCATGATCCAGCCTTCGAGTTGTTCCTGCTCGGGGCCGGTCTCGGCGATTTCCTGGACCAGGGCGGCGGGGATGACCACGGCGCCGTCGGCATCCGCCACAATGACGTCGTCGGGCATCACGGCGACACCGCCGCAGCCGATCGGCTCCTGCCAGTTGACAAATGTGAGGCCGGCCACCGAAGGCGGCGCGGCGGCGCCCTGGCACCACACCGGCAGGCCGGTGGCAAGCACCCCGGCCATGTCACGCACGACGCCGTCGGTGATGAGTGCCGCGACGCCGCGCTGTTGCATGCGCGCGCACAGGATGTCGCCGAAGATGCCGGCGTCCGTCGCGCCCATGGCGTCGACCACCGCGATGCAGCCGGCGGGCATCGCTTCCACCGCGGCCCGGGTGGAGCGCGGCGAGGACCAGGAGGCAGGCGTGGCGAGATCCTCACGTGCCGGCACGAAGCGCATGGTGAAAGCAGGACCGACCAGGCGCGGCTGATCCGCGCGCAGGGGGCGGGTGCCGCGCAACCAGACGTTGCGCAGGCCTTTCTTTAACAATTGGGTAGTAATGGTGGCGGTGGTGACTTGCGCCAGCGCGTCGCGGATGTGCGGGTCCAGGGACATGGGAGCTCCGGATATTGGGGTTGATGCCATGGTAACGCGGGCGGGTTCGGACCTGTGGCGGGCCGCTTTGGAACACCTCACGGCACATGTCCTGCCCTAAGGGCCTTCCTTCGGTCGTCGACAGGCTTAGGACGAACGGAGGAGCAGGCGCGGCAATAAAAAGCCCCGCTTGCGCGGGGCTAGGTGTCGAAGAAGCCACGAAAAAGCCCCGCTTGCGCGGGGCTTTTGAAGTGCAGAGTGCAGGTGCGATGGTCGCTTAACGCTTGCTGGTGCCCACCACTTCCACCTCGACGCGGCGGTTCTTGGCGCGGCCTTCGGCGGTCTTGTTGTCGGCGATCGGCTGCTTCTTGCCCTTGCCTTCGGTGTAGACGCGGTTCGGCTCGATGCCCTTGGAGACAAGATAAGCCTTGACGGATTCGGCGCGGCGCACCGACAGCTTGTCGTTGTAGGCGTTGCTGCCGATGCCGTCGGTGTGGCCGACCGCGATCACGACTTCGAGGTTGATGTTCGAAATCTTGCCCACCAGCCCGTCCAGCGCGGACTTGGCTTCAGGCTTGAGCACTGACTTGTCGAAGTCGAAGAAGGTGTCGGCGGCGAAGGTCATCTTCTGGTTCACCGGCGCGGGGCGCGGCGGGGGCGGCGGGGCCACGCGCGGCGGCGGGGGCGGCGGGGACATCGACACTTTCACCAGGTCGGGGTCGCATTCGGCGATCGCCATGGCGGGGGTCCAGTAGCCGGTGCGCCAGCACAGGTTGCCGATGCGCGGGTCGCCGAAATTGGAGTTGCGCGCGATCACGCCGCGGCCGTCCTGGATGTAGGCGTCCTTGCTTTGCGCGTGCGCGCCGAGGGCGAATGCGCTGCCGAGGAAGGCAAACACAAGCGCCAGGGTGGTGGATAGTTTCATTGTTGTTCTCCGCTTGGGTTCAATTGCATTCGTGGGCGCTGCGGGGCGCGGGCGGCGCCGGCTCTTCACGACCGGGATGAGTGTCTTCGCCCGCATGACGGGCAGCACCGCTTCCAGCGGCGCCCAGCACCGGCGCTGCGGCCGGTACCTGCTTGCAATTCATGGTGACCTCCTCGAATGGATTTGTATCCCGCATTTGCCTTTCGGCGACTTCAGGATAGGCACCACTTTAGGGCGGGAACCCGGGGGGCTCCACCGGCGGGACTCCGGTTTTGTTGTAGGCGCCCGCCTACAATGGTCACCAGGACGACCTGGCCAATACCGGCCCGCCGGCAGGCCCGCCTTGCTCAGGCGTCAGGTCTCGTCGAGCTTGCCGGCCGCAGGCGATACCGGCTTTTGCGCCGCGACGGCACGCACCGGCTTGAGCACCAGGCCGGCGGCAGCGCGGATGCGGTCGCGTTCGCCGAGCACCTTGAGGGAGTAGCCCTGGTCTTCTTCACTCAAGGCGGCGCCGGAATAGGCTTTCAGCGCCGGCTCGACGCCGCCGAAGCGGACGATGTAGTCCTTCAGGATCAGCGCGCCGACCTTGATGTTGGCCACCGGGTTGAGCACCGCGTCCTTGCCGCCCAGTTCCTCGAACTTGTCGAGGTGGTATTTCGGGATCACCTGCATCAGCCCCTGCGCACCCATGCCGGATTCGGCAAACGGGTTGAAGCGCGATTCGATCGCCATCACCGCCAGGATCAGGGTGGGGTCGACACCGGTGTCGCGGCCGGTGATGTAGGCGGCGCTGACGATCAACTGGGTCGCTTCGGCCGAGACCTGGTATTTCTTCGACAGGTAGACTGCGATGCGCCGGTGCTGCACCGGGTCGCCCAAGGCAGCTGCAAGCGCGACGCGCTCTTCCACATTTTCAGTCTTGGCGGCCGGCGCTTCCGCGGCGCCTTCTCCGGCCAGGCTTTCCGCCACCCTGGAGGGGTGGACGTTTTCCAGCCCCTGTGGGGCTGCGGCAACCGCCGGCGGCTTTGCCGCCGCGGCCGGCGCCGGTGCGGCGTGGCCGAAGGTTTCGACTTCCCAGGTGACCAGGGCCACCAGGCCTGCCAGCATCAATCCGCCCTTGGTAAATTTCCACAACCCAACAGCGGCACTGCGTAAACTGCTTAACGTCATACGCGACAAAGTATTCCTCCTATCTCTACAGCCTTGACGTCACATGAAACTCCCTCTCCCTTAACCAGCCAGGGATCGGATGACGGTTTCAGCTGCTTCGCAGTCGAGGGTCTGGATGGGGCTCACGCGTGTCCCCAAGTTCCGCCAGACCGGAAGCGCCGCCGGCTGTGCATGGTGCACGGCAACATGCGGCGCAATTGCATTTCAAAAACTCAGAGGACGCTTTGTTCCGCGCACTCCCGCCTTCAAAAATGGAAAAGGGGATGCGAGCGTTACAACTCGTCCTCCCCTAGGATGGCGCGAATTGTAGGTTGGGCTTGTTCGTCCGGTCAACCAATTTTTTCATCAATTAAAACAATGATTTACGCAAAAGTTAGTGGAAAACCCCAGCAAAATCAGACGCTTGGCGCTATACTCCAAAAGCCGGACTTAACTTGATCGAAAAAATCTTGAAATATCAAGATCTTAGAGAGTTTATTGGACAACTCGCCCAACGTGGCGAATTGAAAAAGATCGTCATTTCCGTTTCCCCAAAACTGGAAATAACCGAGATTTCTGATCGTGTCCTTCGTTCTGGGGGGCCGGCGCTTTTGTTCGAAAACCCGAGGTTGGACAACGGATCGGGCGGAGAAATTCCAGTCCTCGCCAATCTGTTCGGCACCGTTCGGCGTGTTGCCATGGGCATGGGGGTGGAAGCCGAAAGCGATGTCGAGGCGCTGAAAAAGCTGCGCGAAGTGGGCGAACTGCTGGCCATGCTGAAGGAGCCGGAGCCGCCGCGCGGCCTGAAGGACGCGTGGGACAAGTGGCCGCTGCTGAAGCAGATACTCAATATGGCGCCGAAGGAAATCAGCAGCGCGCCTTGCCAGGAAATGGTCTGGGAAGGCGACGCGGTGGATCTGGCGCGCCTGCCGGTGCAGACCTGCTGGCCGGGTGATGCCGGTCCGCTGATCACCTGGGGCCTGACGGTGACCCGGGGTCCGCAAAAGAAACGGCAGAACCTGGGCATCTACCGCCAGCAGGTGATCGCCCGCAACAAGGTGATCATGCGCTGGCTGGCGCATCGTGGCGGCGCGCTGGACTTTCGCGAACATGGGCAGCAATTTCCCGGCACCGCCTTTCCGGTAGCGGTAGTGCTGGGTTGCGACCCGGCGACCATCCTGGGCGCGGTGACGCCGGTGCCCGATACGCTCTCGGAATACCAGTTCGCCGGCCTGTTGCGCGGCGCCCGTACCGAGCTGGCGCGCTGCATCGGTAGCGATTTGCAGGTGCCGGCGCGGGCGGAGATGGTGCTGGAGGGCCGCATCTTGCCGGACGCAGCGGACCCGAGCGGCTACCAAACCGCGCTCGAAGGGCCTTACGGCGACCATACCGGTTACTACAATGAGGTGGAGCGCTTTCCGGTGTTCACCATCGACCGCATCACCCTGCGGCGCAATCCAATCTACCACTCCACCTATACAGGCAAGCCGCCGGACGAGCCTTCCACCCTGGGGGTGGCGCTCAATGAAGTATTCGTGCCGCTGCTGATCAAGCAGTTTCCGGAGATCGTGGATTTTTACCTGCCGCCCGAGGGCTGCTCCTACCGCCTGGCGGTGGTGAGCATGAAAAAGGCCTACCCGGGCCACGCCAAGCGGGTGATGTTCGGCATCTGGAGTTTCTTGCGCCAGTTCATGTACACCAAGTTCATCGTCGTGACCGACGCCGACATCGACATCCGCGACTGGAAGGAAGTGGTGTGGGCGATCACCACCCGGGTCGACCCGGGGCGCGACACACTAATAGTAGAGAATACGCCGATCGACTACCTGGATTTCGCCAGCCCGGTGGCAGGACTCGGCGGCAAGCTGGGCATCGACGCCACCAACAAATGGCGGGGCGAAACCCAGCGCGAATGGGGGCGGCCGATTGATATGGATGCGGTGACAAAGGCCCGG
>DATAZV010000006.1:0-10685 GCA_036271855.1 Burkholderiales bacterium
GTGGTCGCGACCTACATTTCCGCCGACGGCAAGCTGGGCGCGATCCTCGAGCTGAATTCGGAAACCGACTTCGTCGCCAAGAACGACGACTTCATGAACCTGGGTCGCGGCGTGGCTGAGTTGATCGCCACCCAGAATCCGGCCAGTGTCGAAGCCCTTTCCGCGCTGCCCTACCAGGGCGCCACGGTGGAAGAAGTGCGCAAGGCGCTGGTCGGCAAGATCGGCGAGAACATGTCGTTCCGCCGCTTTGCCCGCTTCGAGGCCAAGGGCAAGCTCACCCAGTACATCCACGGCGGTTCGCGCGTTGGCGTGCTGATCGACGTTTCCGGCGGCGACGAGCAACTGGCGAAAGACTTGGCGATGCACATCGCCGCCTCCAAGCCGGTGTCGCTGTCGAAGGAAGAAGTGCCGGCCGAGCTGATCGAGAAAGAACGCTCGATTGCCGCGCAAAAGGCCGCCGAGTCCGGCAAGCCTGCCGAGATCGTGCAAAAGATGGTCGAAGGCTCGGTGGCGAAATACCTGAAGGAAGTCACCCTCCTGGGCCAGCCCTTCGTCAAGGACGACAAGCAACTGGTCGAGCAACTGCTCAAGGCCAAGGGCGCGACGGTCAACCGTTTCGTGCTGTACATCGTCGGCGAAGGCATCGAGAAAAAGACCACCGACTTCGCCGCCGAAGTGGCGGCCCAGGCCGCAGCCGCCAAGGGCGCCGCCGCCTGAGGTCCGGGCGTCCGCAGCCCTGACCGAACGCGGGCGCAAGTAGTAGTACTATGCCGGGCGCGGCGGTGCCGCATCCGGCCAAACGCCACCCCCTGGGGCGGCGCAGCAGCAAGCGCGGGCTCAAGGCCTTCGCGGCACCAGATCAAGCAGTGGATTTCACCGGAAGAACCCATGCCAGAGTCGCCCAAGTACAAGCGTGTTTTGTTGAAACTTTCCGGCGAAGCGTTGATGGGCGATGACCTCTTCGGCATCAACCGCGCCACCATCGAGCGTATCGTCGGTGAGATCGCCGCCGTCACCGCACTCAACATCGAGCTGTCGGTGGTCATCGGCGGCGGCAACATCTTCCGCGGCGTCGCTCCCGGCGCGCAGGGCATGGACCGCGCCACCGCCGACTACATGGGCATGCTGGCCACCATCATGAATGCCCTGGCCCTGCAGGACTCGATGAAGCAGCACGACATCGTCGCCCGCGTACAGTCGGCCCTGTCGGTCGAGCAGGTGGTCGAACCCTACATCCGCGGCAAGGCCCTGCGCTACCTCGAAGAGGGCAAGGTGGTGATCTTCGCCGCCGGTACCGGCAACCCGTTTTTCACCACCGACACCGCCGCCGCCCTGCGCGCCTCCGAAATGGGCGCCGAGATCGTGCTCAAGGGCACCAAGGTCGACGGCGTCTATACCGCCGACCCGAAAAAGGACTTGAGCGCCACCAAGTACGACGACATCACGTTCCGTGAAGCGATGATCAAGGACCTGAAGGTGATGGATGCCACCGCCTTTGCCCTGTGCCGCGACCAGAAGCTGCCGATCAATGTGTTTTCGATCTTCAAGGAAGGTGCGCTCAAGCGCGTCGTGATGGGCGAAAATGAAGGCACGCTCGTTCACGTATGATCAGGCTTGTGTCTGAACCGACGGGGCCGGTGCCGTATCAGTTTCTGGGAGAGTACGCATGACCATCGCCGACATCAAGAAATCGACCGAGCAGAAAATGCAAAAGTCGATCGAGGCTTTCAAGAACGACCTGGGCAAGGTGCGCACCGGGCGGGTCCACGTCGGCCTGCTGGACCACGTCCAGGTCGACTACTACGGCGCCATGATGCCGATCAACCAGGCCGCCAACGTCACCCTGCTTGATGCCCGTACCATCGGCGTGCAGCCGTTCGAAAAGAAAATGGTGCCGGTGATCGAAAAGGCGATCCGCGAGTCCGACCTGGGGCTGAACCCGGCCACCCAGGGCGACCTGATCCGGGTGCCGATGCCCGCGCTCACCGAACAGCGCCGCAAGGACCTGGTGAAGATCGTCAAGGGCGAGGGCGAAGACGCCCGCGTCTCGATCCGCAGCCTGCGCCGCGACGCCAACGACGGCCTGAAAAAGCTGCTCAAGGACAAGGCGGTGTCGGAAGACGAGGAGCGCCGCGCCCAGGACGACGTGCAAAAACTCACCGACAAGTTCGTCGGCGAGATCGAAAAACTGCTGGCGGCCAAAGAGGCCGAAATCATGGCGGTCTGAAGCGCCCCAACCACCGACCCACGGAGCTCACGGCCCTTGAACACCAGTTCGACCCAAGGCATACCGGATACCGGCGCGGTGCCGCGGCACGTCGCCATCATCATGGACGGCAACGGCCGCTGGGCCACCAAGCGCTTCCTGCCCCGGGTCGCCGGCCACAAGCGCGGCGTCGAGTCGGTGCGCGAGGCGGTGCGCGCCTGCGGCGAGCGCGGCATCGAGTACCTGACCCTGTTCGCCTTTTCCTCCGAAAACTGGCGCCGCCCCGAAGAAGAAGTCTCGGTGCTGATGCAGCTTTTCGTCATGGTGCTGGAACAGGAAGTCACCAAGCTCGACGCCGCCGGCGTGCGCCTGAAGGTGGTGGGCGACCTGTCGCGCTTCGACGCCAAGCTGATCGAACTGATCCGCAGGGGCGAGGCGAAGACCGCGCACAACACCAAGCTGACGCTGACCATCTGCGCCAACTACGGCGGCCGCTGGGACATCCTGCAGGCGACCCACGCGATGCTCAAGGCCAGCCCCGCGCTGGCTGTCCGGTTTACCGAGCAGGATCTGGAGCCCTACCTGTCGATGGCCTACGCTCCGGAACCCGACCTGTTCATCCGCACCGGCGGCGAGCAGCGCGTCAGCAACTTCCTGATCTGGCAACTGGCATATACGGAACTCTTTTTTACCGACACCTTCTGGCCCGACTTCGACGGCCGGGCGCTGGACGAGGCGATCGCCTCCTATCGCCGCCGCGAACGCCGTTTCGGCCAGACCAGCGAGCAGGTGCGCGAGCGTGGCCGCGTCGTCACCCCGGTGCCGGAAGAGTCGCATTCCGCCGCGCCCGCGACGCGCGTCGATGCCTGAGGCGCTGGCGCCCGCGGCCCCCGCGCGGTCTTCCATGCTCAAGACCCGCGTCATCACCGCGCTGGTCATGCTGGGAATCCTGATCCCGGCCCTGTTTCTGCTGCCGCCGCGCGCCTGGGCCATGCTGATGCTGGTGGTGGTGGCCGCCGCCGGCTGGGAGTGGGGGCGTTTGTGCGGCTTCAAGCCGGTGGGCGCCGTGCTGCTGGGCTTGCTGGTCGCCGCCAGCGCGGGCGCACTGCTGCTTTTGTCCCCAGCCGCCGCGCCGGAGAGCCGCTCGCCGGTCGAGGAGGCCGGCGAAACCCTGATCTACCTCGCCAGCGCGGTCTGGTTCCTGGTCATCCCGCTGTGGTTCCGCTGGCGCCGGCACGCCCCCAAGGGCATCGTGCTGGCGGCGCTCGGCTGGCTGCTGCTGCTGGCCTGCTGGTACGCGGTATGGAAATTCCGCGAGACCGGCGCGCTGTACCTGTTTCTCCTCATGGGCACGGTGTGGATCGCCGACATGGCGGCCTATGCGGCCGGGCGCCGCTTCGGCCGCCGCAAGCTGGCGCCCGCGATCTCCCCCGGCAAGACCTGGGAAGGCGTGGCCGGCGCGGTGGTCGGCGTGCAGGTCTACGCCATCCTGCTGCTGCTGCTGGAATCGGCGGCGCCGGCCTGGTTCGCCAACTACTTCGGCAGCCTCGCTGCGCGCCTGGGCGTGGGCGGCACCCTGCTGGCGGCATTGCTGCTCACCGCTGTGTCCGTCGTCGGCGACCTGTTCGAATCCCTGCTCAAGCGCCGGGTGAACCTCAAGGACAGCAGCGGCCTTCTGCCCGGCCACGGCGGTGTGCTCGACCGCATCGACGCGCTGATCTCCACCCTGCCGGTGGCCTTCGCCCTGGTGGCCCTGATCGCGCTGGCGTCGCACTGAAACCCGGCTGAACTCCATGCGCACCATCACCCTGCTCGGTTCCACCGGCTCGATCGGCGAGTCCACCCTCGACGTGGTGGCGCGCCATCCCGACCGCTTCAGCGTCTTTGCCCTGGTGGCCAAAAGCCAGGCCGACAAGCTCTACGAACAATGCGTGGCGCACCGTCCGCGCTATGCCGTGCTGATGGATCCCGCCGCTGCCGCGCGCCTGCGCGAGCGCCTGAAAACCGCCGGGCTCGCCACCGAAGTGCTGGAAGGAGAGCGCGCCGCGGTGGAGATGGCCGAAGCGCCGGAAGCCGACACCGTGGTGGCGGCGATCGTCGGTGCCGCCGGCCTGGCCGCGGCCCTGGGCGCGGCGCGCCGCGGCAAGCGCATCCTGCTGGCCAACAAGGAAGCCCTGGTGATGACCGGGCCGATCTTTCTCGAGACCGCGCAAAAAAGCGGCGCCGTGCTGCTGCCGCTGGACAGCGAGCACAACGCGATTTTCCAGTCCCTGCCGGCCGGCTTCAAGCGCGGCTTGGGCGGCGAGGGCGTGCGGCGCATCCTGCTCACCGCCTCCGGCGGCCCGTTCCGCTCGCGCGACCCGGCCACCCTGCATACGGTCACGCCGGAAGAGGCGGTGGCGCATCCCAACTGGGTGATGGGACGTAAAATTTCCGTGGATTCGGCCACCATGATGAACAAGGGACTGGAGGTGATCGAAGCGCACTGGCTGTTCGGCGCCGCCCCCGAGCGCATCGAAGTGGTGATCCACCCGCAAAGCGTGATCCATTCGATGGTGGAATACGCAGACGGCTCGGTGCTGGCGCAGCTCGGCAACCCCGACATGCGCACCCCGATCGCCCAGGCGCTGGCCTATCCGGAGCGCATCGAGGCCGGTGTCGCCGCCTTCGACATTTTCAAGTTGAAACAATTTACTTTCGAAGCGCCGGATTTTTTACGCTTTCCCTGCCTCAAACTCGCCTATGATGCCCTGCATGCGGGCGGCAGCGCTCCTGCCGTGCTGAACGCCGCCAATGAGGTCGCCGTCGCCGCCTTCCTCGACCGCCGCTTGCCCTTTACCGGCATTGAGCGTACCGTGGCGCGCACTCTGGAGGCGGTCACCGGACTACCGGCGGGCTGTCTTGAGGATGTTCTGGAAGCCGATGCGCGGGCGCGCGCCCGCGCTGAACTGGAAATTGCATGAACCTGTTGCATACGATTTTTTTCTTCCTGGTCGCGCTCGGCATCCTGATCGCCTTCCATGAATATGGTCACTACCTTGCCGCGCGCCTATGCGGGGTCAAGGTCCTGCGCTATTGCCTGGGTTTCGGCACGCCGTTTTTCAGCCGCCGCTTCGGCCCGGACCAGACCGAATGGGGCATTGCCCCGTTTCCTATCGGCGGCTACGTAAAACTGCTGGGCCAGGACCCGGACGACCCGGTGCCGGCAGTCGACGCCCACCGCGCCTTCAACAACCAGGCCGTCTGGAAGCGCGCGATCATCATCCTCGCCGGCCCGCTGGCCAATTTCATCCTCGCCATCTCCTTCTACTGGGGCCTGAACCTGCACGGCGTCGAGGAACCGGTGGCGCGAGTGGCGGCGCCGGCGGCCGGCAGCCCGGCGGCGCGCGCCGGCCTGCAGCCGGGCGACGAAATCACCCGTTTCGACGGCGATGCGGTGGTCTCCTGGAACGACCTCAACTGGCGCCTGCTCAACGCCGCCAGCGAGCGGCGCAGCGTCACCCTGGAAACGCGCAATGCGAGCAGTGAACGTGCCGCCCGCACGCTCGACTTCACGTCCCTGGACCATCTTGATCCCGACAAGGACCTGATCGGCCGTCTCGGCTTCAGGCTCTACCGTCCCCAGCCGCGCCTGGGCCGGATCGCTCCGGGCTCCCCCGCCGACGTGTCCGGGCTGAAGACTGGCGATATTCTCGTCAATGTCGGCGAAAAGGCGGTCGGCTCGGCCGACGATTTCATCGGCCAGGTGCGCTCCCACCGCGATCAGCCCCTGCGGGTCGGCGTGCTGCGCGGCGGCCAGAGGCTGGATTTTTCGGTGACCCCGCGCGAAGTGGAAAACGAGGGTAAAAAGTACGTTGGCATCAACGCCGGAATCGAACCCGGCATGGCGGCCATGACCACTGTCTCCTACGGCCCGCTGAAAAGCCTCTCGCAGGCGGTGACCCAGACCTGGGACATGTCCATTTTCAGCCTGAAAATGCTCGGCAAGATGATCACCGGCGAGGTTTCCTGGCGCAATCTTTCCGGCCCGGTGACAATTGCCGACTACGCCGGCAAGACCGCGCGCCTGGGCGCCACCTACTACCTGAATTTCCTCGCCCTGGTGAGCATCAGCCTGGGCGTGATCAACCTGCTGCCGATCCCGATGCTCGACGGCGGCCATCTGATGTATTATCTCGCCGAAATCATACGCGGCAAGCCGGTTTCCGAGCGGGTAATGGAGATCGGATTCAAATTCGGGTTGACCATCGTCGCAATATCCATGGTCCTCGCCCTATACAACGACATAAACCGGCTGCTGGCCGGCTGATTCCTGCAAAGATTAGTACGATGCGCCTCCCGCGCGTAAAGCCCCCGGTTTGTTTCCTGTTCGCGCATCTGTCGTCTTTGGTGCTGTCGCTCCTGGTCCTGTTCTCACCGGCGGCCTTCGCCTTCGATCCTTTTGTCATCAAGGACATCCGGGTAGAGGGGATCCAGCGCACCGAGGCAGGCACGGTGTTCAGTTACCTGCCTGTCAAGGTAGGCGACCGGATGACCGACGACAAGGCATCCGAGGCGATCAAGAAGCTCTTCGCCACCGGCTTTTTCAAGGACGTGCGCATCGAGGTCGAGGGCGACGTGCTGATCGTCGCCATCGATGAGCGGCCCGCCATCGCCACCGTCGACTGGGTCGGCCTGAAGGCCTTCGACAAGGAGCAGGTGAAGAAGATCAACCGCGAGTCGGGCCTGGCCGAAGGGCGCATCTTCGACCGCTCCATCCTCGACCGCGCCGAGCAGGAACTGAAACGCCAGTACCTGAGCAAGGGCCTGTACGGGGTGGACATCAAGACCACCGTGACGCCGCTGGAGCGCAACCGCGTCGGCATCGTCTTCAACATCGTCGAAGGCAACATTTCGAAGATCCGCAAGATCAACATCGTCGGCAACCGCGCCTTCAAGGAATCGGAGTTGCTCGACAACGTCCAGCTCACCGAAGGCAACTGGCTCTCCTGGTATTCCAAGGACGACCAGTATTCGAAGGCCAAACTCGCCGCCGACCTCGAAAGCCTGAAGTCCTTTTACCTCAACCGCGGCTATCTCGAATTCAACGTCGAGTCGACCCAGGTGTCGATCACGCCCGACAAGAAGGACATTTACATCAACATCGGCATCTTCGAGGGCCGCAAGTACACGGTGTCCGAGATCAAGCTGGCGGGCGACCTGATCGTGCCCGAGGCCGAACTGCAGAAGTACGTCCTGCTCAAGGCGGGCGACGTCTACAACGGCGAGAAGATGACCGAGACGACCAAGAAAATCCAGGACCGTCTGGGCAACGAAGGCTATGCCTTCGCCAATGCCAACGCGGTGCCCACGGTCGACAAGGAAAAACTCTCGGTCGCCTTCACCATCTACGTCGATCCGGCGCGCCGGGTCTACGTGCGGCGCGTCAACATCGCCGGCAACACCCGCACCCGCGACGAGGTGATCCGCCGCGAAATGCGCCAGCTCGAAGGCTCCTACTACGACGGCGCCAAGATCACCGAATCGAAGAGGCGCCTCGACCGCCTCGATTACTTCAAGCAGACCGAAACCGAGACACCGGCGGTGACCGGCTCTCCCGACCAGATCGACGTCAACGTCAAGGTCGAGGAAAAGCCCACCGGCCAATTGCTTTTGGGCGCCGGCTTCTCCAGCGCCGACAAGGTGGTGCTGCAGACCTCGGTATCGCAGGCCAATATTTTCGGCAGCGGCAAGACCGTGGCACTCTCGTTGTCGACGGGGCGCACCAACAAGGTCTACTCCCTGTCGCAGACCGACCCCTATTTCACCGTCGACGGCATCAGCCGCACCATCAACTTGTATCGCCGCGATTTCGATGCCTCCGCCATCAATCTGGGCGACTATCAGACCTCCAGCTACGGCACCGGCGTGACCTTCGGCTATCCCTTCACCTCGGTCGACACCTTCATCTTCGGCCTGGCCGCCGACCATACCGAATACAGTGTGGCTTCGGATGCACCGACTTACCTCCTCAACTACGTTGCCACTTTCGGCGCCAGTGCCAATACCGTGCCCGTCACGGTGGGCTGGTTCCGCGACACCCGCGACAGTGCGCTGGCGCCGCGTGCCGGCCGCTACCAGAGTGCCACCCTCGAGTACGGCACGCCCGTCGGCGACCTGCAATATGCCAAATTCACCTACCTGCAGCGCTGGTACATTCCCCTGGCCAAGCTCTACACCCTGTATCTGCGCGGCGAAGGCGCGATCGGCGAGGGATTTGCCGGCAAACCCCTGCCCACCTTCAAGCGGTTTTATGCCGGCGGGATCGGTTCGGTGCGCGGCTACGACACCAACTCGCTGGGACCGCGCACCACCGACGGCAGCATTTTCGGCGGCGACCGCCGCCTCACCGGTTCGGCGGAAATCCTGTTTCCCTTCCCCGGCCTGGAAAAGGACAAATCGGTGCGCTTGTCCACCTTCTTCGATTTCGGCCAGGTGTTCTCGTCGCAAAATGTGCTCGGAACCGCCACGGCTCCTTATACCGGCAGCTTGCGCTACTCCGCCGGTATCGGCCTGAATTGGCAGTCGCCATTCGGCCCGCTGGCCATCAGCTGGGCCAATCCGCTGAACAAGAGGGATGGCGACTCGGTCCAGCATCTGCAATTCGCCATCGGCACCACTTTCTGACGGCGCTGCGCCAGTGCGCGGCGGACGGCTCGCGGCGGCGCCGCGAACATGGCACAATAGCGGGATTCCGACTTTTGGAGCATGAATTTTGAAGCGAATTTTGTTGATTCTGTTGGCTGTTTTCGCAGGCGCCGCAGCGCTGCCCGCGCAGGCGCAAAGCAAGATTGCCGTGGTCAATTTCGAGCGTATCCTGCGCGAGTCGCCGCAGTCGAAGAACGCGGAAAGGCGCCTGGAAGCCGAATTCAAGAAAAAGGAAGCCGACCTGAACGACGTGGCGACCCGCCTGCGCCAGGCCGGTGAGAAGCTGGACAAGGAAAGTGTCACGCTGTCGGAAACGCAGCGCCGCGATCGCCAGAACCAGCTCGCCGACATGGACCGCGACTTCCAGCGCCGCCAGCGCGACCTGCGCGACGAAGTGGGCCAGCGCAAACAGGCCGAGTTCTCCGAGGTAGTCAACTCCGCCAATCGTGCGATCAAGAGCGTCGCCGAGAAGGAAGGTTACGACGTCATCTTCCAGGAAGCGGCCTATGCCAATCCCAAGATCGACATTACCGACAAAGTGCTCAAGGCGATGTCCGACGGCGCTGCCGCACCCGCCAAGTAAGCACTCGCGGCGAGGCGCCGTGCCCGTGCGCGGCGGCCTGGTTCGATTCATCATGCATGCGGCGCGGCCGGCCTGCATCTCCGGTTTTCCATGGCCAGGGCCGGTCGGCAAGCCGCTAACGAACCACACTGTCACCCTACAACCCCCTGTCCAGGCCGACCGGCGCGCTGCTTGAGCGTCCGGCCCAGCGTCAACAGCGCCCCCCCTGTCCATGCCCGCGTCCTCCGCCCCCAGTTCGAAAGTATTCAGCCTGGCAGAACTGGCGCAGCGCACCGGCGCGCGCCTCGCAGGCGACGGCACCGTGCGCATCGTCCGTGTCGCCACCCTGCAGGACGCAGTGGCGGGCGATATCTCCTTTCTCTCCAATCCGCGCTATCGCGACGAAGTGGCGGCCAGCCGCGCCAGTGCCGTGATCCTCGCCGCCGACGCCGCTGACCTGACGGCGGTGCCGCGCCTGGTCCACGCCAATCCCTATGCCTGCTTCGCGCGGGTGGCGCAGCTTCTCGACCCGTATCCGGCGGCGCAGCCCGGCGTGCATCACACGGCGACGGTGGCGGCCTCGGCCAGGCTGGGCGCCAACGTATCGGTCGGTGCCCATGCCACCATCGGTGAAGAGGCCGAGATCGGCGCCGACACCATCATCTATCCCAACGTCACCATCTATCCGCGGGTGCGCATCGGCGCGCGCTGCATCATTCACGCCGGCGCGGTGATCGGCGCCGACGGCTTCGGCTTCGCCAACCAGGACGGCCGCTGGGTGAAGATCCCGCAAAGCGGCAGCGTGATCCTGGGCGACGACGTCGAGGTCGGCGCCAATACCACCATCGACCGCGGCGCTCTGGCCGATACGGTGATCGGCGAAGGCGTCAAGCTCGACAACCAGATCCAGATCGGCCACAACGTGCGCATCGGCGAGCACACGGCGATTGCCGCCTGCGCCGGCATCGCCGGCAGCACCACGGTCGGCGCCTACTGTTCGATCGGCGGCGCCGCCATGATCCACGGCCACATCAGCGTGGCCGACCGCGTCACCATCGGTGCCGGCGCGATGGTGCGCCAGGCGATCACCGAGCCGGGCGGGGTCTACGGCGGCACCTTCCCGATCGCCCCGGTGCGTGACTGGCTGAAAAACGTTTCCCACCTGCGCAATCTCGACCGCATGAACGAACGCATCCGCGCGCTCGAAAAGCGTTTGGCAGACTCCGACAA
>DATAZV010000007.1:0-24529 GCA_036271855.1 Burkholderiales bacterium
CTGCTGCACCGGCGGCAGGGCCAGGGGCGGGTGCTGTCGCAGGCGGCGGCCTGAGGGCAACTGAGGGCAAACGGGGCCAAATGCAGGCAACGCAGAGCAACGGCAGGCGCGGCGCGCCGCCGGTTTGAGAGAAAGCTGGACCCATGAAGCTGTGCGGATTCGAAGTCGGGGCTGACAAGCCGCTGTTTCTTCTGGCGGGGCCCTGTGTCGTCGAATCGCGGGAAATGGCGATGGAGACGGCCGGGCGCCTGAAGGAAATCACGGCCAGGCTGGGCATTCCCTTCATCTACAAGTCTTCGTACGACAAGGCGAACCGCTCTTCCTCCAAGTCGTTTCGCGGCCTCGGCATGCAGACCGGCCTGAAGATCCTTTCCGAAGTGAAGGCGCAGATCGGCGTGCCGGTGATCACCGACGTGCACGATACCCCTGAGATCGAGGAAGTGGCGGCGGTGGTGGATGTGCTGCAGACGCCGGCCTTTTTGTGCCGGCAGACCAATTTCATCCAGGCCGCGGCTTCCGCCGGGCGCCCGGTGAACATCAAGAAGGGCCAGTTCCTCTCGCCCTGGGAAATGCAGAACGTGGTCGACAAGGCGCGCGAGGCTTCCGGCGCCGACAACATCATGGTGTGCGAGCGCGGCGCTTCCTTCGGCTACAACACGCTGGTGTCGGACATGCGCTCACTCGCCGTGATGCGCGGCACCGGCTGCCCGGTGGTGTTCGACGCCACCCACTCGGTGCAGCAACCGGGGGGGCAAGGGGACAAGTCAGGCGGACAGCGCGAGTTCGTGCCGGTGCTGGCGCGGGCGGCGGTGGCGGCGGGTGTGGCGGGGGTGTTCATGGAAACGCATCCGGACCCGGCCAAGGCCTTGAGCGATGGGCCGAACGCCTGGCCGCTGGACCGCATGCAGGAATTGCTGGAGACCTTGATCGAGCTGGACGCGGTGGTGAAAAAGCGCCGCTATGCCGAGGCTGATCTGCTGTGAGAAATTGAGCGCCGGGTTGTCGGCTGGGCGGGGATTTTTTCTGGAATATCGGTAGAGGGAAGACAATATGAGCGCCATCGTAGACATCATCGGCCGCGAGATCATGGATTCGCGCGGCAATCCCACCGTGGAATGCGACGTGCTGCTGGAGTCCGGCGTGATGGGCCGCGCGGCGGTGCCCTCGGGCGCTTCCACCGGCTCGCGCGAAGCCATCGAGCTGCGCGATGGCGATAAAGATCGTTACCTCGGCAAGGGCGTGCTCAAGGCGGTGGAGCACATCAACACCGAGATTGCCGAAGCGGTGGCCGGGCTGGATGCCAACGAGCAGGCCTTTCTCGACCGCACCATGATCGAGCTCGACGGCACCGAGAACAAGTCGCGCCTGGGAGCCAACGCCATGCTGGCCGTTTCGATGGCCAGCGCCAAGGCGGCGGCGGAAGAAACCGGGCTGCCGCTGTACCGCTACCTCGGCGGCAGCGGCTCGATGCAACTGCCGGTGCCGATGATGAACGTGATCAACGGCGGCGCGCATGCCGACAACAATCTCGACATGCAGGAGTTCATGATCATTCCGGTGGGGGCGCCGACGTTTCGCGAGGCCATCCGCTACGGCGCGACGGTGTTCCACACGCTGAAGAAAATCCTCCACGACCGCAAGATGACCACCGCGGTGGGCGACGAGGGCGGCTTCGCGCCGAACGTTGAAAACCACGAGGCGGCGATCAAGCTGATCATCGAGGCGATCGAAAAGGCCGGCTTCGAGCCGGGCCGCGAGATCGTGCTGGGCCTGGACTGTGCCGCCAGCGAGTTCTACAAGGACGGCAAGTACCACCTCTCGGGCGACGGTCTGACCCTCTCCGCCGGGCAGTTCACCGATTACCTGGCGAGCTGGTGCGACAAGTACCCCATCCTGTCGATCGAAGACGGCATGGCGGAAAACGACTGGGACGGCTGGAAGACGCTGACGGATCGCCTCGGCAAGAAGGTGCAGATCGTCGGCGACGACCTGTTCGTCACCAACCCGAAGATTTTGCGCGAGGGCATCGCCAAGGGCGTCGCCAACTCCATCCTGATCAAGGTGAACCAGATCGGCACGCTCACCGAAACCTTCGCCGCCATCGAGATGGCCAAGCGCGCCGGCTATACCGCGGTGGTGTCGCACCGTTCCGGCGAGACCGAAGACTCGACGATCGCCGACATTGCGGTGGGCACCAACGCCTTGCAGATCAAGACCGGCTCGATGAGCCGCTCCGACCGCATGGCGAAATACAACCAGTTGCTGCGCATCGAGGAAGACCTGGGCGAGATCGCCAGCTACCCCGGGCGCGCCGCCTTCTACAACCTGCGGTAAGGCGCCATGCCGGTCCAGCGCGCGCTGACCTACACCTTCCTTGCCGCGCTGATACTGCTGCAGTATCCGCTATGGCTGGGCAAGGGCGGCTGGCTGCGCGTGTGGGACCTGGACCGCCAGGTGGTGGCGCAAAAGCAGACCACCGAAGGCCTGAAGCGGCGCAATGCCGGGCTGGATGCCGAAGTGCGCGACCTGAAAAACGGCGTCGGCGCAATTGAAGAACGGGCGCGCTACGAGCTCGGCATGGTGAAGGACGACGAGCTGTTTTTCCAGGTGCTGGATACGGCGGCGCCGGTGCCGACCACCGGGTCGCCGCCTGCCGCCGCGACCGCGACGCCTGCGCCCGCGACTGCAGGCGCGGTTGTGGATGCGAAGTCGGCCGCGCACTAGCGGCCCGGTGAACCGCGGGTGGTTTAGCCGGACCAGTTCCTTCGCTCTTGCGGCATTCGCGCTTTTCTACTTGGCGATCTCAATGCTCTGGCGGGTGCCTGTCTGGGTGGCTGGTCTGTATGGGCTCATGAGCGTGGTGACTTTCGCGCTTTATGCCGTCGACAAGGTCGCCGCCAAAAGGAATGCCTCGCGCATTTCGGAGAATGCCTTGCTGGCATTCGGGCTGTTGTGCGGCTGGCCCGGCGCGGTGCTGGCGCAACAACTGCTGCGTCACAAATCCGCCAAGCTTTCCTTTCGCCACGTGTTCTGGCTGACCGTGCTGGCCAATGTGATCGCGTTTGGATGGGCGGCTTCGCCGTTCGGGCGGCAGATGTTCCGCTGGTGAGGGCGCTCGTCCTTTCAGCGCCGGCGCTTGGCCGGCGCCACCGGCAGCGGCAGCGCCGTCTGGTACTTCACCTGCTTCAGCGCAAAGCTGGAGCGGATGTTGGCGATGCCGGGAATCTTGGTCAGGTGGTCGACGATGAAGCCTTCGAGCGCCTGGATGTCGGGCACCACCACGCGCAGCAGGTAGTCCGAATCGCCGGTCATCAGGTAGCACTCCATCACCTCGGGGCGTTTCTGGATCGCGGCTTCGAAGCTGCCGAGTTGTTTCTCCGCCTGCTTTTCCAAAGTGACCTGGATGAACACGCTGACGGTGAGGCCGATTTTCAGCGGGTTGAGCAGGGTGACGTAGCGGCTGATGTAGCCGCCCGCTTCCAGTTCGCGCACCCGCGCCAGGCAGGGCGAGGGGGAGAGGTGGACGGCTTCGGCCAGCTTGACGTTGGACAGGCGGGCGTCGCCCTGCAGGCGGTCGAGAATGTTCCAGTCGGTAGCGTCGAGTTCGTTGGGTAACATGATATGCCTTGAAAAGACTAATTTTCGGCATTTTATGCTGAAACATCAATCTTTGATGGCGTAAAACGAAATAATCGGCCTGACCGGCGGCGTTAAGATCGTGCGATCCCTTAAAGAAAGACGCGATTGCCATGGCCGACCATTCCGACATCGGTGCCTTGCTGGGCTTGTCCATGCCGCTGGACCCGGACCCGCTGGAGACGCGTGAGTGGCTGGAAGGCCTGGCCAGCGTGATTGCCAGCGAAGGCCCGGCGCGCGCGGCCTACCTGCTGCGACGCATGACGGAGGCGGCGCGTGGCCAGGGGGTGGATGTGCCGCGCGCCCTGACCACGCCTTACCGCAACACCATTCCGCTGGAGCGCCAGGCACCGTTTCCCGGCGACGTATCGCTGGAAGAGCGCATCACCGCGATCGTGCGCTGGAACGCGCTGGCGATGGTGGTGCGGGCCAACAAGGCGTCGAGTGAACTGGGCGGGCATATCGCCAGCTATGCCTCGGCGGCGGATTTGTTCGAGGTTGGGTTCAACCACTTTTTTCGCGGGCGCGATGCGGCGGCGGCTGGTGGGGCCGATGGCGGCGACCTGGTTTTTTTCCAGCCGCACTCGGCGCCGGGCGTGTATGCGCGGGCGTTTCTTGAGGGGCGCATCGCGGAGTCGCAGGTGGGCAATTACCGGCGCGAGGTCGGCGGGGGCGGATTGTCGTCATACCCGCACCCCTGGCTGATGCCGGACTTCTGGCAGTTTCCCACCGGCTCGATGGGCCTGGGGCCGATCCAGGCGGTGTACCAGGCGCGCTTCATGCGCTACCTGGAGCATCGCGGCATCGCCACCACGGCGGGGCGCAAGGTGTGGGCATTCGTCGGCGATGGCGAGATGGATGAGCCGGAATCGCTGGCCGCGCTGTCTCTCGCCGCGCGCGAAGGTTTGGACAACCTGATCTTCGTCGTCAACTGCAACCTGCAGCGCCTGGACGGGCCGGTGCGTGGCAACGGCTCGATCATCCAGGAACTCGAGGGCCTGTTCGCCGGCGCCGGCTGGAACGTGATCAAGCTCCTCTGGGGTTCGAACTGGGACGCGCTGTTCGCGCGCGACCACGAGGGCGCGCTGGTGCGCCGCCTACACGAGACGGTGGATGGCGAGTTCCAGAAATATTCGGCCACCGACGGGCGCTTCAACCGCGAGCACTTTTTCAACAAGTATCCAGAGTTGCAGGCGATGGTGTCGCATATGAGCGACGCGGATATCGACCAGTTGAAGCGCGGCGGCCACGACCCGGTGAAAATCCATGCGGCGTATCACGCGGCCAGTACCTTCAAGGGCGGGCCGACGGTGATTTTGGCCAAGACCATGAAGGGCTTCGGCATGGGCTCGGCGGGGCAGGCGAAAATGACCACGCACCAGCAGAAGAAAATGGACAAGGACACCCTGCTGAGTTTCCGCGACCGCTTTGCGCTGCCGCTGTCGGACGAAGACGTGCTGTCGCTGAAGTTCTACAAGCCGGGCGAGGATAGCGCGGAGATGAAGTATTTGCGTGCGCGCCGCGCCGCGCTGGGCGGCCCGCTGCCGGCGCGCCAGACCAGGGCGAAGAGCCTGCCGGTGCCGGCTGCCGCCGCCTTCGCCAAGTTCGCGCTGGAAGCGCAGGCGCCACGCGCCGATGCGAACGGCGAGGCCAGGGGGGGTAGCGAAATGTCCTCGACCACCGCCTTCGTGCGCATGCTGACGCAACTGGCGAAGGACCGCGGCCTGGGCAAGCATATCGTGCCTATCGTGGCGGATGAGGCGCGCACCTTCGGCATGCAGACGATGTTTCGCGGCATGGGCATTTACGCGCCGCACGGCCAGCGCTACGAGCCGGAGGACAAGGACGAGTTGCTGTATTACAAGGAGGCGCGCGACGGCCAGATTCTGGAAGAGGGCATCACCGAGGCCGGGGCGCTCTCTTCATGGATCGCGGCGGCGACCAGCCACGCCAACCATGGTGTGCCGATGTTGCCGTTTTACATCTACTACTCGATGTTCGGCTTTCAGCGCGTGGCCGATTTGATCTGGGCGGCGGCGGACCAGCGCTCGCGCGGCTTCCTGGTCGGCGCGACTTCGGGGCGAACCACCCTCGCCGGCGAGGGCCTGCAGCACCAGGACGGCTCCAGCCATCTGGTGGCTTCCACCGTGCCCAACTGCCGTGCCTACGACCCCTGCTTCGCGCATGAAGTGGCGGTGATCCTCGAAGAGGGCATGCCGGCGATGCTGGAGCGGGACGAGGATGTGTTCTATTACCTGACGGTGATGAACGAGAACTACGCGCACATCGACCCCAGCGCGGCGCTGGCGCAGCGCGAGGGGATTGTGCGCGGCATGTATTTGATTAAACCCGTCGCGGGGGCCAAGGTTCGTTTGCTGGGCAGCGGCGCGATTTTGCGCGAGGTGCTGGCGGCGGCGGAATTGCTGGAACAGGACTTCAGCATTGCGGCGGCGGTGTATAGCGTGACGAGTTATTCCGAATTGCAGCGTGACGGCATGGCGGCCGAGCGCGCGCGACTGCGCGCGATGGCGGGGCAGGGCGGCGATGAAAAGGCGGCGCATTCCTGGGTGGCGGATTGCCTCGGTGCGCAAAAGACGCCGGTGATCGCGGCCAGCGATTATGTGCGCGCGCTGCCGGAACTGATTCGCTCGCAAATAGATGCGCCCTATGTGACCTTGGGCACCGACGGCTTCGGCCGCAGCGATACGCGCGCGGCCTTGCGGCGCTTCTTCGAGGTGGACAAGCACCATGTCGTGCTGCAAGCACTGGCAGCGCTGGCGCAGACAGGCGAGGTCAAACCCGAGGTGGTCGCGCAGGCGGCGGCACGCTATGGGATGGAATTGCCGGCCGCCGGTCCCTGGCTGCGCTAGCGGCCGGTTTGCAGGAGTGTGCAAGAACGGTAAACCTTTGGTGACAAAGGTTTTATCCAGCCTTATTCCGGCCTATAAGGGGTGCCGGTAGCCTCCGGTGCGCCGGGCTGCTAAAATCAGACAGGACGCAAATGGCTTCCGGCCATGTTTTTTTGCGTCGTTTTGCTTTTTCCGTGCCGCATGATCTCTTTCGGCCCGAACAAATCTTCCCAATACGTCCCTCGAAAGCTTAAGCGAAATGCAGCCATCCCGCCGCGAAGATTTGCGCTTGATCCAGGGCACGGGGCACTACACCGCGGACTGGAACCAGCCGGGTCAGCTTTACGGCTACGTCCTGCGCTCCCCCGAAGCCCATGCCGACATCGTTTCCCTGAATGTCGAACCGGCCCTCGCCTATCCCGGCGTGGTGAAGGTCATGACCTTTGCCGATGTCGAGGCGGCCGGCTTCAAGAGCCTGATCGGCGGCGTGGCGGCTAATGTGAAGGGGGTGGGTGATTCGGCGATGAAAAAGCCTTTCTACCCGGTGCTGGCCGACAAGAAGGTGCATTACGTCGGCCAGGCAGTGGCCTATGTGATCGCCGAGACGGCCGCCATCGCGCAGGACGCCAGCGAAGCCATCGAGATCGAGTACAGCCAGTTGCCGGCGGTGGTGACGCTGGACGACGCGCTGGCCGAGGGCGCGCCGCAATTGCATGCGGAAGTCGCCGGCAACCTGGCTTTTGTCTACGAGCGCGGCAACGCGCAAGCGGCGGACGAGGCCTTCAAGCGTGCGCGCTATACCTCGAAGATCCACCTGGAGAGCCAGCGCCTGGTGGTCAACCCGATGGAGCCGCGCGCCTGCCTGGCGGTCTACCATCCCGACGACGACAGCTACACGCTTTATTCGAGTTCGCAGGGCATCGTCAACATGCGCAACCAGGTGTGCACGGTGACGGGCATCCCGCACGCCAAGCTGGAAATCATTGCGGACGACGTGGGCGGCAGCTTCGGCATCCGCTCCACGCCCTATCCGGAGTACATGGTTTCGCTGCTGGCGGCGAAACAATTGGGCAAGCCGATCAAGTGGGTCGGCACCCGCACCGACAGCTTCCTCTCCGACTATCACGGCCGTGCGCTGGAGTTGAACGGCGAGATCGCGATCGACGAAAACGGCAAGTTCCTCGCGTTTCGCTGGGACGACCGCGTCGACCTCGGCGGCTACGCCGGCGGCAACGGTGCCTTCATCGGCACCAACAACCTGACGATCACCTGCGGCGGCGTCTACGACGTGCCGGCGCTGTACGCGCGCACCAGCCTGGTGTTTACCAACACCACGCCGATTTCCGCTTATCGCGGCGCGGGGCGGCCGGACATCGCGTTTGCCATCGAACGCCTGGTGGACCAGGCCTGCCATGACCACAACTTGGACCCGGTGGAAACGCGGCGCAAGAATTTTGTCACCGCGGCGCAAATGCCCTACAAGACGCCGCTGGGCACCACCTACGACTGCGGCGATTTCGCGGCGGTGATGGACGATGCGCTGGCGCAGGCGGACTGGGCCGGCTATCCGGCGCGGCGCGCGGCCAGCGAAAAGGCGGGCAAGCTGCGCGGCATCGGCTTTGCCACCTTCCTCGAGGCCAGCGGCGGCGGCAATACCCCCAGCGACCAGACCGCGGCGCGTTTCGACGCCAAGGGCGACGTGACGATCTACTGCGCAGCCGGCGCTTCGGGCCAGGGCCACGAGACCACCTTCATCTCCCTCTTCGCCAAGGAGCTGGAGATCACCGAAGACGGCATCGCCTATCGCGCCAGCGATTCGCATATGGCGGTGGTGGGCAACGGCACCGGTGGCTCGCGCACCCTGCTGGGCCAGGGCAGCTCGTTCAAGCTGCTGGCGCAAAAGGTATTGGAAAAGGCGCGGCCGTTCGCCGCCGAGGCGCTGGGCGTGCCGGCCGAATCGCTGACGTATGCGAAGGGCAGTTTTTCCGCCGGCGGCAAATCGGTGGGCCTGCGCGAGCTGGCAAAAAAGCTGGCCAGCGCGGCGGCGCATCCGTTTGATTGCGGCGCCGAAGGGACTTTCGGCGTCACCTTTCCGAATGGCTGTCACGTTGCCGAGGTGGAGTTCGACACCGTCACCGGCGTGGCGGAGATCGTGGCCTACGCCGCTGTCGATGATCTGGGCAACGTGATGCAGCCGACGCTGGTGCTGGGCCAGGTGCACGGCGGGGTGGTGCAGGGTGCCGGCCAGGTGTTCGCCGAGCATGCGGTGTACGACCGCGAATCGGGCCAGTTCCTCTCCGCCAGCTTCATGGACTACACCATGCCGCGGGCCGACATGGTGCCGCTGAACATGAAGTGGCGCGGCCATCCGGTGCCGACCAAGACCAATCTGCTGGGCGCCAAGGGCGTGGGCGAATCGGGCTGCTCGGGTTCGCTGCCGGCGCTGATGAACGCGGTGATGAATGCATTGCGCCCGCTGGGCATCGCCAACATGCAAATGCCGATTACCGCCGCCAAGGTATGGCAGGCGCTTGAAGGTGCCAAGGGCAAGGGTGCGGTGCGCAAGGCCGCCTGAGTACGAAGATTCGATCAGCAGCAGAACCAAGCACGGAGAACAACATGTACGCATTGAATTACCAGCGCGCCAAATCGCTGGATGAAGCCGTCAAGCTGCTTGCGGCCGAGCCCGAGGCCAAGCTGATGGCCGGCGGCCAGACCCTGATCCCGACGCTGAAGGCGCGCCTGGCGCAGCCTTCGCACCTGATCGACCTGGCCCGCGTGGCGGAGCTGAAGGGCATCGAGGAAAAGGACGGTGTGCTGGCCATCGGCGCGATGAGCAAGCACTACGAGGTGATGATGTCGCCGGTGGTGCAAAAAGCGATACCCGGCCTGGCCAATATGGCCAGCCTGATCGGCGACCTCCAGGTGCGCAACATGGGCACCATGGGCGGCTCGATCGCCAACAACGACCCGGCGGCGGATTACCCGGCGGGCGTGCTGGCGCATAACACCACCATCGTCACCAACAAGCGCGAGATCAAGGCCGACGATTACTTCCAGGGCATGTTCGCCACCGCGCTGGAAGAGGGCGAGATCATCATCAAGCTGCTGTGGCCGTTGCCGAAGAAGTCGGCGTATTCCAAGTTCGAGCATCCGGCTTCGGGCTATGCGATGGCCGGCACCTGCATCGCGCAACTGGCCGACGGCAGCGTGCGTGTGGGCGTGACCGGCGCGGGTGCCTCGGGCGCGTTCCGCTGGACCGAGGCGGAGGAAGCACTGGCGAAAAACTTCGGGCTGAAGGCGCTCGAAGGGCTGAAAGTCGATCCCGAGACCTGCCTGGGCGACCTGCATGCGCCGCCCGAATATCGCGCCCACCTGGTCGGCGTGATGGCCAAGCGCGCGCTGGAAAAAATGCTCTAGGCCGTCAAGGTCAACTCCGAAATCGAAGGAAACAAGCAATGTCAAAAATCGAAATGACCGTGAACGGCAAGAAGGTGGCCGGCGACGCCGAAGACCGCACCCTGCTGGTCAACTTCCTGCGCGACAACCTGGGGCTTACCGGCACCCACGTCGGCTGCGACACCAGCCAGTGCGGCTGCTGCACCATCCACCTGAACGGCGATGCGATCAAGTCCTGCACCATGCTGGCGATCCAGGCTGAAGGCGCCGACATCGTCACCATCGAGGGCATGGCCAAGGGCGAGAAACTCCATCCGGTGCAGCAGGCCTTCACCGAGTGCCACGGCCTGCAATGCGGCTTCTGTACCCCGGGGATGATCATGACCTCGGCGGCGATCCTCAAGCAGAACCCCAATCCCAGCGAGCACGACATCATCAAGGGCCTGCACGGCAACCTGTGCCGTTGCACCGGCTATGTGAATATCGTCAAGTCGGTGAAGCGGGCGGCGGAACTCACCCGCGGCGGCGCATGAGTTGCGTGCTGAATAAAAAAGCCCGGCGATGCCGGGCTTTTTTATTGCTGCGTCGCCGAGAATTCAGGCAGAGGGATTGCGCTTGGCCAGCTCGGCGTTGAACTTCTTGAAAAAGTCGTCGGCCATCTTCTTCGCCGCCGAGTCCACCAGGCGCGAGCCGATTTGCGCCAGCTTGCCGCCGACGTTGGCTTTCGCGCTGTAGTCGAGGCGGGTCTGGTTCTCGCCTTCGGAAGTGAGCTTCACCGTGGCCTCGCCCTTGCCGAAGCCTGCCACGCCGCCCTGGCCGTCGAAACGGATGGTGTAGGCGTTGGGCGCATCGACGTCCGACAAGGTCAGCTTGGCCTTGAACTTGGCTTTCACCGGGCCGATGGCGGCGGTGACGCCGGCGTTGAATTCGGTGTCGCTGGTGCGGTCCAGCAGGTCGCAGCCGGTGATCGAGGCCTTCAGCACTTCGGGGTCATTGAGTGCGTCCCAGGCGATCTGCTGGGAGACGGGCAGCGTCTGGGTGCCGGTCATTTCCATGGTGGGTTTTCTTTCGGTGGCGGGTATTGCGGATAGGGTGGTTCGGTCGGCCCCGGGAGGGGCGGGCGCGAGGATGGCGCGAGACAAATAGCGTACCATGAACGGCTTTGCGGCGTCACGGCATGGAACACCGATGGACCTGAAACTGCTGCGCAATTTCCTGCAGATCGCCGAGCTGGAGAGCTTCACCAAGGCGGCGGCGGTGCTGCACATCGCACAGCCGGCCTTATCAAGGCAGATCAGCCAGCTGGAACGCGAACTCGGGGTCAAGCTGTTCACCCGCACCGAGCGCGGCGTGCACCTGACCGAGGCCGGCACCCTGTTTCGCCAGCGCGCCAGCGGCCTGGTGGACGACTTCCAGCGCCTGCGCCACGAGGTGTCGCTGCTGGCCGACGAGCCGGCGGGCGAGCTCACCTTCGGCATGCCGCCCTCGATGTACGACACCATCACGCTGCCGCTGATCCGCGCTTACCGCAAGCGCTTTCCGCGCGTGCTGCTGCGCCTGGTCGAGGGCCTGAGCGTGACCCTGAACGAAGGCGTGCATACCGGCAAGATCGACCTGGCGATCGTCTCCGCCAGCGAGCCGCGCGCGGCGCTCAGCCATACGCCACTGGTGCGCGAGGCGATGTTCCTGGTCGGCGCGCGCGCTCAGCGCCTGCGCTCTTCCGGCTCGCTGCCGGTGGAGGCGCTCGCTGGCCTGCCGCTGATCCTCACGCTGCGCCCGAATGCGCTGCGCGGCATCGTCGAAGACGGCTTCAAGCGCGCGCGCATCGACTTCCGCCCCAATCTCGAAACCAACTCGATTCCCCTGATGCTCGACCTGGTGGAGGAGGGCGCCGGCTACACGGTGATCTCCTACTGCGCGGTGCAGGCGCAATTGCGCAAGCGCAAGCTGGCGGTGACCCAGGTCGAAGGACTGGCGGTGACCTGGGCGCTGGCGGCTTCGCCGCGCCGCACCCTGTCGCGCCCGGCGCAGGCGCTGATGCAGATGCTGTTCGACATCACCCGCACCACGGTGGCCTCGGGCAAGTGGAAAAGCGCCGAGTTCCTCGGCTGAGGTTACGAAAATACCTGTCGTGACAGCCCATGCGCCCCCGGCATGGGCGCTATGCCAAGGCGTTATTGGACTAGAAACCCCGGCTTTGAGCATACTTGCGCCCGAGCGCCGCGCGCAGCCTTGCGCCTGCGCGCCGCCACAAGCAACCCAGCTTTTATCCAACAGGGTCACAGGAGACAGACAAAGATGAGCCGATACCTAGTCGGGGTCGACATCGGGGGCACGTTCACGGACTGCGTGGTGCTGGACGAGCGCGGCCGGATCACCGCCACCAAATCCCCCTCCACGCCGGGCAATTTCGCCCAGGGCATGATCAATGCGCTGGGCGTGGCCGCCACCGAACTGAAGCTGTCGTTCGAGGACTTCTGCGCCCAGATCAAGGTGCTGACCCACGGCACCACGGTGGGCACCAACGCGCTGATCCAGCGCAAGGGTTCCAAGGTCGGGCTGATCACCACCAAGGGCCATGAAGACGCGATCCACATCATGCGCGGCTCGCGCGGGGTCAACTCGCACGACCTCAACAAGGTGGTGCACTTTCCCGAGAGCCAGAAGCCGAACCCGATCGTGCCCAAGCGCCTGGTCGAGGGCGTCTCCGAGCGCATGGACTGTTTCGGCGAAGTGGTGGTGCCGCTCAATGAAGAAGAGACACGCGCGGCGATCCAGCGCCTGCTGGATGCCGGCTGCGAGGCGATTGCGGTGTGCTTCCTCTGGTCGTTCAAGGACGGCAAGCACGAGCGCCGCGTGCGCAAGATGATCGAGGAAATGGCGCCCAACGTATTCGTCTCTTGCTCGGTGGACATCGCGCCGAAGTGGGGCGAATACGAGCGCACCACGGCGACGGTGCTCAACGCCTATATCGGCCCGGTGATGGCGCGCTATCTCTCGAACCTGGACAAGCAGCTCAAGGCTTCCGGCTACCACCAGCCGCTGCAGATCACCCAGTGCGGCGGCGGCTCGATCTCGATCGACAAGGCGATGGAGTCGCCATTGCTGACGCTGGACTCCGGCCCGGTGTCGGGCGTGACGGGTTCGGTGTACCTGGGCAAGCTGATGGGCACGCCGAACGTGATTACCACCGACATGGGCGGCACGTCTTTCGACGTCGGCATCATCTACGACACACGGCCTGCCTACTCATTCATTTCGGAAGTGGCGCAGTACGAATACTTCCTGCCGAAGGTCGACATCCAGGCCATCGGCGCCGGCGGTGGCTCGATGGCAGTGGTCGATGCGATGACCAAGACCATGCGTGTCGGACCCGAAAGCGCGGGCGCCGACCCCGGCCCGGTTTGCTACGGCAAGGGCGGCATCAACCCGGTGGTGACCGACGCCGACGTGGTGCTGGGCTACATCAACCCGGACAATTTCCTCGGCGGCCGGATCAAGCTGGACAAGGAAAAGGCGACCGAGGCGATCGGCAAGATCGCCAAGATCCTGGGCATTTCGCTGATGGAAGCGGCGGCGGGTATCGCGAAAATCGCCGAGTTCAAGATGGCCGACATCATCCGCAAGATGACGGTGCAAAAGGGCTTCGATCCGCGCGACTTCGTGCTCTACGCCTTTGGCGGCGCGGGGCCGATGCATGCGAGCGTGTTCGGCGCCGAGTTGGGGGTGCAGAAGGTGGTGATTCCGCTCAAGCAGATCGCTTCCACCTGGTGTGCTTTCGGCGCTGCTTCGGCGGACATCCTGCACGTCTACGAGCAGGTGGATATCCAGGTGACGCCGCTGGACCCCAAGCGCGTCAACGACGTGCTCGATGCGCTGGAAGCGAAGGCGCACGCGCAAATGGACAAGGACGGCATTCCGAAGGCGCGGCGCCAGTTTTCCTATTCGCTGGACCTGCGCCACAAGGGGCAGATCAACGAAGTCGAGGTGGTGTTTCCGGAAAAGCGCTTCAAGGCGGCTGCTTGGGAAAAGCTGCGCGCGCGCTTTTACGAGCGCTACGAACAGCTCTACGGTGCGGGTTCGTCGTACCACAATGCGCGCATCGAACTGGTGACCATGCGCCTGCGCGCCACCGCCACCACGCCGCGGCCCAAGCTGTCCAAAGCCAAGACCATGAGTGGCGTGATCGCCAAGCAGGCCAAGGTGGCGCCGCGCGCCATCTACTGGGCCGACCTGAAAAAGTCGGTGAAGACGCCGATCTACGACGGCGCATTCCTGAAGCCGGGGAACAAGATCAAGGGGCCGGCGGTGATCGAGACCACGCAGACCACCGTCGTCATCCATCCCGGGCGCACCTTGCGGGTCGACGCCTTCGGCAATTTTGAAATCCTGTTCGGCACCAAGTAAAGGAAACCGTCATGCCCAAGATCAGTGAAATGAAAGGTGAGGTATTCGACGGCAAGAAGCACGGTTACGTGCCGCCGAAGAAGCTGAAGATATCGCCCAAGCTCAAGCTGCACACCAAGAAGGTGAAGGACATCGATCCCATCACCTTCGAAGTGGTGCGCCACGCGCTGTGGCACGTGAATGAAGAGCACGGCGCCACCATCCAGCGCCTGTCCGGCTCGCCGGTGGCGATGTATGCGCTGGACCTGAACCCGTCCATCCTCACCGAAGATGGGGAGTTCCTCTACTTCGGCCCCTACATGCAGTACATGTCGGGCGTCACCGACACCCAGGTGAAGTGGATCCTCGAATACCGCAGCGACAATCCCGGCATCAAGGACGGCGACATGTTCCTCGCCAACGACCCCTGGGTCGGTGCCGCGCACCAGCAGGACGTGATGCTGATCTGCCCGGTGTTCTGGAAGGGCGAGCTGTTCTGCTGGACCACCAACTGCCTGCACCAGTACGACATCGGCGGCACCACGCCGTCCTCCTTCTGTCCCTCCGCCAAGGACGCGTTCGACGAAGGCATCTGCATTCCGCCGATCAAGATTGTCGAGAACAACGTGATCCGCCGAGACCTGGAGGAGATGTACCTGCGCTCCTCGCGCAAGCCCGACGCCGTGGCGCTGGACTTCCGCGCCCAGCTCGCCGGCAATTTCACCGCGAAGGAGCGCATCCTCACGCTGATCGCCAAGTACGGCCCGGAAGTGGTCAAGGGCGTGATGACCCGCGTGATCGACAACTCCGAAAAGGCCTTTCTGGCCAAGATGAAGCGCCTGCCCGACGGCGTCTGGCGCGACCGCACTTACGTCGAGTGCTGCCGCCCCGGCGATCGCGGCACCTACAAGGTGTGCCTGACCTTGCGCAAGGAAGGCAACAAGCTGATCTTCGAGAACGACGGCAGCGCGGGGCAGGATGGCGCAATGAACGCCACCTACTCCGGCTGGCGCGGCGCCATCATGGTGGCGCTGAATCAGCTGATGTGCTGGGAGCAGTATTTTTGCGTCGCCGGGGCGCTGCGCCACGTCGAGTTCGATCCCTCGCCAGGAACGTTTAACTGTGCCGATTTTCCGGCTTCGGTTTCGACCGCGCCGACGCAGTCGATGGAGATTTCGTATTACCCGGCCTACAACGTGCTGTCGAAAATGATCTACACCGACCCGCAGATGCGCGGCGACATCATGTGCATCGGCGGCACCAGCCAGTGGCCGGGCACGCTGTTTCGCGGCATCAACCAGTGGGGCGACTATTACGGTTACCTGCTGGTGGATCCGATCGGTGGGGCTATCGGCGCCTTCTCCAACGGCGACGGCATCAACACCGGCGGCCAGTCGCGCACGCCGATCTGCCGCCTGCCCAACGTCGAGCACACCGAGCAGGATTTCCCGGTACTGTTTCTCTACCGCAAGGAAGTGCTGGACTCGGGCGGTGCCGGCAAGTGGCGCGGCGGCGTGTCGGCGGAGTCCTGCTTCATTCCGCACCGCACCGCCTCGATCAACCAGGACACGCTTTCGTCCGGCAACGCCATTCCCACTTCCACCGGCATGATGGGCGGCTATCCCGCCTCGGTGAATGTCTACAAGTTCAAGCGCGATACCGACATCAAGGCGCGCATGGACCGCCAGCAGATGGTCGGCGACATCGCCGAGGTGAAGGGCACCGACGAAGTGCTGGGCTTGCGCCAGCAGGGATTCACCCAGATGCCGCAAGACGTTTACGCGGTGATCTGGACCGGCGCCGGCGGTTTCGGCGACCCCTTCGAGCGCGATGCCGAACGGGTGCAGGCCGACTGGGACAACCGCGTGGTCTCGCGCGAGGCGGCCGATGCCATCTATGGCGTGGTGCTTTCGGAAAAGGGCGAACTCGATGCGGATGCCACCGCCAAGCTGCGCGCCAAGCGCCGCCTGGCACGGGTGCGCAATGACGGCTCGGTGAAAAAGCTCACCGGCGCGGTGATGGCCAGGCCGACCGAAAACCTGAACCTGCGCAAGGTCAACGGTGGTGTGCACGCCTGCTGCGCCAAGTGCGATGCCGATCTCGGTTCCGCGCGCGAGAATTACAAGGACCACTGCATTCTTGAGGAGCAGGACATCGGCGTGGCCAACCGCAACATCGGCGACTACAAGCGCTATATCGACGCGCGGCCGGTGTGGCGGCAGTTCTTTTGCCCGGGCTGCGGTGCGCTGATCGAAAACGAGATTGCGCGTGAAGGCGAAGAGGTATTGCGCGATATCGAGATAAGCGCCAAATAAGCGGATTGCCGACCCGGGGGCTTGGTTCCCCCGGGTCGGCGGCGTATCATCGGCAGCCGACGTCTCCCTGCCCGCTGGATGCCGGGACGCGAGTGCTGCTTTTAATCAAGCCCCAGACCCGAAGCGAATCTACCGGAGGAACAAGAATGCTCTACGAAATGCGCGTTTACTACTGCCTTCCCGGCCGCCTGCCGGCGCTGAACAAGCGCTTTTCCGAAGTCACCCTGAAAATGTGGGAAAAGCACGGCATCCGCCAGGTCGGCTTTTTCACCGACTATATCGGCGACAACAACCAGAAGCTCACCTATTTCCTGGCGTGGGAAAGCCTGGAAGAACGCCAGACCAAGTGGAATGCCTTCCAGGCCGATCCGGATTGGGTCAAGGCGCGCGCCGCATCCGAGGCCGACGGCCCCATCGTCGCCCACTCGGCCAATTCGATCCTCACGCCGACGGCGTATTCCCAACTGAAGTAGGAGCGGTAAATGAGCAAAGTCATGATCGTCACCGGCGCCAGCCGAGGCATAGGCGCGGCGATTGCCAAGCGCGCGGCCAAAGAGGGTTACGCGGTGGCGGTGAATTACGCCAACAGCAAGGCGGAGGCCGACAAGGTGGTGGCCGCGATTACCAGCGCCGGCGGCAAGGCGGTGGCGATCCAGGCCGACGTGAGCAAGGAAGCCGAAGTGGTGCGCCTGTTCAAGGAAGTCGACGAAAAGCTCGGCCGCGTCGATGCTCTGGTCAACAACGCCGGCGTGGTGATCCGCCAGTGCCGCGCGGACGAGATGCCCGCCGACCTGCTGCAGGAGATTTTCGCCGCCAACGTGTTCAACGTGTTCTATTGCACCCGCGAGGCGCTCAAGCGCATGTCCACCAAACATGGCGGCAAGGGCGGGGCGATCATCCAGATGTCGTCTGCCGCGGCGCGCCACGGCGGCCTGCCGGAAGAATCGCATTACGCCGCTTCCAAGGGCGCGCTCGACAGCATGGTGGTGGCCCTGGCCAAGGAAGTCGGCACCGAGGGCGTGCGCGTCATCGGCGTACGCCCGGGGCTGATCACCACAACAATCCACAACGCCCACGGCGGCCAGGCCCTGCTCGACAAGGCCGGGCCGACGGTACCGATCGGCCGCGCCGGCCGCCCGGAAGAAGTGGCCGAGGCGGTGGTATGGCTGACCACCGATGCAGCCTCCTACATCCACGGCACCATGATCGATGTTTCCGGCGGCCGTTAGGCCCGGACAAGCGCAGACAAACGCCGGTTTCGCGCCGCCCCAGGGCGGCGCGGGCGTTTTTGGCGGCAACGCGTTACGATAGCATTTAAGGCCGCTCTCCCGGTGCAAGGGGCGCGGCATATAAAGCCCAAGGAGACAGCGTTTGAAAGCGCCCGCATTTGACTATGCCAGGCCCGCCAGCCTGGCCGAGGTGTTCGACCTGCTGGAGCAGCATGGGGACGAGGCCAAGCTGCTGGCCGGCGGCCAGACCCTGATGGCGACGCTCAACATGCGCCTGTCGCAGCCCGGCATCCTGATCGACATCACCGGATTGAACGAGCCGGCGCTGACGGGCATCCGCAGCGACGGCGGGCTGCTGAGCATAGGCGCGCTGGTCAGGCACCGCGAAATCGAGCGCTCGGAGGCGGTGGCCGCGCAGGTGCCGCTGCTGGCGCAGGCGGTGCCGCACGTGGCGCACATCGCGATCCGCAATGCCGGCACCTTCGGCGGCAGCGTGGCCTTTGCCGATCCGGCGGCCGAATATCCGGCCTGCCTGGTGGCCCTGGATGCGACCATTGTGCTGGTGTCGCGCGCGGGTGAGCGCAAGGTGGCGGCGCGGGATTTTTTCAAGGCCCTGTACGAGACTGAGCTACGGCCAAGCGAGCTGGTGGCGCGCGGTGAAATCGCGGTGCAAAAGCCTGGTTACCGCTCGGTGTTCATGGAACTGGCGCGGCGCCATGGCGACTACGCGATTGTCGGCATCGCGGCGCACGGCAAGGTGGCGGGCGGCGTGCTGAGCGACGTCAGCCTGGCTTACCTGGGTGTAGGCGGCATTCCGGTGCTGGCGCGCCAGGCGATGGCGGCACTCGAAGGCCAGGCCTATTCCACAGACCTGGTCGGCGCGGCGCAACGCGCGCTGGCCGGCGACCTTGACCCGGCGGCCGACCTTTACTCGTCGGGTGCCACCAAAATGCATCTGGCGCGCGTGCTTACCGGCCGCGCGCTGGCGGCCTTGGCGGAGGGCGCGTGATGAGCGGGAAAAGGCAGACGGCCATCACCGTCAACGGCGTCACCGAGAACCGCGCGGTCGAGCCGCGCATGCACCTGATCGATTACCTGCGCGAGGAATGCGGCCTCACCGGCGCGCATGCCGGCTGCGAGCATGGCGTGTGCGGCGCCTGCACGGTGCGGGTGGACGGCGACATCGTGCGCGGCTGCCTGACGCTGGCGGTGGCGACCGACGGGCGGCGGGTGGATACCATCGAGGGCCTGTCGGATAGCGGCGAGATCGCCGACCTGCAACAGGCTTTCCACGAACACAATGCCCTGCAATGCGGCTTCTGTACACCGGGCATGCTGATGGCGGCGCAGGATCTCGTCCGCGAGATGCCCGACGCGAGCCGCGAGGAGATCCGCGAATACATCAGCGGCAACTATTGCCGCTGTACCGGCTACCAGGCCATCGTCGATGCGATCGAGGCCGTGCTGAAGGCGCGCAAGGCGAAAGGTGCCGCCCCGCAAGCGCTCAAGGTGGTCAAATGAACGCCCGCGCCGAACTTCCTGTTTCCGCGCCCGGTACAAAAACCGACACCGGCTACATCGGCAAGAGCATTCCGCGCGCCAATGCGAAGCGCTTGCTGCAGGGGCGCGGCGCCTATACCGATGACCTGCGCTTTCCGCGCCTGGCCCACGTCGTGTTCTTCCGCAGCCCGCATGCGCACGCGCGCATTGTCAGCCTCGACCTGTCGAAGGCGCGGCAATCGCCCGGCGTCATCGCCACCTTCGACGGCCGCGCAATTGCCGAGTACTGCACGCCGTGGGTGGCGGTGCTTTCGCACCTCAAGGGCTTGAAGTCGCCCGCCCAATACGCGGTCGCCATCGAGCGCGCCTGCTGGCAGGGCGAGGCGGTGGCGGCGATCATTGCCGAGACCCGCGCGCAGGCGGAAGACGCGCTGCAATTGATCGAGGTGGAGTGGGAGGAACTGCCGGCGTTGACCGATATGGAACTGGCGCTGGACCCGGCCACACCGGTGATCCATCCGGACCTGGGCGACAACCTCTGCTTTCACCGCGACTTCACCACCGAAGGCGTGGACGATGCCTTCGCGCATGCCGACGTGGTGGTCGAAGACACCTTCCATTTCGGCCGCCACACCGGGGTGACCCTTGAAGGCCGCACCATCGTCGCCGACTATAACCCGGCGCAGCATAGCCTCACCGTCTACCAGGGCACGCAAGCGCCGCACATGATGCAGGACATCATGTCGCGCCACCTGAACATTCCCGAGGCGAACGTGCGCGTGGTGAGCAAGGACGTGGGCGGCTCCTTCGGCATCAAGGTGCACGTGTATCCGGACGAGATGGCCACCGCGGCGATTTCGGTGATGCTCAGGCGCCCGGTGAAATTCATCGCCGACCGGCTGGAGAGTTTTCTCACCGACATCCACGCGCGCGAGCACCGCGTGCGCACTCGCCTGGCGGCGACCAAAGAGGGAAAAATTCTCGCTTTCGAGATCGACGACCTCACCGGCATCGGCCCGTATTCGGTCTACCCGCGCACCAGTGGCATCGAGGGCAACCAGGTGGTGAACCTCACCGGCGGGCCGTATGCGCACAAGGAATATCGCGCCCGGCTCGATGTGGTGTTCACCAACAAGAACGTCACCTGCCAGTATCGCGGTGTGGGCCACCCGATCGCGGTGGCGGTGACTGAGGGTATTGTCGATCTGGCGGCGCAGAAGCTGGGCATGGACCCCGCCGAGTTCCGCCGCAGGAACCTGATTCCCGACGACGCCTATCCCTACACCTTTCCCTCGGGCCTGAAGTTCGAATTGCTGTCGCACCACCAGTGCCTGGACAAGCTGCTGGCGCTGATGGACTACGACAAACTGCGCGCGGAGCAGGCGGAGTTGCGCAAGCAGGGCGTGTATCGGGGCATTGGCCTGGCGGCGATGATCGAGGTGACCAATCCTTCGCCGGCGTTTTACGGCGTCGGCGGGGCGCGCATCTCCGCGCAGGACGGCGCCACCCTGCGCCTGGAACCCACCGGCATGGTGACGGTGCTGGTGAGCGTTACCGAGCAGGGGCAGGGCAACGACGCGGTGTTCGCGCAGATAGCCGCTACCGTGCTGGGCATCACGATGGAGAAGGTGAAGGTGGTGACCGGCGACACCGAGGTCACGCCGTACGGCGGCGGCACCTGGGCTTCGCGCGGCGCCGGCATCGGCGGCGAGGCCGTGTTGCAGTCCGCCAAGGTGCTGAAGTCGAACATCCTCGATATCGCAGCCGCCATCCTCAGTGTGGACAAGGGCACGCTGGATATCACGGCCAACGAGGTCTACGACAAACTCACCGGCGCCACCAAGATGCCGCTGGCCGAGGTCGGCCGCGTCGGCTACTTCCGTCCCGACACCTTGCCGATGGATTTCCAGAGCGAGCTGACGGTGACGCGCCACTACACGCCGCGCGGCTACGGTTTCACGTTTACCAACGGCATCCAGGCTTCGCTGGTGGAAGTCGATCCCGACACCGGCTTTGTCAAGCTGCTCAAGCACTGGGTGGTGGAAGACTGCGGCACCATCCTCAACCCGATGCTGGTGGACGAGCAGATGCGCGGCGGTATCGTGCAAGGCATTGGTGGGGCGATGTTCGAGGAATGCCTGTACAGCGCCGACGGGCAGATGCTCAATGGCAGCATGGCCGACTACCTGGTACCGATGGCGGGCGAGATGCCCGACATGGTGATCGCCCACGTCGAGAGCCCGACCAAGACTTCCGAACTCGGCGCCAAGGGAGCGGGGGAGGCCGGCACCGCGGGTGCACCGGCGGCGGTGATGAACGCGATCAACGATGCGATGCTGCCCCTGAACGCGCGCGTGACATCGCAGCCCTTCACGCCGGAAAAAATATTGCGCGCGCTGGGCAAGGTTTAAACTGGGAACAACCACACCAACGTCCTTGAACGCCATGGCATTCGCAAACACCAAAGCCTCGATGATCGCCGTCGGCGACACGCAACTGCAATGCTACGAAGCCGGCAGCGGCGACCCGGTGTTGCTGATTTCCGGCTGGCCCGAATCGGCGCTGACCTGGGAGAAGGTGATCCCGCTGCTCAGTCCGCGCTACCGGGTGATCGCAGTCGAGCCGCCGGCGCTGGGCACTTCGCTGGCGACCGGGCGCTATGACATGGAAAGCATTGCCGCGCTGTTCCATGAACTCGTGAGCAAGCTGAAACTGCCGCGTTTTCATTTGGTCGGCCACGACATCGGCTGCTGGATCGGCTATACCTACGCGGCGAAATATGCCGATACCCTGCGCGGCGCCACGCTGATGGAAGCGGCGGTGCCCGGCATCGCCCCCGGCGGCGCCTATGCCTTCACGCCGGAGCAGGCGAAAAAGACCTGGCATTTCTTTTTTAACTGCATGCCGGAGTTACCGGAGGAGTTGGTCACCGGGCGCGAAAACCTTTATCTCGAATGGATTTTTCGCCATCGCGTCGCCCATCCCGGCGCGATTCCGCCCGAGACGGCGGCGGAGTACGTGCGACTGTATTCCCGACCTGGCGCCTTCGTCGAAGCGCTCAAGTACTACCGCACGATCTTCGAATCTGGCGCGCAAAACCGCATCCTGGCGGCCAACAAGCTGAAACCGCCGGTACTGGCCATCGGCGGGGCGCTCTGGCTGGGGGAGGCGATTGCCAATGCCATCGGCCCGCTGGCGGAGAATTTCCACATGCTGTCGATGGCCGACTGCGCGCACTTTCCGCCGGAGGAAAAGCCGGCTGAACTGGTGGCCGCGCTGGAAGCCCATTTCGCCCGCTGCCCGTAGAACCTCTAGAGGAGCGGCGGGCCCGGCCATCTCTGGCGCGAAGGGTGGCGGCGCGCCCATTAGCGGCTTCGCCGCCTCGTGCTTGCCTAATAGCTACTATTTGGCGAACACCTGAAAAAGGGATGGGGCGCTCGTTTATCATCGCCCCACATCGGCGCATCCAGCGCCCCTCGCTTATATCCAGTTCCGCAGGAGACAAACCATGAAACTCGGTTACTTCACCATGCCTTTGCATCCGCCGTCGCGCAACTACGCGGATACCCTGACCGAGGACCGCGAAGCCATCATCCTGGCCGACAAGCTGGGTTTTACCGAAGCCTATGTCGGCGAGCACGTCACCGACACCGCCGAGACGGTGACCGACTGCGTGGTGTTCCTGGCCAGCCTGGCCTTCGAGACCAAGAACATCATGCTGTGCACCGGCACAGTCAATCTCGCCAACACCCACCCGGCGGCGGTGGCCACCAAGGTGGCGATGCTCGACAACATCACGCGTGGCCGCGTCATCATGGGCATCAGCCCCGGCGGCCTGCCCTCCGATTGGGAAGTGTTCGGCAACCTGGATGTGAACCGCAACGAGAAGTTCGTCGAGTGCATCGACGCCATCCTCGCCATCTGGAACGGCACCGCGCCCTACAACATCGAGGGCAAGCACTGGAAGGTGAGTACCGAACGCACGATGATTCCGGACATCGGCCAGGGCATCATGGTCAAGCCGTTCCAGAAGCCGCATCCGCACATTGTCGTCACCGTGGTCGAACCCTTTTCGCGCGGTTGCTCGGAAGCGGCCAAGCGCGGCTGGAGTCCGATCTCGGCGAACTTCTTGCTGCCGCAATGGGTGAAGTCGCACTGGGGCAAATATGTCGAAGGCTGCGAAGCCGGCGGCCTGAAACCGGATGCAAAAAACTGGCGCGTGGCCAAGACCATTTTCGTCGCCGACGACGAAAAGACGGCGAAGGAATACGCCTTCGGCGCCAACAGCCCATACCGCTTCTACTACAAGCAGATCAGCACCAAGCTGATCCGCGCCGGCCGCGCCAACCTGTTCAAGGAAAATAAGGAGCAACCGGATTCGGACATCACCGTCGACTACATCCTCGACCGTCTGGTGATCGCCGGCACGCCGGACCAGGTGACGGAGCAGATTGTTGCGCTGCGCAAGGACGTCGGTGATTTCGGTACACTCCTGTATTGCGGCATGGACTGGGTCGATCCCAAGCTGGCGCGCCGCTCGATGGAACTGATGGCCGAGAAGGTGATGCCGGCGGTCAACAAAGCCATCGGCCAATAATCGTTACCGATAGGAAGCATCTGCAATGAGCACGCCCCGCCTGCCGAAAGATCGCGTTCCGTTTACCGCGATCGTCGATCGTCCGCCATTGAAGCTTCCCGGCGGCGCGCGCATGGCGGTGTGGGTGATCGTCAATGTGGAAGACTGGGGCATCGAGCGGCCGATGCCGCGCACCGTGCTTTCTCCGCCGATGGGCCAGCCGATGCTGCCGGACCTGCCGAACTGGGCCTGGCACGAGTACGGCATGCGCGTGGGCTTCTGGCGCATCCATGAAGTGCTGGCCAAACACGGCGTGATCCCGACCCTGGCGATCAACGGTATCGTCTGCAAGAACTATCCGCGCGTCGCGCAAGCCGGGCTGGATGCCGGCTGGGAATTCATGGGCCATGGCTACTTCCAGGGGCCGATGCACAAGCTGGAAGACCAGCGCAGTTCGATCCGCGATACGGTCAACGCGATCAAGGAATTCACCGGCAAGGCGCCGGTCGGCTGGGAGAGCCCGGGCCTCACCGAAACCTACGACACCATCGACATCCTGGCCGAAGAGGGCATCAAGTACGTGGCCGACTGGGTGCTCGACGACCAGCCGGTGAACATCGCCACCACCGCCGGGCACGT
>DATAZV010000008.1:0-3717 GCA_036271855.1 Burkholderiales bacterium
TGCTTGATGCCGTCGTGCTTGAGGATGTAGTCGCTGGCGGCGGCGATGTCCTCCGCGCCGTTTTCGATGCCGAAGTTGATGTCGCGCTGTTTGTCGGAACGGCCGTAGCCTTCGGCGTCCAGGCACCAGCTGTCGTAGCCGCGGGCGGCGAACCAGTCCATCACCGAAGAAAAGGGGCGGCCGGGGACGTGCAGGTCGAAAGTGGGCTGGCCGCACCAGGAGGAGCCGTGGATGAACAGGATGGTGCCCTTGTGGGCGGTGCCGGGGACGTGCTTTTTCTCCCACAGGAAGAGCTTGACCTCGCCCTTGTGGGCCCAGTGTTCGTTTCCTTGAACCAGCGGCGCCTTGGCGTCTGCTTGCTGGGCGGCTGTTTGCGGCATGTCTCGCTCCCTGTGCTTTGTGTATTTGCCCCGGCGGCGTGCCCGGGGCTAAAGTAGCGGCGATCTTACGGCCAAACTTTGGGCCGCGCCATGTGCGAAAAGAGATGCCGACTATTCCTGAAACACGCTTGGGCGGCGTTTTTGGATGCGTGGAAAATGCGTATTGCCTGGCGGGCGGCGCGGCGGTCTACTTCCGGCATCCGGCATCCGGCATCCGGCATCCGGCGCGGCTCGGCCGGCGTATACACGCTACAAGGAATCCATCATGCACAAATCACTAGTCATCGCCGCGGCCCTGTCCGCCCTCACCGCCGGCGGCGCCTATGCCGCCAGTTGCGAAAAAACCTCCGGCCCCGGCACCGCCGCCGTGCTGGAGCTCTATACCTCGGAAGGCTGCAGTTCCTGTCCGCCGGCCGACAAGTGGCTCTCCGGCGTCTCGCATGCCAGCGATGCGGTGGTGCCGCTGGGCTTTCATGTCGACTACTGGGATTACATCGGCTGGAAGGACGAGTTCGGCCGCGCCGCCTACAGCCAGCGCCAGAAGGAAGTGGCGTCCTGGGGCAAGAGCCGCGTGGTCTATACGCCGCAGGTGGTGCTGAACGGGCGCGACTATCGCGAGTGGTCCGAGGGGGCGTTGAAGAGCGACCTCGAGCGCCTGAAAAACGCCCCGGCGAAGGCGCAACTGCATATCGCGCTGCAACCCGGCGCCAATGGGCTGGCGGCGCAGGTAGAGGCCAGCGTGCCGAACGCGTCGGACCGCAACGGCGCGGCGCTGTTTCTGGCGCTGACGCAAAGCAACCTGGTGACACCGGTGAAGGCGGGCGAGAACCGCGGCGTGACCCTGCATCATGACTACGTGGTGCGCGAGTGGATCGGGCCGATCGCGCTGGATGGCGCCGGCCACGCACAGTTGTCGCGCAACCTGGTGCTGCCCAAGGGCGCGAAGCTGGCGGATGTGGGCGTGAGCGCGGTGGTGCAGCGCGCCGGCAGCGGCGAAGTGTTGCAGGCGCTGGCGCTGCCGGCGTGCAGGGCCTAGGGTTGAAGCTGGAGAATGCCGCTTAAGCGGTGTGCTGAAAATTAAAAGACGCTGCCCAGGCAGCGTCTTTTTTTTGGGCGTTGCCGTTTACGCAACGTCGTTCGACACCGGGCGCCAGACGCCGTCGATCAGACCCTCGATCGGCGCGAAATTGGCCTTGTAGGCCATCTTGCGGCTGCCGCGGATCCAGTAGCCGAGGTAGAGATAGGGCAGCTTGAGGCGCTTGCATTGCTCGATCTGCCACAGGATGCTGTAGGTGCCGTAGCTGGTCTTCAGGTCGTCGGGCTCGAAGAAGGTATAGACCGAGGAGAGGCCGTCGTTGAGAATGTCGACGATGGACACCAATTTGAGCGCCGGGTCGTCGCCTGCGCCGTCGCGAAAGGCGATCAGGCGGCTGTTGATGCGGCTTTGCAGGAGAAAGTGCGCGTACTGGTCGCGGCTGTCCTGGTCCATGCCGCCGCCGGCGTGGCGGCTGGCCTGGTACTTCAAATACAGCGCGTAGTGCTCGGCCGAGTAGCCCAGGTTGGTGACGGTGGGGCGCAGGTTGGCGTGGCGCTTGTAGGCGCGGGTTTGCGCCCGGGTGGGGACGAAGCTGGCCACCGGCACGCGCACCGGCACGCATTCGCGGCAGCCGTCGCAATGCGGGCGGTACGTAAATATTCCGGAACGCCGGAAGCCGGCGCGCACCAGTTCGCTGTACACATCTGCATTGATCAGGTGCGAGGGCGTGGCTACTTGCGAGCGCGCCAGCTTGCCGGGCAGGTAGCTGCACGGGTAGGGCGCCGTGGCGTAGAACTGCAGTACGGAAAACGGTAACTCGTGGAGCTTGCTCATGCGCCTTCCGTTACGTGGTGCTGCGCGTGCCCGTCGGGAAACCAGGCGCGGGCAATTTCGCCCCAGCCCTGCATCGCCGGCTGTTGCGTGAGATCGGCCAGGCGCGCGGCAAACTCCGGCCGCGGAATTTCGCGTGCGCCGAGGGAGGCCAAGTGTTCGGTTCTCATTTGACAGTCTATGATGCCACAACCCCGGGCGTGCAAGAAATGCACCAGATGGCTGAAGGCGATTTTCGAGGCGTCGGTGGCGTGGGCGAACATCGACTCGCCATAAAAAACGCGGCCCAGCGCGACGCCGTACAGGCCGCCCACCAGCTTGCCGTCGATCCAGGTTTCGATCGAATGGGCGACGCCTTGGCGGTGCAGCGCGCAGTAGCCGGCGAGGATTTCCTCGGTGATCCAGGTGCCGTCCTGCCCTTCGCGCGGGGTGGCGGCGCAGGCGCGCATGACGCGCTCGAAGGCGGTGTCGCAGCGCACTTCGTAGTCGCGGTTGCGCAGGACCTTGGCGAGCGAGCGGCGCAGGGTGAATTCGGCGGGGAACAGCACCATGCGCGGGTCGGGGCTCCACCAGAGGATGGGCTGGGGCGCCGAGTACCAGGGAAAGATGCCGCGCGTATAGGCGGCGATCAGGCGTTCGGGCGTCAGGTCGCCGCCGGCGGCCAGCAGGCCGTTGGGTTCCTGCAGGGCGCGGGTGAGCGGCGGAAAGGTGAGGGTCTTGCCCAGCCAGGGAATCATCGGGTTTGACTCTACCTTAATCCGAAACACGCTGCGCTAGCCTTCGGTGGCGCTCGGCATGGGTGCTCTGCGGGGCGATTTTGAGCCCATCTTCCGGTCAAGAGTGTATACGCACAAAAACGGTGCGTTAATCGGATAAGCGCATTGTTTATGTGCTTATTCTCTTGGTAGAGCATGGTTTGTTCATAATTGGTGCGTTAACAATCATGAACTTATCTTTTTGGTGCATAAATTGCTTTGAATGCCCCATTTTCGATCATGGGGGAGAAATGGAGCAAATCAAGAGCGGCGCGGACGCCCTGTTCATATTGCTGGGGGCGGTGATGGTGTTGGCGATGCACGCGGGTTTCGCGTTTCTCGAACTGGGCACGGTCAGGCGCAAGAACCAGGTGAACGCGCTGGTGAAAATCCTGGTGGATTTTTCAGTATCGACGATCGCCTATTTTTTCATCGGCTATGCGGTGGCCTACGGCACCACGTTTTTTGTCGGTGCCGATGTGCTGGCGCAAAAGAACGGCTTCGAGCTGGTGCGTTTCTTTTTTCTTCTTACATTCGCTGCAGCGGTGCCTGCAATCATTTCCGGCGGCATCGCCGAGCGCGCGCGGTTTTATCCGCAGTTGATCGCCACCGCCGTGCTGGTGGGGCTGATTTATCCTTTTTTCGAAGGCATTGCGTGGAACCAGCGTTTCGGCATCCAGGCGTGGATCCTGAATGTGACCGGCGCGGAGTTTCA
>DATAZV010000009.1:0-8643 GCA_036271855.1 Burkholderiales bacterium
CATCCTGGCTGCCTTGCACCAGCGCAACATCACCGGCCTCGGCCAATACGTCGAAGTGGCGATGATGGACTCGGTGATGAACCTGTGCCGGGTCAAGTGGCGCGACCACCAGCGCCTGCAAAACGGCAACCTGCCGGAGTATTCGGTGCACACCGAAAAGGGCATGAGCTACACCCCGCGCGCCGGCAACGACTCCGGTGGTGGCCAATTGGGCAACGCGATCCACTGCAAGCCGCACGGCCCGAACGATTACATCTATGTCGTCGTGCAGGAGGCGGTTTGGGAAGCTTTGGCCCGCCGCATCGGCCCGGACGTGAATCAGCCGAATCTCGCCACCGATGCCAAGTTCACCACCATCGGTGATCGCCGCAAGAACCAGGGCGAGGTGTGGTCCATGCTGACCCAGTTCGCCTCGCAGTACACCAAGCGCGAATTCATGGCCATCCTCAACGACCTCGACGTGCCTTGCGGCCCGATCATGTCGACCGAAGACCTGGCCGACGACGTGCACGTGCGCGGCCGCGACATGTACGTCGAGCTGGATCACCCCAAGCGCGGCAAGTGGCACAACGTCGGCATGCCGATCAAGCTTTCCGCCTCGCCGGCGAAAATCGAGCGCTCGCCCCTGCTGGGCGAGCACACCGACGAAGTGCTGAAGGAAGTGCTGGGCTTCGACGAGGCAAAGGTTGCTTCGCTGAAGGCCGCCGGTGCCTTCAGCCTGCCGCCGAAAAAAGCCGCCTGAGCCTGACTCCTGCAAATAGAGATTGAAAGAGAAAAAATGAAAGTAGCAATCATTGGCCAGCAGGACTTCGGCAAGGCCGTGCTGGAAAAGCTGTTGAAGCGCGGTGACGAAATCGTCGCGGTGTTCTGCGCCCCGGAAAAAGAGGGCGCGCGCCCGGATGCGCTGCGCGTGGCCGCGCAGGAAGCCGGCCTCAAGGTGCACCAGTTCAAGTCGCTGAAGGCGCCCGAGGCGGTGGAAGTGATGCAGGCGGCGAATGCCGACATCGGCATCATGGCCTATGTGCTGCAGTTCGCGCCGCAGGAATTCGTCAGCATCCCGAAGCACGGCACGATTCAATACCATCCCTCGCTGCTGCCGAAATATCGTGGCCCGTCTTCCATCTCCTGGCCGATCATCTGCGGCGAGAAAGAGACGGGTCTGACGATATTCCGCCCCAGCGACGGGCTGGACGAAGGCCCGATCATCCTGCAAAAGAAAACCCCGGTCAGCGCTGACGACACCCTGGGTACGATCTATTTCGACCGCCTGTTCCCGCAAGGCGTGGACGCGATGATCGAAGCCGCCGACCTGGTGGTCGCCGGCAAGCACACCGAAACCGTGCAGGACGAATCGCAAGCCACCTACGAAGGCTGGTGCCGCGACAACGAGTCGAGGATCAACTGGGCCAACCACGGCACCATCGTCTACAACCTGATCCGCGGCTGCAACCCGGCGCCGGGCGCCTGGACCCTGTGCGGCGGCGCCAAGCTGTTCATCTACGACTCGTCGCTCGAACCGGTGCGTACCTTCGGCGCGGTCAAGGGCAAGATCGGCGAGGTGGTCGAGTCCGGCAACGGCAAGATCGTCATCACCACGCAGAATGGCCGCATCCACGTCACCAAGGCGAAGCTGGGCGAGGCCAAGAAGGCCAATGCCGACACCTTCGGCATCGCCGTCGGGACCATTCTCGGTACCTGAGGAGCGCGGGACCGTACAAGCAAAGGGCCGCGCATTGAACTGACCAGCGGCCCTTTGTTTTTGGCGCCGCGCACTCAGCGCGTGTCGACGAAGCGCTTGGCCTTGGTCTGGTGGCCGGCATCATATATCTCCGCTGCCGCCGCGAACTCGATGCGGGGGCGCACGCGCACCGCCTCTTGCGCCTTGTCGGCGATCAGCGCCGCCATCGCTCCGTGGTCCGCGTTGTCCGTTGCCACACGCACTACCATCTCGTCCATCGAAAAAGGGTCGCTTGCGTCCATCCGGCCGACCACCACCTGCAACTCCACCACGCCCGGCAGCCCCTGCAGGGTCTCCAGCAGCACCGCCGGGTTGATCAGCATGCCCTTGACCTTGACCAGGTCTTTGGTACGCACCACCGGCCCGACCACGCGCTCGCTGGTGCGTCCGCAATGCGGGCAGGGCGCGCGGTCCAGCGACACTGTGTCGCCGACCGTGAAGCGGATCAGCACGGTGCCGCGCCGGTCCAGGTGGGTGACCGCGAGGGCGCCGCGTTCGCCGTCGGCCAGGCGCCGGCCGCTGTCGGCATCCACCACTTCGTGGTACTGGATTTCGGGGGCGGGGTTGTGCCAGTCGCTTTCCTCGCGGCATTGGGCGAAGGCGCCCAGCTCGGTCGAGCCGTAGCGGTCGAACACGATGCTGCCGGCGGCGCCGAGTTCGCGCAGGCAGCGGCGCAACTCCTCGCGCATGGCGGCGGAGGAGGCTTCGCCGGTGATGGCGCACATGCGCACGCTGGAAAAGTCGGCCTTGAACTCGATGGCACGCAGCAGCACGCGGCGCACGAAGCTGGGCACGCCCCAGAGTATGGTGGCGCGATGCAGGGCAATCGCATGCACCGCCTGGTCAAGCGAGCGTTGCACGCCGAAATGGCCGTGGGGCGCGCCCGGCAGGGCGGCGAAAATGCTGGCGCCGGCCGCATAGGCATTGGACGCCGAGCGCACGAATGCGCCCATCGGCGCCGGCGTCAGCGGAAACAGGTTGGCGATGACGTCGGCGGCGCCGATGCCGGAGATCTCGGCGACGCGGCGCGCCTGGAACAGGTAGGCGTGATAGTCGTGGGTGGTGTTGTAAACCGGTGTCGGCTCGGCGGTACTGCCGGTGGTGTAGATCACCTCCCACAGCACGCGCTCGTGCAGCGGCAGGTCCGGCAGGTGCAGGCGAAACGCCTCGGGCGCGGCCATCAAATCTTGCTTGGGCGTCAGCGGCAGGCGCTCCAGGTCGGCGACTGTGCGAATCTCCGCAACGTCGATGCCGGCTTTGGCCCAGCGCTCGCGGTAGTACGGGTGGCCGCGCGCGCACAGCGCGAGCATCGCGCGCAGGCGCTCGTTTTGCACCTGTTCGATTGCTTCAAGGGGCTGGCGCAGCAGGTCGCTCATGGTCCGGGTGCCGGGCTCGCGTGTCAGGCGGGACGCCGCTTGATCAGGGTCACCTTGTCGTTCTGGAATACCAGTTCGTCGCGCTGATTGTAGACGTGGTCGCGAAAGGTGATCAGGCCGCGCGCCGGGTTCGAGGTCGGCCGTTTCTCCATCACTTCGACATCGGTGCGGATGGTGTCGCCCGGGCGCACCGGCAGGATGAAGCGCGCGCGCTCCAGGGCCACCAGCCCGAGCACGCTGCCGGAGAACAGGTGCCCGGTCATCGCGGTGGAAAACGACATGATCAGGTGGCTGGGGCAGATCAGGCCGCCATACGGTGTGGTCTTCGCGTAGGCCTCGTCGAGGAATAGCGGCACTTCGTAGCCCACCAGTTTGCAGAATGCCAGGTGGTCTTCGAGGGTGATCAGGCGCGAGAGGGTCGGGTAGATGGCTCCGATTTCGAACTCTTCGAACCAGTGGCTGCGCGGTTTGTCGCTCACGGCGTCAGGCCTTTTCGCGCAGGACGGCCATGGCGGAGATTTCGATCAGGGCGTCGCGGCGCAACAGCCCCGCCACCAGCACCCCGGCGGAGGTGGGCATCGACGTCTTGAAGAACTCGCGGCGCACCGCGGCGGTGGCCTTGTAGTTTTCGGTGGTGGTGAAAAAGTCATGGGTCTGCACGATGTCGTCGCAGCTGCCGCCGATGGAGTTGAGCAGCTTTTCAAACTTGCGGAAAATCTGCCGCGTCTGCTCGGCGATGTCACCCGGTGCGGTAATTTTTCCGTCGTCGTCGGTGCCGGTGGTGCCGGAAAGCCAGACCATGTTGCCCACCCGCAGCGCCGGCACGTAGGTGTAGTGCGCCGGCCATTCCCTGCCGCCGGTGACGGCTTCGCGTTCGGTGGACATCAGGACTTCTCCTTGCCGGTGTTGAGCGCGCGGTAGACGTGAAAGCCTTCCAGCAGGCGCTCGCCGCGCTGGTTGGTGAGGGCGGTGGCGAAGCGGTAATACACGCGATGCTCCTCGCTCCAGATTTTTTCCAGCACCATGGCCGGCTTGATGGTGTCGCCGACGATTGCGGGCTTTAAAAACCGGCAGCCCTGCTCGACGAACACAAAGCCATCGAGCCGGTCGCGCGCGGTGGAGGCGCCCAGGGCGGTCAGCGAATTGAGCAGCAGGCCATGGGCCAGCGGTTTGCCGAAGCGGGTATGGCTGGCGTACTCGACGTCGTAATGGATCGGGTGGGTGTCGCCGGTGATGCCGGAGAACAGCAGGAAATGCGCATCGGTCAGGGTCTTGGAGGGACCCTCGAAGGTATCGCCCTGGCGCAGCGGTTCCATTACGCCTCCACCGGTTTCGCGGCCAGCGCGCGCATCAGGAAGTCCGCCATGCCTTCGGCCACTTGTTGCGAATCCATCGCACCGCCGGGGTGGTACCACTTGGGAATCCAGTTGATCGCGCCCAGCAGCGACAGGCTGGCCAGCTTGATGTCGGGGCAGGCGAATTCGCCGCTTTTGACGCCGGCGGCAATCATGCCGCGCACCCCCGCCTCGAACTCGTCCCGTTTGGCGACGTAGCGGCGGCGCTGCTGCGCATCGAGATTGTCGAGGTCGGTAAGCATGACGTTGCCGAAGCCGTGGTCGAGGATGCCGCGCATGTGGCCGACCAGCAGGGCGCGCAGGCAGGCGCGCATGGTGTCGCCGGCTGTCCGCGCGGTCCAGGCCGCCTGCGAAGCGCGCAACACTTCGAGGCTGACCTCCATGCAATGCATGTGGCACTGGTAAAGGATGTCCTGCTTGTCGCGGAAGTAGTAGTAGAGGTTGCCCTTGGTGATGCCCAGTTCGGCGGCGATGTCCTGCATGGTCAACGAAGAAAGCCGCGAGTCGCGCAGCACATTGGCCACCCCCTGCAGGATCGCATGGCGCCGCGAGCGCTTGGGCGAGGCGCGGCCGCTCCAAACCGGGCTGCCGGCTGCGCGCGGGGCCGCCGGCTTGCCTATTTTGACCAGCGGTTCAATCGAATTTGACTTCATGTTCAAAATGATACATTCTTGCGTCGAGGGGGGCAACATCTTGCGGAGGAGACTCAAGGCAGCTTTGTCCTGGTCAAAGGAAATGCAGGCATGAATTCGTATCGTCCCCACACGCCGGCGCGCGTTGTTGCCGCCTGGCTGGCCTGCGCCGCGGCGCTGGCGGCAGGCCTGGCGCCGCTTGCCGCGCGCGCGCAAAAATATCCGGAGCACCCGATCCGCGTGGTCAACACCTTTCCCGCCGGCGGTTCCGGCGACGCGGTGTTGCGCATCGTCACCGAGAAAGTCGGCACCGCGATGGGCCAGCCGTTCGTGATCGACACGCGCACCGGCGCGGCGGGCTCGATCGGCAGCGCCAACGTCGCCAATTCGCCGGCCGACGGTTATTCGCTGCTGCTGGGCACGGCCAGCACCTTCGGCACCAACTCGGCGACGATGAAAAACCTGCCCTACGACCCGGTGCGCGACTTCACCCCGGTGGTGATGATGGCCACCACGCCTTATCTGCTGCTGGTGCATCCGTCGATGCCGGCGCAAAACCTGAAGGAATGGGTGGCCTACGTCAAGGCCAATCCGGGCAAGCTCAACTACGGCTCCTTCGGCCTGGGCAGCTCGAACCACCTCACCTATGAACTGCTGCGCGAAGCCACCGGCATGGACATCGTGCACGTGCCCTACAAGGGCGGCGCGCCGCTGATCACCGCGCTGATGGCGGGCGAGGTGCAATCGTCGATGGACGTCTACGCCACTGCCTACCCCAACGTGCGCGCCGGCAGGTTCAAGCTGCTGGGTATCGCCTCGGCCTGGCGTTTCTCGCTGTTGCCCGAGGTGCCCACGCTCACCGAGCAGGGCGCGGCGGTCGAAGGCGGCACCTTTTTCGCGCTGCTCGGGCCGGCAAAAATGCCCGTGGCGATGGTCGAAACGCTGAATCGCGAGTTCAATCGCGCCCTGCAGATGCCGGAGGTCAAGGAGAAGCTTGGGGCGCTGGGTGCCGAACCGGTGGGCGGCACGCCCGAGGCGCTGACAGGCACCATCGCCAGGGAACTGCAAAAGTGGGCGCAACTGGTCAAGGTGCGCAACCTGAAGTTCGAATGAGGCGCATGCGGCGCATTGCAGCCGCGTGATGCAGCGCGCCGTTCGCGGCCCGTTTTCATCTTTCATTTCGGGCCGCCAGCTTCGCGCTTTCGCCGCCGGGACCGGCCAGACCCCGGCCAAGGCGGTCGAAAAGCTGGGTGTGGAGACCGTGCGCCTGCGGGTGGAGGATGGCACCGAGTCTCTGGAGGCAATCGCCCCGCGCTACCGGCTTCACCGGTCCGGAGCGCCTGCGCCGCGCCTTCGTGCGCGTCTACGGCCAGCCGCCACAGGCGATACGCCGCGCCGCGCCGCGCCGGGCGCGGGCTGGCGCTGGCGGCCTGAGCAAAAAGCTTGGGCGTTTGGCATGATTCGCCCATGCGCCGGCCGGGCCGGGAAAATCGTGCGCGATTGCGCGCCGCGCCTATGCCAATGGCTTAATGCTTGAGAGTCTCGCTGTCGCTTGACCTCTGTGGCAGAATACTTGCAAGTATCCTGAGCCAGGCCTGCGCGGACATTGTGAGGGGCTGCCGATGTTTCTGGAGCGCTGCCGGTCTTGCCATTGCAGTCGATGGCGGCGCGCCTGGCACGGAACTGGCAACGCATCGGCAGGTGCTTGGTGGGAGGGCCCGGGCGAGCCGACCGTCCGGGCAAACGCTGTGATGAATTGATCGATCTCTGAAAACCATGAGTGACACCGCCACGCCAGACCAGCGTCTGGCGCAATTTGAGGTGCTGTATCGCGAGGTGCTGAATCAGGACTTCAGCCCGGAGGATTTTGTCGCCGACGTTCTGTACGCGTTCACGGCCCTGGAGACGGCCGCGCGTTCACAGTCGCAGGCCCTGCGCAATCTGGCGGCGCACCTGCAGATCGATCTCGAGATGGGCATCGAGACCATCAATATCCGCCCGCTCGAACCCGAAGCCGCGCTGACGATCACGCGCAAGATGCGCACCCTGGCCGCGCAAGAGGAGCAGCGCCGGCAGCCGGCCGATGCGGAGCCACCCCAGCCGCGTGCGGAGCGGCGCGGCGAAGCGTCGGGCGCGGAGCGCGGCAATGCGCCTGCAGCGGAACGCCGCCAGCCCGGTACCGGGGAGCGCCGCCAGACGACCACGGTGCTGACGCCGGAGATGGCGAAGATGATCGAGCGCCTGTTGCGGTTCTACGGCGCCGAGTTCGGCAAGACTTTCGATCTCGAGGAATTCCTGAGCAACGACCTGTATGGGCGGGCGGTGCTGAAAAAAGCGCAGGATTCCTCCAATCCGGAACTGCTGGCCACGGCCCAATATTTCCTCGATGAGGAAGGCCGCCCGCGGCGGCATCGCCGCCGCGGCTCCGAAGCCGACCGTCGTCCGCCGCCGCCCTGAGTGCGGGCGGCTCTGCCGGCTGCGGTGCCTGCGCCTGGGCCGCGAACTGGCGGCCATCGTCGCCTTGCCGGTGAGGCAAAAGCGCATGCAGGCGCTGGGGGTGATTGCCGATGGCCGCGGCCATGCGGCTTTCGCCGAGTACCAGCGCGCCGATATCGCGCGCTGGGGCGTGGTGATCAAGGAGGCGGGGATACAGCCCGATTGAGCGGCACGGCATTGCGTCCGTTTCGCCATGTCTCGCGTAATGGGTATTTGCACGTATTGTTTCTCCGGCCCGGTGTGTCATGCTTGCACAATTGGCAGATGGCCGCTGCGGACGGCTTCCGTAACAGCTTCCGAGGACAGAATCATGAAACCCTTTCTCAACCATTTGTTCGCCTGCGCGGCCCTGTTGATGCTGCTGGCCGGCGTCGGCCATGCCGCCGAGGCGCCTTACAGCAAGGCGCAGTTCGACCAGGCCGTGGCGCAGCACAAGCCGGTGATCCTGCATTTCGCCGCCGACTGGTGCCCCACCTGCAAGGCGCAAAAGCCGATCGTCGAGCAACTGATCAAGGGCGACAAGCTGAAAAGCGTGACCCTGCTGGTGGCCAATTATGACACCGAGACCGCGCTGAAAAAGCAGTTGCGCATCACCCAGCAAAGCACCTTCGTGGTGTTCAAGGACGGCAAAGAGGTCGGCCGCTCGACCGGAGACACCAGCAAGGCCGGCATCGAGGCGCTGTTCGACAAGGCGATCTGAGCCTTCGCCACTGCAGGTAGCGGCCGGTGATGGATTTCGGCGCCGGCACCTACTTCCTCGGCTACCTGGCGGGCGTGCTGTCCACGCTCTCGCCCTGCGTGCTGCCGCTATTGCCTATCCTGGTGGCGGCGGCGCTGTCGCAGCATCGCTACGGCCCGCTGGCGCTGGCGGGCGGCCTGACGCTGTCGTTCGCCGCCATCGGCCTGTTCATCGCCACCATCGGCATTTCACTCGGATTGGACCAGACCCTGTTTCGCCAGGGCGCGGCGATCCTGCTGCTGGGTTTTGGCGTGGTGCTGCTGTCGCCGCGCCTGCAAGCGCAATTCGCCGGTGCCACCGCGGGCTT
>DATAZV010000010.1:0-19429 GCA_036271855.1 Burkholderiales bacterium
CGCCCCGAAGGAAGTCCCCTTGGGGGATGACAGCAGCGGCAGTAGCAGGAATGACAGCAAAAGCGGCGGGGGCCGCGGCAGGTGCAATACTTTGGAGAGGCGCAAGATGGCATCGACGGTGGTGGACTTGAACAGCAAGGCGCCCGCTCCGGCGAGCGAGGCCCTGGCCGGCACCGCCGCCCCGGCGGGTGTCGCCGCGAGCGCGGCGCCCGCCGTTGCCGCTCCCGAGGCCGCCGCGCCGGCTGCTTCCCCGGGCCAGGCCCCGCCGATGCAAACAGCGCAATCCGCCGGCCTGCCCTCGCCCTGGCCGGCGCGCTTCAGCATGGTCGGCAAGACATTGATATTGCCCATCGTGCTGCTGTTGGCCTGGCACATCGCGGTCAAGGCCACCGGCACCAAGCTGATCCCCACGCCTTATATGGTGGGCGTGATGCTGTGGGACTTCAGTTTCGGCGGCATCTACGACGACGCCTACAGCAAGAGCATTCTCGTTCACTTGTGGGCTTCGACCAAGCGCGTCTATGGCGGCTTTCTCGCCGCCGCCGCCGTCGGCGTGCCGCTGGGCCTGTTGATCGGCCGCAGCAAGCTGGTGCGCGAGATTGTCGATCCGACGCTGCAAGTGCTGCGCCCGGTGCCGGTGACGGCCTGGCTGCCGCTGTCGATGATCTTCTTTGGTCTCGGGCCGAACGCCGCCATCTTCCTGGTGTTCCTCGGCGCGTTTTACCCGATCGTGCTCAACACCACCTTCGGCGTGCGCTCGGTGGACGTGAAGCTGTTCGAGGCGGCGGCGATGCTCGGCTGCGACGGCGGCTCGCTGTTTCGCCAGGTGGTGCTGCCGGCGGCCTCGCCCTCGATTTTCAACGGCCTGCGCCTGGGGCATGGTTTCTCGTGGATATTGATTGTCGTCGGTGAAATGACCGGCGTGCAGGAGGGCCTGGGCGCCGTCATCATGGACGCGCGCATGCTCTCGCGCGCCGACCTGGTGATTGCCGGCATGGTGGTGATCGGCGTTGCCGGCTTCGTCTCCGACCGCATCCTGGTCGTGATCAACAACCGCCTCTTGCGCTGGAGCCCGCAACATCATGTCTGAACTGCCCCCGCATCCTCCATCCCCGGCCGACGCCGAGCCGCTGCTGGACGTGGCAGTCGACCCGCTCGTGATGGCGCGCTTCGGCAACGACTTCACCGAGCCGACGCGCTCGGGCATCCGTGCCCAGCCGCTGACCCACATCGACCCCGAAGGCCCGCGGGCCCGGCCGATACTCTCGATCAGCCACGTCGGCAAGCGCTTTGCCGTCGGCGGCAACACGGTGGAGGCGCTGCGCGACGCCAACCTGACCATCAACAAGGGCGAGTTCATCTGCCTGATCGGCGCTTCCGGCTGCGGCAAGAGCACGCTGTTGCGCATCATCGCCGGCTTCGAGACGGCTTCCACCGGCACCGCCTCGATGTACGGCGAGCCGATCACCGGGCCCAGCCCGCAGCGCGGCATGGTGTTCCAGGACTTCGCGTTGTTTCCCTGGCTTACCGTGCGCGAGAACATCGCCTTCGGCCCGAAGCAGCGCGGCCTGCTCGGCGCCGGCCTGCGCGACGTGGCGGAGCGCTACATGGCGATGGTGGGCCTGACCAAGTTCGCCGACTACTTTCCCGCGCAACTCTCCGGCGGGATGAAGCAGCGCGTGGCGATTGCCCGCGTGCTGGCCAACGACTGCGAAGTGCTGCTGATGGACGAACCCTTCGGCGCGCTCGACGCCCTGACGCGCGAAAAGCTGCAGGCCGACCTGCTCGACATCTGGGTGAAGACCCAGGTCACGGTGATTTTCGTCACCCACTCGGTGGAAGAGGCGGTGTTCCTCTCCAGCCGCGTGGTGGTGATGACCGCCGGCCCGGGACGCATCGAGCGCGACGAGACCATCGCCCTGCCGCGCCCGCGCGATGTTTCGGGGCCGAAATTCAACGCCGTGCGCCGCGAGATCACGGACATGCTCACCAGCCATGTGATGCATGCGTAGGGCGAAGTAGCCAGACAACGTCCGCCCTTGCCTTTTCCGCGCAAGGCACGATACAAAAATCGGGGTCGGATCACTTTTGCAGCTTCATCGCAAAAGTGCTCTGACCGCAATTTCCCGCACGTCAGTCCAGGGTCCACTCCAGCAGGCCATCCGCCGCGCGCCGCACTGGCCCGTTCAGGCCAATGGCAGTCGAGTCTCTACGCATCAGCGCATCAAGCGTGCGCACGTCGTCCGCGCCGACGCGCGCCAGCGTGCGTTTTTGCTCATGGGTGCGCAGGACCACCACGCCCTTCTCCGCCTTGCCGGCCCGGTCGAACAGCACGGTGAAGGTTTCCACGCAGGCCGCGCCCGCCGCCTCCTCCGTGATCTCCGGCACCGGCCCGCGCAGTCGATCGGCCTGCGCCTGCGCCGAATAGTCCTGCGCGATTTCGCCGCCGCGCATCGGGCCGCCGCCCAGCACGAGGCAATGATGCTTGGTGACGAATTCGCCCTGGCCGTAAAGCAGGCCGGCCTGGCCGGGGTGCTGGCGCAGGCGGCGCACCATCGCCACCATCGCGTGGGTCATGTAGGAATTGAGCGGCGCGCCGAAAAAGGTCAGGCCGCCGGTCACCGAGGTCGCGCGGTCCGTGGGCTGTCCCAGCGCGCGCAGCGCCATCTTGGGGACGCAGGGAAAGCAGCTATAAAGTTCCAGCTGATCGACCGCGCCGATCTCAAGCCCGGTGGCGCGCAGCGCGGCGCCGAGGGCGGCGACCTGCGCCGCGGAGCGGTGGTAGACGTCGCGCGCGACCCAGTCGCGCGGCTCCTGCGCCAGCGCGCCGCCGCAAATGTCCACCAGGCGGGAGTCGTCGATGCCGGCGGCCAGCGCGCGGGCGCGGCTGGTGACGAGGATGGCCGCGCCCTGGTTGACCACCGGGTTGGCTACCATCAGCTTGGGGTAGGGCCAGGCGATCGGCCGGTTGCGCTGGCTGAAGTGTTCGATCTCTTCGGCGCCATGGGCGCGCCGCAGCCAGGCGCAGGGATTGTCCGCCGCGACCGCCGATAGCGCGGCCCACAGGGCGGCCGACGCGGCCTGGCCTTGCGCCGGGCTTTGCCCGAGTGCGGCCTGGTAGGCATTCTCGTACAGAGGGTAGACCAGCGCGGGCTGCGCCAGGCCATGGTGGCGCGCCAGCGGGTGCAGGTAGTCGCGCACGCGCGGGTTGGTCCATGCCGGGTCGGGCGGCGTCCAGGGCAGCGCGACGCCGGCCTTTTTCGCGGCCTGCACGGTGTGCTGCGCTTCGCCGCCGCACACCGCCGCGACTGCGCATTCGCCCCGTACGATGCGCAATGCCGCTTCGTGTACGAGATGGGTCGGCGTCTCGCCGCCCACCGGGCCGTAGTTCACGCGCGCGGGGTGAAGATTGCTCCGCGCGATAACGGCCGCGGGCAAATCGCCATAGGGCCAGGAAACGGCGTTGACGACGTCCAGCGAATCGATCAGCGAGAGCCAGCCGCCGCCGGCGTCTTCATCGGCGCGGCGCAGCGCCTCGGCCATCAGCGCGGCCGGCTCCAGGCCCAGTTCGGGCGCGGCCGGGCGGTCGGCAATTTCGCCGACGCCGATGATCACCGGCTGCAACCTGGGATCGGACGCCATGATGTTATCGAGTCCCTTCGCTCACATGCCCGCTGCGGATGCGGGCCAGTGTAGTGCGGGGCCACACCCGCCGCCTCAGTTGCCGCCAAACACCGGCGTGCGCCGCTCGGCCACCGCCGCGACACCTTCCACGAAGTCGCGGGTCTGGCGCAAGCGCGCCTGCTGCGCCGACTCCAGCGCAATCGCCTCGTCCACCGCCTCTGCCAGCCCGCTGCGCAAGCGCGCACGGATGGCCATCACGGAAAGCGGGCCGGACCCCGCGATTTCTTCCGCAAAGGCCAGCGCGGCGGCGCGCAACTCCGCGCGCGGCGCCATGCGCTCCGCCAGGCCGAGGGCCACGGCTTCTTCCGCGCCGACGCGGCGCCCGGTGTAGAACATCTGCGCCGCGCGCTGCTGGCCGATCAGGCGCGGCAGGGTGGCGGTCATGCCGAAGCCGGGAAAATAGCCCAGCCGGCTGAAGTTCGCGCTCAGGCGCGCGTCGTCGGCGACGATGCGAAAATCCGCCGCCAGCGCCAGGCCCAGCCCGCCGCCGATGGCGCCGCCGTTCACCGCCGCCACCAGCGGCTTGGCGGTGCGGAACAGGCGCCTGGCTTCGCCGTACAAGTCGCTCACCGCGCCGTCGTCGCGCGCGCGGTCGCGGGCGGCCAGGTTGGAGCCGGCGCAAAAGTGCTTGCCCTCGGGCGCCAGCACCACCACGCGGCAGGCCGGCGTCGCGTCCAGTTGCTCCAGGGTGTCGGCGATTTCGCGCACCAGGGCGGCGTCGATATAGTTGTTCGGCGGCCGGCTCCAGATCAGCTCGGCCACGTGGGCGCCGGCGATGCGCACTTGCACATCGGTCTTCTGCGTTTCGGTCATGGCGCTATTTTCCCGTGAACACCGGCTTGCGCTTTTCGCGAAAGGCGTTCACCGCTTCCTGGTGGTCGGCCGAGTCGTTGGTCAGGGTCTGGTAGGCCAGGGCGGTGTCGAGCATCGAATGGGCGAGGGCGCGCAGCGGCAGGTTGATCGAGGTCTTGGACCATTTGATCGCCATGCTGGCGCCGTTGAGCAGGGTGTCGGCGAACTCGGCGACGCGCGCGTCGAGCTGGTCGGCCGGCACCGCATAGTTGATCAGGTTGTATTTTTCCGCGTCGACGGCCGACATCAGCCGGCCGGTCAGCAGGTATTCCTTGGCGCGCGAGTAGCCGACCAGTTGCGGCCAGAGGATGGCGGCGCCGTCGCCGGTGACATAGCCCATTTTCACGTGCGGGTCGCCGAATTTCGCGGTGTCGACCGCGATCGAAATGTCGCACAGCAGCGCCAGGGTCGAGCCACCGCCCACCGCGTCGCCGTTGATCCGGCAGATGATCGGCTTTTCCAGTTCCAGCAGGCTGTAGACGATGCGCTTCATCTCCAGGTTCTTGCGCACCATCATCGAGGGGTCGTCGATGCGCTTTTGCATCAGCGGAATGTCGCCGCCGGCGGAAAAGGTGTCGCCGGCGCCGGTCAGCACGATGACGTCGGTTTCCGCGTCGAGCTGGATGTCGTAGAAAATGTTCGACAGCTCGCGGTGCATTGCCTGGCTCCAGCTGTTCTTCGGCGGGTTGTCCAGGGTCACGGTCAGCAGGCGGCCCTTGCGCTCGACCCGCAGGCATTCGTAGGCGGAATAGTCCATATGGTTTTCCGGTAATTGGCAGCGGCTCAGTCGACCCGCAGGTGCAGGGCCTTGATCATCTTCGCGTATTTGGCGGTGTCGCTGGCGACCACCTTGTCGAAGTCTTCCGGCGTGTCGGTGGTGGTGTCGTCGCAGCCGAGCTGCACCAGCAGTTTTTCGCGCATCTCCGGCGAGCGCAGGATCTGCGCAATGTCGTCGTGCAGTTTTTTCACGATCGGGCGCGGCGTGGCGGCGGGGGCGAACAGGCCGATCCAGGTCGAGACCTCATAACCGGGCACGCCCGCTTCGCGCGCCGTCGGCACGTCGGGAATCAGGGGAAAGCGCTTGGCGGAGGCGATCGCCAGCGCCTTCAGGCGCCCGGCGAGTATGTAGCTGATCACCGTGCCGGTGGTGTCGAAGCTCACCGTCACCACGCCCGAGAGCAGGTCCGGCACCGCCTGCCCGGCGCCCTTGTAGGGCACGTGCAGCAGGTTGGTGCCGGTAGCCATCTTGAACATTTCGCCGGCCAGGTGCGGCGTGCTGCCGTAGCCCGCCGAGGGAAAGCTCAGCTTGCCGGGATTGGCCTTGGCATAGGCAATCAGCTCTTTCAGCGAGTTCAGGCCGAGCGAGGGGTGCACCGAGATCACGTTGGGCAGCGAGGCCAGCAGGGTGACGCCGACCAGGTCTTTCTCGCTGTCGTAGGGCAGGTTGTGGTAAAGCGTGGGCGCGATCGAATTGGTGCTGGTGGCGCCGACGTAGAGGGTGTAGCCGTCCGGCGGCGACTTTGCCACCAGGCCCGCGCCCACCGTGCCGGTGGCGCCCGGCCGGTTGTCGATGATCACCTGCTGCCCGAGGATGGCCGGCAGCGGGGCGGTGACGATGCGCGCGATCACGTCGCCGCCGCCGCCGGGCGCGAAGCCGACCACGAAGCGCACCGGCTTGGCGGGATAGTCCTGGGCCTGGGCGGGCGCGAGCGCCGCTGCTGCCGTCAGGGCCGCCGTCAGGGCAGCCGCGCGCGTCTTGAGCAGCAGGCGCCTGAAGCGGTACGAGCCGGTGTCCGGCGCCAGCGCTTTTGCGCGCCGGCCGGATAAGGGGTCGGAGAAATCAGTTAGCCACGTCATGTTGCTCCTCGCTTTTGTTTTCATCGAGAATCCGCGCGATTTCATCGGCGGACAATTCGAGTACACCGGACAGCACTTCAACCGTGTGCTCCCCCAGGCGCGGCGGCGGCCGCGTATGGGTGGCGGGCGTGCGCGACAGGCGGATCGGGCTGACCATCGAGGGCACCGCGCCGGCGTCCGGATGCTGCTGCTCGACCACCATCTTGCGCGCCACCACCTGCGGGTCGCGAAACACTTGCGCCATGTCGTTGATCGGCGCGCAGGCGACGCCGGCGGCCTCGAACCTGGCGATCCACGCCTGCACCGTGTCGCCGGCCAGTGCGGTGGAGATGATGGCGGCAAGCGCATCCGCGTTGCGCACCCGTACCGCGTTGCTGGAAAAGCGCGGGTCGAGCACCGTGTCGGCGATGCCGGCGGCCTTGCAGAATCGCTCGAACTGGCCGTCGTTGCCGGCGATGATCATCACGTCGCCGTCGCGGCAGCGGAAGGCGTCGCTGGGGTAGATGGTCGGCAGGCGGTTGCCGGGGCGCGGCGGCACTTCGCCGGAGAGCAGGTGATTCATCGCGATATTCGCCAATGAGGCCACCTGCACGTCGAGCAGCGACATGTCGATGAACTGGCCTCGCCCGGAGCGGCCGCGCTCGTTGACCGCCGCCAAAATCGCCACCGCCGAATACATCGCCGTCATCAGGTCGGTGACGGCGACGCCGGCTTTCATCGGGCCGCCGCCGGGCAGGTCGTCGCGCCGCCCGGTGACGCTCATCAGGCCGCCCAGGGCCTGGATGATGGTGTCGTAGCCGGGGCGCTGGCGGTAGGGGCCGGTCTGGCCGAAGCCGGTGATCGAGCAATAGATCAGGCGCGGGTTGATGGCGGCGAGCTGCGCGTAGCCCAGGCCCAGGCGCTCCAGCGTGCCGGTCTTGAAGTTCTCCACCACCACGTCGGAGACTGCCGCCAGGCGCTGCACCGCCTCGCGCCCGGCGGCGCTACGCAGGTTGAGGGAAACCGAGCGCTTGCCGCGGTTGCAGGCCCAGTAGAAGGCCGACTCGCGCGTCGCATTGCCCTTGCGGTCGGTGACGAAGGGCGGCCCCCAGGCGCGCGAGTCGTCGCCCTTGCCGGGGCGCTCGATCTTGATCACGTCGGCGCCGAGATCGGCCAGCACCTGGGTGCACCACGGCCCCGCCAGCACCCGCGACAGGTCGAGTACGCGGATGCCGGCGAGCGCGCCGGGGGTGTCGCTTTCTGACTGCATGTCTCCAGCCCTTCGTTAATCAAGTGCGCGAGCGATCAGCCATTCTCCCATGCAGGGTCAGAGGAATAACCATGGTTCCACCAGACGGAACCTGCCGGACACGCAGCGCCTATACGTGATAAAACACCATTCCACCCAGTAGAACCACGGAGCGGCCTTTGCGTACGGTCAAACGAGCCCTGGCGGTGCTTGAAGCCTTTCACCGCGATAACCCCAACCTGTCGCTGCAGGAGATCGCCGACGAGATCGGCCTGGCCAAATCCACCGCGTTTCGCCTGGTGCGCACGCTGGAGGAATGCGGCTACCTGATCCGCACCGATGACAAACGCTACAGCCTGTCGTTCAAGTTCGTGCGCATGGCCGGGCTGGCGCAAAGCTACCTCGACGTGCGCAGCCTGGTGCGCCCCTCCCTGGCCGAACTCGCCGCCGCCTCCGGCGAGAGCGTCACCTTCCACGCCATCGAGGACGACGCGCGGGTGTGCATCGAGGTGGTCAACACCCCATCGCCCCTGATGAGCGTGAACCGGCCCGGCGAACGCATCCCCCTCGGCCTGGGCGGCGCCTCGCTGGTGCTGATGGCGTCCTTGCCCGCCGCGCAGCTCGAAGAGATCTTGCCGCGCGCCGCGCGCAACGCCAAATGCAGCCGGCGCGAGTTGCTGACCATCCTCGACACCGTCAGGCGCCAGGGCTACGCCGTTTCGCATGGCGGCGGCATCCCCGGCGTCAGCGGCGTTTCCGCGCCGGTGCACGACGCGGAGGGGATTCCACGCTATTGCGTGTCGATCGTCATTCCCACCGTCCGCGTGCGCGGGAAGATTTCTTCGTTCACGACCCTGGTGCGCGCGGCCGCCGCCGATATTTCGCGGCAGTTCGGCAATGATTGAGGCGATGCGCGGAGGGCCGTGCTCGCCGGCGCCAAAACAAAAATCGGGGCCGGATCACTTTTGCCGGCGCATCGCGAAGGTGTCCTGACCCCGGCTTCCCCCGTGCTTTCCCGCCAAAGCCTTGTAGGACAAATGCCGACATAGCTGGGCGGCCTTTGTCTGCACAATCCGATGACGTCAACCGGGCGACAACAGAGCGGTGGGCCGGGGTTGGTGGCGGGTGTGCGGTGGCGCGCCGCGGCCGGAAAAAAACAAGGGGAACGCGGTGAAATCCGTTGGGCTCAATCCGCATCGTTCGAATCGGCGCGCGGCGCCGCGCATCGGCAAGCCGGCGGCCTGGCTCAGCCTCGCCGCGCTGCTGGGCAGCGCCGCGCTGGGTCCGGGCGCGCACGCGCAGATCCCCAAAGACCCGCAAACCCGCGACCTCGCCGCCTTGAGCCTGGAAGAGCTGTCCAACATCAAGGTCACCTCCGTCTCCGGGGTGGAGGAGCCGCTGTCCGACGCCGCCGCTTCGATTTTCGTCATCACCAACGAAGACATCCGCCGCTCCGCCGCCACCACGCTGCCGGAGGCGCTGCGCCTGGCGCCCAACCTGCAGGTGGCGCGGGTGGACGCGCGCAACTACGCCATCACCGCGCGCGGCTCCAATGGGGTATTTGAAAATAAAATGCTGGTGTTGATCGACGGCCGCACCGTCTATTCGCCGCTGTTCTCCGGCGTCTTCTGGGACGCGCAGGACGTGATGCTGGAAGACATCGACCGCATCGAGGTGATCAGCGGCCCCGGCGGCACCCTGTGGGGCAGCAACGCGGTCAACGGCGTGATCAACGTCATCACCCGGTCCTCGAAAGACACGCAAGGCGGCCTGCTGGTGGCGGGCGCGGGCAACCGCGAAAACGGCGACGCGCTGCGCTACGGCGGCAAGCTGGACAACGGCGGCAGCTACCGCGTCTACGGCAAGTATGCCGATTACGAAAACACCACCGGCGCCAACGGCGTGCGCATGGAAGACGGCTGGCGCCGCAGCCAGGCCGGCTTTCGCACCGACTGGGAAGCCTCCGCCGGCAGCGCCTTCACCCTGCAGGGCGACGCCTATCGCGGCGATTTGCACCAGGCCGGTACGCAGGCCATCATCATCGGCGGGGCCAACATCAACGGCAGCTGGAACAAGCTGCTGGACAACGGCTCACGGTTCCGCCTGCAGGCCTACTGGGACCACACCGACCGCAACCAGCCCGGCGCCTACATCGACCATCTCGACACCGCCAACATCGAGCTGCAGCATTCCTTCAAGCTCACGCCGGGGCAGGAAATCGTCTGGGGCGCGGGCTACCGCTATTCCTGGGACCGGGTGCAAAACGGCACTGCCTTTTCGTTTTTGCCGGCGTCCCTCAACATGCACTGGGGCAACGTTTTCGCGCAGGACGAAATCGCCCTGCGCGACAACCTGCACCTGACTGTCGGCGCCAAGGTCGAGACCAACATCTACACCGGCGCGGAGCTGTTGCCCAGCGTGCGCCTGGCGTGGAAGGTGGCGCCGCAGCACCTGCTGTGGAGCGCGATTTCCCGTGTGGTGCGCGCGCCCTCGCGCATCGACCGCGATTTTTATTCGCCCTCCAAGCCGCTGTCGGTGGTCGGCGGCGTGCCGCAATACCTGATTGCCGGCGGCCCCAGCTTCGCCTCCGAAGTGGCCAAGGTGTACGAGATCGGCTATCGCGGCCAGGTGCTGCCCTCGGTGTCGTTTTCCAGCACGGCGTTCTACCAGGACTACGACCATGTGCGCACGCTCGAACCCGGCCCCGGCGGCATCAACCTGACCTTCCAGAACAAGGCCAGCGGCAGCTCCAGCGGGCTGGAAAACTGGGGCACCTGGCAGGTGCTGAAAAGCTGGCGCCTGTCGGCCGGCTACGTGTGGCAGCACGTGCGCACCAAGCTCGACCCGGACAGCCATGACGTTTCCACCGCCTCCGCGCTGGCCGGCGACGACCCGGCCAGCTACTGGTCGCTGCGTTCCTCGGTGGACATCGCGCGCAACCAGGAACTCGACGTCAGCCTGCGCCACGTCGGCGCGCTGCCGGCGCCGGTGGTGCCGGCCTACTACGCGGTGGACCTGCGCTACGCCTGGCGCGTCACGCCGAAGGCCACGGTGGCGCTGATCGGCCAAAACCTGTTCGACAAGTCGCACCCGGAATTCGGCACCGCCCCGGGCTACAGCCAGCTTGACCGCAGCTTTTTCGTCAAGCTGAACCTGCGCTTCTGAAACCGACCGCCTTGCGCGCGCCCCAACCCGTGAACCGCACGCCACCCCGCCGATTCGCCCTGCTGCGCCGCCTGCGCATCGCCTGCCTGCTGCTGGCGGCCTGCGCGGCAGGCGCGCCGGCCCTGGGCGAAGAGGCGATCCCGCTGGAAAAGCGCATCAAGGCCGCTTACCTCGCCAAGCTGCCGGGCTATGTCACCTGGCCGGAGTCGGCCTTTGCCAAGCCCGACGCACCGCTGGTCTTCGGTGTGCTGGGCGACGAGCAGGTGGCGGCAGAGCTGGCGCAGGCCGTCGCCGGGCACGACCTCGACGGCCACCCGCTGGCGGTGCGCCGCCTGAGAGAGGGCGAATCGCTGGCCAACCTGCAGGTGCTGTTCGTCGCCGGGCGCGCGCGCCTGGGCGAAGTGGCGAGGGCAACGGAAAAGCAGCCGCTGCTGCTGGTGACGGAGTCCGAAGGCGCCCTGGAGCGCGGCAGCGTGGTCAATTTCACCCTCGTCAGCGAGCACGTCAAGTTCGACATTGCGCTCGACAGCGCGGAGAAGCGCGGCCTCAAGCTCAGCTCGCGCCTGCTCGGCGTGGCGCGCAGCGTGCGCCCGGGCGGCGCGCCATGAGGATCTTCGGCAAACCCCCGCTGGAAGCGGTGCCGCTGCCGCGCGCGCTGATGGACGCGATCCGCCAGTCGGTGCGGCGCAAGATCACCTTCCTGGTGCTGGTCGTCACCTTCACCGCGCTGCTGGTGATGGCCTCGGCCACCATCGTGCTCGACCTGCGCAACTACCACGACACCCTGGTGGCCGACCTGGTGGCGCAGGCCGACCTGCTGGGCCGCACCAGCGCCCCCGCCCTGGCCTTCGACGACGCCAAGTCGGCATCCGAAAACCTGGCCCTGCTGAAAGCCGCGCCGAAGATCGTCAACGCCGCCATCTACACCGCCGGCGGGCGCCTGTTCGCCAGCTACGCCAGCGCCGACGGCGGCGCCACCCCGGCCGCGCCCGGCGCCGAGGGCTACCGCACCGAGGGCGGCTACATGGTGCTGTTCTGGAGCATCAGCGAGCAGGGCCAGCACGTCGGCACGGTGTACCTGCGGGCGCGCTACGAAATGCGCGAGCGCCTGCTGAGCTACCTCGGCATCCTCTCCGGGGTGCTGATGGTGAGCCTGCTGCTGGCGATCTGGATCTCCACCTGGCTGCAGGGCACGGTGACCGAGCCTATCTTGGAGATCACCGCCGCCGCGCGCAAGGTGATGACCCAGCGCGACTACTCGCTGCGGGTGCGCAAGACCACCGAAGACGAGATCGGCTTCCTGGTCGACACCTTCAACGCCATGCTGGCCGAAGTGGGGCAGCGCTCCAATGCGCTGGAAGAATCGCACCGCGACCTGGAAAAGGAAATGTATATCCGCCGCCAGGCCGAAGACAGCCTGCGCGTCGCCGACCGCCGCAAGGACGAGTTCCTGGCCACCCTGGCGCACGAGCTGCGCAACCCGCTGGCGCCGATCGCCAATGCGCTGGCCCTGCTCGACCTGTCGGCGCGCGGCGACGACGAGGCCAAACCGGCACGGCAGATGATGCAGCGCCAGTTGCGCCAGCTGGTGCGCCTGGTCGACGACCTGCTCGACGTCTCGCGCATCACCACCGGCAAGATCGACCTGCGCCCGGAACGGGCCGCGCTGGCCGCGATCATTGGTAGCGCCGTGGAAACCGCCGCCCCGGTGATCCAGGCGCGCAAGCACCACCTGGACGTGAGGCTGCCCGCCGAGCCGGTGTACCTGATGGCCGACCCCACGCGCCTGGCGCAGGTGTTCCTCAACCTGCTGACCAATGCCTCGAAGTTCACCGCCGTGGGCGGCAGCATCGTGCTCGAAGCGAAGGCGGGGACGCCCGGCGAAGTGATCGTCAGCGTCAGCGACAACGGCATCGGCATCGAGGAAGACATGCAGGGCATGATTTTCGAAATGTTCGCCCAGGTCGACCGCGCCCTCGAGCGCAGCGTCGCCGGCCTGGGCGTCGGCCTTTCGCTGGCGCGCCACCTGGTCGAGCTGCATCATGGCAGCCTGACCGTGTACAGTGCCGGCATCGGCCACGGCAGCACCTTCGAAGCCAGGCTGCCGGCGCTGCAACCCCAACCCCCCAGTGCAAGGAACGCCGTGCCCAGCAACACCGCCGACACCAGGCCCCCGGGCCACGACATCCTCCTGGCCGAAGACAACCAGGACGCCGCCGAAAGCTTCGCCATGCTGCTCGAGCTGCTCGGCCACCGCGTGCGCATGACCCACGACGGCGATGCCGCGCTGGCGCGCGCCGCCGAGCAGGCGCCCGACTTCGCCTTTCTCGACATCGGCCTGCCGGGCCGCAACGGCTACGACCTGGCGCGCGCCATCCGCGCCCTGCCCAACTGCCAGCACACCGTGCTGGTCGCCCTCACCGGCTGGGGCCAGGAAAGCGACCGCCAGCAGGCGCGCGACGCCGGCTTCAACCACCACCTGGTGAAGCCGATGGATCTGGAGAAGGTGAAGGCGATACTGGAAGGGCGCGCGGCGCCGTAGGGTTTCTATCGCGCGGCGCGGCCTTGTTCGCGAGGCACGGTTGATTTTCTGTGCGAGGCACCGCGACAAAAATTCGGGGTCGGATCACATTTGCGTTTTGTGCAAATGTGCTCTGACCGCCGATTTTTGAGTACGGAGTGAAGGCGCGACAATCGCCGGTCGTCCTTCACTTTTCAGCAGCGCGCCCACGTTCTCACTCCGCAACCCGGAAATCGGGGTCAGAGCACAATTTCGCAAAGGGCGCGAAATCATGATCCGACCCCCATTTCCTGCGACTTCAATTGCCTGCCGGACGGATTTCCTACAGCTTCCTCGGCTTCCCCGGCAAATCGCTCTGGCGTTCTTCCTCGGCCTGGTGCCAGCCTTCGACATCGGCGCGCGGCGCCAGGCCTTTCAGGCGGCCGCGCTGATCCGCGTCGTGCAAATCCCGCGCGCGCCTGGCGTCTTCATCGGCGGGGGTGGCGCCGTCGCGCGCCAGCGGGCTGATGCCGGAATGGCTGGCGCCGGTTGATTCCGGCGCCGGCCCGGCGGGCGGGACGCGGCGCATCGCCGGGTCGTTGAGATGCGAGGTGAGGTTGGCGTCGCCGCTGACATCGGGGGCGTCGCCGCGCTCCGCCGGATTGTTGTCCAGCGGCGTGCGCTGCTGCGCGAAGGAAAGGCTGGGCTGCGCCTTGGGCGCGTCGGCGCCGGGCTTGCCGGCGTCGCTCGGGCTGGTACGCACGGCCTCGGTGCCGGCCGGCGGCTTGCCCGATGGGGTGCCGGCGGGGGCGTCACTGCGCGGCGGCTGGTTGGGGCTGGGCGGCACACCGGTGCCGCTGCTGGCCATCGGGCGCGATTGCGTGCGGGCGCGCGCGCTGCGCGTGGCGCTGGCGCTGCGTTTTGGCGAGCCGGATTTCTTGCCGGAGCGATTCGGTTTTTCGGCTGAAGACATGGGACACCTGTGTGGTGGGCAGCGCGCGCCGGCGGGCCGGCGCGCGCGTGCCTTGAGGCTAGCTTGCGGCGGCGCTTTTTCTTGCTGTCATGCCGGCCGGCGCCGTTGCGGCCACTTCCGCCTGCCTTACTTGTTCGCGTAATTCTTCGCGTCGCGCGGGTTGTTCACCTGCGGCTGGTCGGCCGGTTGCGGCGGCGATTGCGGGTTCGGCGGCGAGGCTTGCGAGTTCGAGGTATCGGGCAGCGGCGCGGCGGCCACCGGCGTGCTGCTGTTGTCGGGCACGGCGGCCGGCGTCGGTGCCGGGTTGATGGCGATGGTCGACCCGGGCAGCGGCGCGCTGGCGGTGGTCGGCGTCGGCACGGTCTCGTTCTTCTGGCAGCCGGCGAGCAGCACGAGGACGAAGGCGGCGGGGGTAAGCAGGAGGGTGTGCTTCATGGTTTGGGTTCCTTTCTCGGCAATGGCGTGCGCGGCGCGGCAAGGGCGCATGCGCGGCACGGCTGGCGGCACAGGCGAGTGACATGGGAATCACTGTGCGGAGTCACTGCGTGAAATCGCTGAGCGCCACGATCAAAGGCTACGCGCCGCGGGCGTGCCGTGCTGTAGGCAGGGGCTGACTTTCTTGTAGGCAGGCGGCGACGCCGTTTTTGCCGCATGACACTGTTCAAGCGCGAAATCGCGCACGCAAAGCGCCGGCTTTCCCTCTGAAAACGTGAAAAAACCGCGCCATCTTTAGCGCCTGCAAATCAACCACACTTAGTTGATCGACTTACGTATCTTTGAAACCTAAGCAAAGCGCTTTCACCACCGCACCTGAAGGCCACGCTACCACTTGAACGATGGAGCCGAGTGTGCCGGTCAACGGGGAGTCCGTCAGGACTTTCAGGAGAAAGCGCCTTGCCTACGGGCCGAAGCGGTGATCCCGCTTCGTGCCCGGCCTGAATTTTCAGCAGGGCAAACAAGGTTCAAAAGTGAAAGTCAGCATGCACATCAGCGACATCGGCATCACCCGTTCCAGCCTGCATGCGCGGGCGTGGAAGCTGCACATCGAGATGAACGGCCTCTCCTACGACGGCTGGTTCGACGACTTCGGTGGCTTTCTCACCGCCATCCAGGACGCGGCGACTTTCTTCGCCTATCGCGCCGGCAAGATGAGCTTAAGTGCGGCGAACGAGACGTCGAGCCGCATGCTCAAGCGCAACGCGCGGGCGCAGCACTGATGGCCGCAACCCGCTCCACTCGATCGCCGCGCAGCGCCGCGTTTGCCGTGTCTGGCGCCTCCTCCTCGGGCACGCGCGCGCGTGGCGTGTCGTCCGGCCCCGGCATCGCAGAACTGTTCAGCGAGGGCCCGATCGGCGGCTATCGCGCGCCGGGGCCGGTGGCGTTGTCGTTTTTGCAATCGGACGCATTCGTGTGCGCGATCCGCGGGCCGCTGGGCTCGGGCAAGTCCACGGCGTGTGCGATGAAGCTCTTGGCGAATCTGCAAAAGCAGCAGCGCTTGAGCGATGGGTGGATCAGGCGGCGCAGCGCGGTGATTCGCAACACCTATCCGGAACTGAAGACCACCACGATCAAGACCTGGCAGCAATGGTTCTCGCCGTCGATCGGCCGCTGGCGCGAGACCAATCCGCCTTCGCATCACATCGTCGACAGCGTGGCGATGGTCGATTGGGAGGTGATTTTCATCGCGCTGGACCGGCCCGACGATGTGCGCAAGTTGCTGTCGATGGAAATCTCGGATGCCTGGATCAACGAAGCGCGTGAAGTGCCGCGCGCGATTCTCGACGGGTTGACGGGTCGCGTCGGCCGCTACCCGCGCCGCGAAGAGGGCGGCTGCACCGACCCGCAGATCATCATGGACACCAACCCGCCGGACACCGACCACTGGTGGTACCGCATGGCCGAGGAGGCGAACAATCGCGGCGGCGCTCCCGGCGAGATGAGCGAAGAGGCGGAACAGAATCTGCAGCTCGAAGCGGAGCTGCGGCGCATCGGTGCGCTGCGCGCCACGCAAAAACTCTCCGAGTGGTTCGCCCAGCCCGGCGGCGAATCGCCCCTCGCCGAGAACACCGCCAACCTGCCGCCGGGCTATTACCTGAAGGCGCGCGCCAACAAAAGCAGCGAGTGGGTCAAGGTGTACGTCAACGGCGACTACGGCTATGTGCTGGACGGCCGCCCGGTGTACCCGGACTACCGCGACCACTTGCACTGCCGCGAGTTCGAGGTCAATCCGCGCCTGCCGATCGACATCGGGCTGGACTTCGGCCTCACACCCGCCGCCGTGTTCGCGCAGCAAATGCCCAACGGCCAGTGGCGCAAGCACTCGGAGATCGTCACCGAGAACATGGGCATCGTGCGCTTCGCCGAGGTGCTGAAGAACCATATCGCGCTGGTGTACCCGCAATACGCCATCCGCTCGATCACCGGCGACCCGGCCGGCGACATCCGCAACGACGACGAGCGCACCACCTACGATTTGCTCAAGGCCGCCGGCATCGAGGCGCGTGCCGCGCACAGCAACGAGCCGACCTTGCGCATCGAGTCTGTCGCCGCCGCCATGCGCCGCCTGGTCGATGGCGAGCCGGGCCTGCTGGTGCACCCGCGCTGCCGCACCCTGCGCAAGGCGTACGCCGGGGCGTATCACTACAAGCGCATGGCGCTGGCCGGCGAAGCGCGCTTTCGCGACGTGCCGGAAAAAAATTCCCACTCGCACGTTGCCGATGCCGACCAATACCTGATGCTCGGCGCCGGCGAAGGCAAGGCCCTGGTGCGCCGCGCCGAGCGCGCGCCGCGGCAAGCCTATGCGCTGACCGACTACGCGATTTTCGGAGACGACTGATGGACTTTCCTGGCACTCGACAAGTCACTCTTCTCCTCGCACTCACAGCGCAGGGTCTCTCCCCTTTCAAGGGGGAGGACAGGAGAGGGATGGGGTCGTGCCTGCGTCTGGATAGTGTCGCCGCAATGCCGCCTGACCCCATCCCCACCCTGTCCCTCCCCTTGAAAGGGAGGAGACCTGCTAAAGGGCTTCGGCAACAAATAGGGAGCGCCGTACTCCGACCGCGTCCCGCTGGACTCTTAACGGAGGACCGCGCATGACCATGGACTTTCTCGACCTCCGCGACCCCACCGTGCAGGAATTCCTCTGGCGCTTCGTCGAACCCGCCGACATCCGCCACGACTACACCAAGATCGACGCGATGGCCCACGTCAGCAAGGCGATTTGCGCCGGCGAGCAATGGCTGGTCGGCGACATGGCCGCCGGCCTGGCTTTTCGCTGCGTGCTGCGCAACCCGCGCGTGCTGGAGCCGCACATCATGGGCAACCCGGCGCGTTTGCGCTCGCTGCTGCCGCGCGCGCTGGCGCTCGCCTGGGAGCGCGGCGTTGAGCGCGTGGTGATCTGGACCCAGTACGCCAGCATCGCGCGCATCGTCGTGCGCCTGGGCTTCGCCCACGAGGCCACGCTCAAGCGCGCGCACCTGGTGGGCGGCGAACTGCTCGACCTGCATGTGCTGACGCTCGAGTCACCGCGATGATGCACGCACGCGAACAGCGCTACGCCGCGCGCTTTGCCGCCCGCGTCAGGCGCGTCTGCCAAGGCGGCAAGGGCGACGGCGACTATGCGGGGTCCCTGCAGGACATGCTGGCCAAGGCCGCGGCGCAACAGGCGGCGCAGTCCGGCCATGCGCTGCGCCCCAACGACTCGGGCACGCCGCTCAACCCGCCCGGCCCGGCGGACGCAAGCGCCGGCGCGGCGGCGCAATCCACCGCTGCGCTGGCCTCCGCCGCCGCTTCGGGCGCCACTCCCGGCAGCACGCCGCAAAGCCTGGGCGCGGGCAACAGTGATGCGCAGGCCACGGGCGCAGTGATCGCGCCCACCTTGAGCGGCGCGTTGCCGCTGCCTAAATCCGGCCTGCCCAACCCGGGCGGCGCCGCCACCAAAACCCTGCTCGGCTAAAACGAAAACCCGGACCAAACCCATGACCAAACCGATGAAAACCTTCTGGATCAACGGCCGGCTGATGCAACAGCAGCCGGTGCAACAACAGCAAGGCGGCGGCAAGGGCGGCTCGGCCCCTGCGCCGCCGCCACCCGCACCGCCCCCGCCGCCCCCGGTGATCGAAGACACCGAAGGCCAGGCGCAGGACGCCGAACGCGATTTGCAGAACAGGCGCGGCGCGCAGTCCACCGACGTCACCGGCCCGCTCGGCACCCCCACCCCTCCCACCGCCACCAAAACCTTACTCGGAGCATGACATGGCAAGACGCATACGTTTGGACCTGATGATCGCCGGCAGCGGCACCGGCAACGCCTTCGACTGGCCCGGCGGCGACGGCGTGCTCGATGTCGACGCCACCTTCGGCGGCGGCAGCGTGGCGCTGCAAAAGCTCTCGCAGTCCGGCACCTGGCTGCCGGTGCAGAACTACGCCACCGTTACGCCGATCTCGCTGACCGCCAACGGCACCGCCAATTTCCGCGCGGCGGCCGGGCCTATCCGCGTGCTCGCCACCACGGCCACGGCGGTGAATGCGTACGCCACCGGGGTGCCGGGGAATGTGGCGGGGTAGAGCGGGATATTTTTTCGCATCCCTCCTCCGTTCGTGGTGAGCCTGTCGAACCACGCGTGCCTTCTCCAAGTACCGAGTCGCACACGTCTTCGACTTCGCCCAGGACGAACGGAAGAGGACGCGTCCCCTCCGTTGCTCAGGATGACATGAGCGTCGTTGTTGGCTCTTAGTAACTCGAAGCTACACCCCTTTTCAGGCGACCCATGACCACCACCGAATCCTATAGCCGCAGCGATAGCACCAAGCACCGCAAGGATGCCGACGACCGCTCTTCGCGCCTCAAATCCGCCGACGCGCAAGAGCGTGCCGACGAGTGCATCCGCGAACACGAGCAGCTCGCCTCGCGGCGCGGCATCTGGGAAGGCCACTGGCGCGAGGTGGCCGAGCGCGTGCGCCCGAACCAGAATTTTTTCCAGAACCGCGCCCGTCCCAATGGCGACAAGCGTAACGAAAAAATCTTCGACGACACCGCGCCCCTGGCCTTGTCCAAGTTCGCCGCCGCCGTCATCAGCATGTCGTTCCCGGCGACCCAGCGTTATCACGCGCTCACCACCCACGACCCGGTGCTGGCGAAGAACACCAACGTCAAGCGCTACCTCGAGCA
>DATAZV010000011.1:0-7525 GCA_036271855.1 Burkholderiales bacterium
TGACGATCTCGTCGGCCGCTTCCTTCGGGATGATGCCCAATTCGCCTTGTACCTTTGAAAGCGCGCGCTCGACGTCGATGTACTTTTCGGTACGGTTTTCGTCCGACCAGACCTGACGCATTTTCGCGTCGCTGAACATATCGCCGAATATTTTTGAATCAATGATGGTGGCGGCCATAAAAAGAACTCCAGTTGCTGTTGATTTATGTGTTGGTTAAAGCGGGGCGGCGCGCTATTCCAGCGTCGCCGTCGCATCCATCGTGAGCCAGCCTTCGTGGTCGCGGCCCCACAGGCGCACGCTCTTGCCGTCGTCCGACGGCTGGCCGTGCACCGAGAATGGGTTGATGTCGAAGGTCGGCCTAACCGCCTTGAACTCGAAGCGTTTCACCTTCGCCTGCGGCTGCTCGCGCCGCAGCAGGTCCATCAGCAAAGTGGCGATCAGCGGGCCATGCACGATCAGCCCTGGATAGCCCTCGGTTTCGGTGACGTACTTGCGGTCATAGTGGATACGGTGGCCGTTGAAAGTCAGCGCCGAGTAGCGGAAGAGCAGCACGTCGTCGGCCACGATGTCACGCTGCCACGCCCACTCGGCCGGCGCAGCGGCCGGCGGCGGCACCGGGTCGTCCGGCTTGGGCGCATCGCGGTAGACGATGTTGTGATGCTCGGTCAGCGCAATTTCACTGCCGCCGTTGCGCCGGATTTCATGCCGCACCTTCACAAACAGCAAGGTGCCGGTGCGCCCGCTTTTTTCCTTCACGTCGACGATAGTGGAGGTGCGCGACAGCGCATCGCCCGTCAGCAGCGGCTGGTGAAATTCGAAATCGCTGCCCGCCCACATGCGCCGCGGCAGCGGCACCGGCGGCAAAAAGCCACCGCGCTTCGGATGCCCGTCCGGCCCGATTTCCGACTGTCGCGCCATCGGCAGGAAATATAGCCAATGCCACAGGTACGGCAGCGGCGTGCCCGCGGCCGGGCGTTCCACCGGCCAGTCCAGCGTCGCCGAGAGCGCCGCAACCGGCGCCTGGGTCACGCTGTCTTCCAGGATCTCGCTGCGGCCGATCCAGTCCGCCAGCTTGATGCCGCTGCCGCTCATGCCGATCAATCCACCGAGATCTTGGCGGCCGCCGCCACTGCCTTCCAGCGCGCCAGCTCTTTTTTCACGTGGTCTTTCAGCTGGTCCGGCGTACTGGTTTCGACTTCACCGCCCTGCGCCTCGATATGCTTGGCGGTATCGGGCAATGCGAGCACCGCATTGAGTTCGCGGTTCATCCGGTCGACGATCGCCCGGGGTGTTTTTGCCGGGAAGAACAGTGCGTACCACTGCGTCACGCTGACATCCTTGATTCCCTGTTCGGCCAGCGTAGGCAGCTCGGGCATCGCCGGGGAACGCTTCTCGCCCACCAGCGCCAGTGCGCGCAACTGCCCGGCCTTTACGTGCGGATAGGCGGAGAACAGGCTGGGAAACATCAACTGGGTGTTGCCGGCGATGGTGTCCAGCAGCCCGGGCCCGGAACCCTTGTAGGGGACGTGCACCACCTGCACCCCGGTCTTCAGCTTGAACAGTTCACCCGTCAGGTGCGGCGCGCTGCCGGTGCCCGCCGAGGCATAGGAATACTTGCCCGGCTCTTTTTTCAGCAGCGCCACCAGTTCGGTCGCATTTTTCACCGGCAATTGCGGATTCGACACCAGCAGCGTGGGCGAGATCGCCACCATGCCGATCGGCTCGAAATCGTTCACCGGGTCGTAGCGCAGCTTTTGCAGCGCCGGGTTGATGCCGTGGGTGGCGATATAGCCGAAGTCGATGGTGTAGCCGTCGGGTGCGGCGTGCGCCACGTATTCGCTGGCAATCGTGCCGCTGCCGCCGGCACGGTTGTCGACAATCACCGACTTGCCCAGCTTCGGCGCCAATGCCTGTGCCAGGATGCGCGCGATGGCGTCGTTGGCGCCGCCAGGGGCGGTCGGCACCACGATGGTGATGTTCTTCTCCGGCCAGGCCTGGGCCTGTGCTGCACCCGCCAAGGCGGTGAAGACAAGCGCCGCGAACCAGCGCGGAACACGCGAAATAACGGGGATGGACATGCTTGAAATCTCCTGCCGGGTCTGGGCGCCGCCTGCGGCGCTGCCGGATATGAATGAGGTCGTTGTAGGGCGCGGCAGCTGGTCAAATCCCGCATCGCCCGCCGCGAGCCGCGACTATACGCCCGCGCCCGCTCTCATTGCGCTTATGCGCCGCCCCAGCCCTACGGCCCGGGCAGGAAAAAACGCCATGCGCATCATGCGCTGCCCGGGGCTTGCTGTAAATTGCAACGTTTGCCATCATAGTTGCATGGAACGCATCAATTTCGATTTGCAGCAACTGCAGGCCTTCATCGCGGTGGCCGAGCGCGGCAGTTTTCGCGCTGCCGCCGAGCAAATCCACCTGTCGGCGCCGGCCCTGTCGCGGCGCATCGAGCGCCTGGAAACCGGGCTGGGCGTGCGCCTGTTCAACCGCACCACCCGCGAGGTCGAGCTTACCGGGCTGGGCCGCGTGTTCCTCGAACGCGCCCGTGCCGCGCTGGACGACCTCGAAGCCGCCATGCTCGGCGTCACCGACCTGGCCGCCACCCGCACCGGCCTGGTCACGGTGGCCTGCGTGCCCTCGGCCGCGCTGTATTTCCTGCCGGCGGTGATCAGCCGCTTTTGCACCCGCTACCCCTCGATTCGCCTGCGCGTGGTCGACGAGGCAGTCAACGCGGTGATCTCCAGCGTGCTTTCGGGCGAGTCCGATTTCGGCATCAGCTTCATGGGCACGCGGGTGCCGGAGATCGACTTCGACCCGATCCACACCGACCCTTTCGTCCTGGCGGTGCGGCGCAACCACCGCCTCGCCGGCCGTCCCTGGGTGTCCTGGGCCGAACTCGAGGGCGAGCGCCTGATTGCCGTCGCCCGCAGCAGCGGCAACCGCCAGCTGCTCGACGACGCGCTGGCCAAGGCCGGCCGCCATCCCGCCGCCATCCTGGAAGTCAGCCATATCGCCACGCTGCTGGGCATGGTCGAAGCGGGCCTGGGCGTGGCCGCGGTGCCGCGCATGGCGATCTCGCCGCGCCACTCGGCGCTCATAGGCATACCGCTGCGCCAGCCGGCGGTGTCGCGCAGCCTCGGCCTGATCACCCGCCACGGCGCCGCCATGCGGCCGGCGGCCGAAACGTTTTGCGGCTATCTGCGCACTGCGCTGAAAGCGCGCAAGCAGCGCGCCGGGGCCTGAATCGACGGGCTCAGGCACAATGGCGGCGCCGCGCGGCGCAGACTGCGCACCCGCCCCCACGAGGACGCCATGAACAGCTTCACCCGCACCGTACTTTTCACCGACGACACCGGCCGCGCGCGTTTTCGCGAAGAGGACATACCGCTTGCGGAAGGCACGCCGCAATCCATGCTTTCGGCCCCGTTCCCCGCCCACGCCTACCAGTTGCGCATGAGCCCGGTGGGCTTTCGCAGCGAATTCCATTGCACCGGAAAGCCGCAATGGGTGTTCGTGCTGGCCGGCATCATGGAAATCACCCTGCAGGACGGCAGCAGCCGCCAGTTCCTGCCCGGCCAGCACTTCTATTCCGCCGACACCTTGCCCGAAGGCTCCGCCTTCGACGCGAAGACTCACGGCCACCGCAGCCGCCAACTCGGCAGCGAGCCGCTGCAGACCCTGTTCCTGAAGGACTGAAACAAGCCCTCGCGGAAGAACCAAACGCCGGCGCTGTGTTCAAATGGGCCGCGGCGGCTTTTTGCCCATAACAGACCGAAAACAACAAAGGAGACTCCCATGCAAACCGATGCCATCGGAAAGCTTGTCCTTCGCCTGGCCCTGGGCGGCCTGATCCTGTTTCACGGCGTCGGCAAAATCCTGCATCCCGAATCCGTCGAGCCGATCGTCAAGGGCGTCACCGCCATGGGCCTGCCCGGCGCTTTCGCCTATGCCGTCTATCTCGGCGAAGTGCTGGCACCGCTGATGATCCTGCTCGGCCTGTTCGCACGCTTCGGCGGCCTGCTGGTGGTGATCAACATGCTCTTCGCCGTCATGCTGGTGCATACGTCCCAGCTTCTCACCCTGAGCAAGTCCGGCGGTTACGGACTGGAGCTGCAGACCTTTTACCTGCTTTGCGGGCTGACGGTCGCCTTGCTCGGCAGCGGCCGCTACGCCGTCAAGCCGGACTGATAGCCGCAATCGCTTGCGGACGCCAGCTTCGCAACGCGAGGGCCGTCGTTCGATCGCTGAACATTGCCCGGCCCGAATCACCGGGCGGGCCGTCGTTTTACTCCGCGAGCGGACCCCGTTGCACGCCACGGAGTAAGTCCGCGGTCCAGATGCCTGGTCGTGCACATCTACTGCGCTCACCGGGTGTTCTGGTCAGCCCTTGTACGCACAAGTCCGTTGCTCCGGCAACGTCGCGCAAAAACGTCTCCCCAAAGCGGGGTTTTTGCGGTATGGTTCGGCGCGAAAATCCGCCCGCGTAACTCACTCGCGGACGGCGTGTTCGACAACGGCGCGGCGCCCGACCCGCAGCCCCGCCAGCCCGCCAGCCCGCGTCATCCCCGTTTGGAGTCATGCGAACCCTCAGCTTGAAGTGGCGCGCCGTACTTGGTGTAACGACGCTCACGGTACTGATCCTGGTCGCCGTAAGCGCGGTGCAACTGCATTTCATGCACCGCGACTTCGCCCGCGTGCTGGCCGACCAGCAGTTCGCCCTGGTCTCGCGCCTGGCGCAGGAAATCGACGGCAAATTCGAGGACTACACCGACGTGCTGGCGCGCTCCGCCGCCAGCCTGCCGCCCGAATTGCTCGACTCGCCCACCGGCCTGCGCGACTACTATCGCAGCCGGCCCGGCATCTTCACCCTGTTCGACGATGTGCTGGTGCTCGACGCGGGCGGCCACGTGGTGGCCGACTATCCCGAGGTGGCGGGACGCACCGCAATCGTCCTGGCGCCGGCCTATATGCAGCGCATCACCGCTGCCGGCCGGCCGCTGATCGACGGGCCGCTGCGCGGCAAGGCCTCCGGCGAGCCGCTGGTGCGCATCGATGTGCCGATCTACGGGCCGGACGGCAAGCTGCGCGCCGTCCTCGAGGGCGTGCTGCGCCTGTACAGGAAGAACTTTCTCGCCAACCTGGGCAGCACCAAAGTAGGAGACTCAGGCTATTTCACCATCCTCACCAGAGGATCGGCGCCCCGCTACGTCATCAGCCCGGACCGCGCCAAGATCCTCACCGAGCGGCCGCCCGGCAGTTCGTTTTCGATCGGCCGCGCCCTGGCCGGCAAGGATGGCTCATCGGAAGATACCAACCGCAGCGGTACCGAGGCGCTTTACAGCTACAAGTCGCTGTCGCAGGTCAATTGGGTGCTGATCGCCGCCGTGCCGGCCGCGGAAGCCTACATGCCGCTGGCCGACGCCGAACACCGGCTGTGGCTGCTGGGCGCGCTTGCCTGCCTGCTGGTGATGCCGCTGGTGTGGGGCATGGCCTGGCTGATCCTGCGCCCGGTCGCCGGCTTGCGCGACGAAATCGACAAGCTGCGCGGTGCCGGCCGCGGCTACCGGCCGGTGCCGGTGGAACGGCGCGACGAGATCGGCGACCTGACCAGAAGCTTCAACGCGCTGATGCGCGAACGCGCCGTCGCCGAAGCCAGGCAGCGCGACAGCGAAGAGCGCCTGCGCATGATTACCGACAACCTGCCGGCGCTGGTCTCCTACGTCGGCGCCGATCTGCACTACCGCTTTGTCAACCGCACCTACAACGACTGGTTCCACCATACCGGAGGCGAGTTTGTCGGCCGCACCCTGCGCGAGGTGATGGGCGAGGAAGGCTACGCCATCGTCGGCCCCGCGACCGAGCGCGCCCTCAAGGGCGAAGCGATCACTTATCGGCGCCGCCTGCTGGTGCGCGGCGAGCCGCGCATCATCGAATCGACCTTGATCCCCGACTTCGATGCCGACAACAAAGTCGTCGGCCTGTACGTGCTGGCCCATGACATCACCACCCTGCTGCATACCAAGGACGAACTGCGCGCGCTCAATCTCGAACTCGAACAGCGGGTGCGCGAGCGCACCGCGGCGCTGGCGCTTTCCAACCGCGAGCTGGAAACCTTCGCCTATTCGGTGGCCCACGACTTCCGCGCCCCCTTGCGCGCGATGGACAGTTTCAGCGCCATCCTGCTGGAGGAACAAGGCGCCCGCCTGGACGAAAGCGGGCACGAGCATCTGCAGCGCATCCGCGCCTCCAGCAACCGCCTGGCCAGGCTGATCGACGACCTGCTGCGCCTGGCACAGCTGGCGCAGCAGGAACTGCACCACGAAAGCGTGGACCTGTCCGTGCTGGCCGCCCAGGTGCTGGCGGTGCTGCAGGCAGCCGAAACCGGCCGCGGCGTACAGGGCGTGGTCACGCCGGGCATGATCGTCACCGGCGACCGCGTGCTGCTCGGCACGCTGCTGCACGAACTGATCGGCAATGCCTGGAAATTCACCACTGCCATGCCGGCAGCGCGCATCGAGGTCGGCTGCGAATTGCGCGACGGCACACGGACCTTCTACGTGCGCGACAACGGCGTCGGCTTCGACATGACTTTTGCGCAAAAGGTATTTGCGCCGTTCGCGCGCCTGCACGGCGCCGACGAATTCGCCGGCACCGGCATCGGCCTGGCCCTGGCACGGCGCATCGTCGACCGCCACAGCGGCCATCTGTGGGCGGAAGCCCGGGACGGCCAGGGCGCGGCGTTCTGGTTCACCTTGCCGAACTAAGGTTGCCGGATTCGTCGCGGGCTAGACCTGGAAGCCGATCCACAGCAACAGGCCTTCGCCGATATCGCGCCACAACCCCGGCGCCTGGCTTATATAGGGCGCGGCGCGCTCGCGTTCGGCGTCGAACCAGGCACGAAAGCGGGCGACGTCGGCCGCGTTGTCGAAGGCGGCCATCACCTCATAGTTGAGAAACAGGCTGCGGCCATCGAGGTTCGCCGAGCCCGCCAGTGCCATCCGCTCGTCGATCACCGCCAGCTTGGCGTGCAGCATGCCCGGCGCCAGCCAGACATGCACCCCGGCCCCTGCCAGGGTCCGCAGGGAGCGGTGCCGCGCCGCGTCCGCCAGGCGATGGTTGGAACGCGCGGGCAACAGCAGGTCGACGCGGACCCCACGCCGTGCCGCCAGGCAAAGGCCCATCAGCAATGCCTCCTCCAGCACCACATAGGGCGAGACAAGCGCGATGCGATTGGCCGCCCGGTAGGAGCCGCTCACCAGCAGCGCATAAATGGTGTCGTCCTCTTCATCCGGGCCGGATGCAATCAGTTGCGCCGTAGGCTCGGGAGCATCCTGCAGGGGCGCGCCGGCAACGAAGGCCGCCGCGCTCGTGGCGCCGGCGGTGAGGCCTGGACTGCGCGACGCGATGGGCATCGCGCCATCGCCCGCCGCCGGGGCCGCCGCCGCGGAGCGCCCGGGCACTGCCGGCTCCGCGGGCGAAGCACGATTGTCCCCACCGGTGGCAAAGCACCAGCCGCTCTCGAAC
>DATAZV010000012.1:0-4461 GCA_036271855.1 Burkholderiales bacterium
CGCTATCGTGGCGTACTGGAACAATTGTCATCGCCTCGCTCATGCCACGTTTTCCCCTCCACCTCCTGCTGCCCCTGTTTGTCGCCCTCGCCGGCTGCGACCAGATTTCCGCGCTCGACGGCAGCAAGGCGCGCGAGGCCGACGGTGTCGCCATCGGCAGCGCCTGCCGCCAGGCCGGCCGGGCTATTGAGGACTGTTTCAGCATGAATCCCGATGCTCCCAAGGCCAGCGTATTTGCCGGCTGGAAGGAAATGAACGACTACATGGTGCAAAACAAGCTGGAGTCGGTGACCCCGCAAGTGCCGCGCCCCGATGTCGGCAAGAACAAGGAAGAGCCGAAGAAGGACGATACCCATGCCGCCGCCGAGGAAAAGCCCGGCACGGCCGAGGTCGCCACTTCGGCGCCGGGCGTGCCGGTGGTGCCGGCGACGGTGAATATTCCGGGCCTGGCCACCGCGGCGCCTGTCTCGCCGCCGCCTCCTCCCGCCGCTCCAGCCGTCTCGGCTGCCCCTGCCGCCCCTGCCACCGCCGCGGCGCCGGCAGGCTCCTCGATTGCCCTCGGCGGGCAAAACATTCCCCTGTCATTGCCTTCCGCTTCGCCGGCCACCCCGCCTGCGATTGCCAAGAATGCCGCGCCGTCATCGGCCGGCGTGCCGCCCGCGCACCACTAGTGTTGCGGACGCCGTAAAAGGGCCCGGCCAAAAGCCGGGCTTTTTTCATGGTATTTTCCCTCTTGATTTGCGCGGATTTGCCGGCACATCTGCATCCAACAAGAAGGGGAAAGGCGGGCGCTTGCTGCGTTCCGTCCCGATATGCGCTGGAAACCGAATGTCACCGTCGCCGCCGTGATCGAGCGCGAGGCTAAGTTTTTGCTGGTCGAGGAACAGACCGACGCCGGGCTGATGCTGAACCAGCCCGCCGGCCATCTGGAACGCGGCGAGACCCTGGTCGAGGCGGTGGCGCGCGAGGCGATTGAGGAGACGGCGCGCTCGTTCACCCCGGAATTTCTGGTCGGCATCTACCAGTGGCCGGACCCGGCACAGGATGTCACGTATATGCGCTTCGCCTTTTGCGGCACGGCGGGCGAGGCGGAGCCCGGGCGCGGGCTGGATGCCGGCATCGTGCGCACCCTGTGGATGAACCGCGACGAGATCCACGCCAGCCGCGCGCGTCACCGCAGCGCCTATGTACTGGCCTGCGTCGACGACTATCTCGCCGGACAACGTCATCCGCTGGGCCTGCTGCAGCACTATCGCGTGGTGCCGTCTTGAGGCGGGGCGCCTCCTTGTGGCTGGCCGGCGCTATATTGCTGGCGGCATTTTCGGGCGTGCACGCCGAGTCGGCGCTGACCATCTGCCACGACTACGGCTGCAAGGTGCAGGAGAAGATCACTTTCGACGACACGATATTCGAGAAGGTCGGCGAGATATTGCGCACCGCCGACGACGCGGTGTCGGAGCGCAATGCGATCTCCGCGGCGGTGGCGCGCATGTACGTCGAGGCCGGCAAGCAGACGCCGATCTGGCGCGACCGCGGCGGCGACCTGAACGACGAGGGTGAAGGGCAGATGGACTGCATCGACCACGCCGCCAACACCACCACCTTCCTCAGGCTGATGGAGGGGCGCGGGCTGCTGCGTTTTCACAGTGTGGCCGCGCCGGTGCGGCGTGGCATCATCGCGCAACATTGGGCGGCGCAGATTGTCGAACAGAAGTCCCAGGCTGCCTACACGGTGGACTCCTGGTTTTACGATTTCGGCATGCCTGCCATCATCATGTCGCTGGCCGATTGGCGCGCCGGCCACCGGCCGCCCGGCATCATGGCGGGTTTCAGATAGCGAGTTGGCAATGAGCGGTGAAAACACGGTCGTCGTCGGCATGTCCGGCGGCGTTGATTCCTCGGTCGCCGCGCTTGAGCTCAAGCGCGCGGGTTACCACGTCATCGGCCTGTTCATGAAGAACTGGGAAGACGACGACGACGACGAGTATTGCTCGACCCGCGAAGACCTGGTCGATGCCGCCGCCGCCGCCGATGTCGTCGGCATCGAGCTGGAGGCCGTCAACTTCGCCGCTGAATACAAAGATCGCGTGTTCGCCGATTTCCTGCGCGAGTATGCCGCCGGCCGCACCCCCAATCCGGACGTGCTGTGCAATGCCGAGATCAAGTTCAAGGCCTTTCTTGATCATGCGCTGAAGCTGGGCGCCTCGCACATCGCCACCGGGCATTACGCCGGGGTGCGCCAGCGCGACGGGCGCTTCGAGCTGCTGCGCGCCGCCGATGCGTCGAAAGACCAGAGCTATTTCCTGCATCGCCTGACCCAGGCGCAGCTCTCACGCGTGCTGTTTCCGCTCTCGGGCATGCGCAAGACCGAGGTGCGCAGGATCGCGGCGGAGGCAGGCCTGGGCAATCATGCGAAAAAGGACTCGACCGGCATCTGCTTCATCGGCGAGCGGCCGTTCCGCGAGTTTCTCAACCGCTACCTGCCGCGCCAGCCGGGCCCAATGCTCGACGACCGCGGCCGGACCATCGGCGAACACATGGGCCTGATGTTCTACACACTGGGGCAGCGCAAGGGCATCGGCCTGGGCGGCAGCAAGAGCGGTAGCGGCGAGCCCTGGTTTGTCGCCGCCAAGGATGTGGCGAAAAACAGCATCACCGTGGTGCAGGGGCATGAGCACCCGCTGCTGCAAAGCGCGCATCTGGCGGCGGCCGATGCCAGCTGGGTGGCGGGCGCGCCGCCGGCCGGCGGTCATGCCTTCGGTGCGAAGACGCGCTATCGGCAAGGCGATTCGTCCTGTGTCCTGACTGCGGAAGACGATGGCCGTTTCGAACTGGATTTCGATGCGCCGCAATGGGCCGTGACGCCCGGGCAATCGGCGGTGCTGTACGACGGTGAAGTGTGCCTGGGCGGCGGCATCATCAACGCCGCCGGCGCAATGACGCCCGCCTAGGCGACCGGAACGGTATCGGCGAACGAGGGGCGCGTCGCCAGCTTGTCGGCCAGCTTCACCAGGTGAGGATAGGTGGTGCGCCACTCGATTTGCGGAAAGCGGAAGTCGAGATAGCCAAGCGCAGTGCCGGTGGCGATATCGGCCAGGGTGAAGGTATTGCCGGCGCACCAGGGTTTGTCGCCCAGGCCGCGTGCCGCGGCCGCCAGGCCCTGCTCGACCTTGCCCATCTGGCGGGCAACCCAGCTGGCGCTTTGCTGGGCCTTGGGGCGCTGGGTTTCCAGGCGCGCCAGGATGGCGGCGTCGCAGATGCCGTCGCCCAGTGCCTCCCAGCAGCGCACCTCGACGCGGGCGCGGCCGGAGGCCGGAATCAGCTTGTTGACCGGGTTGATGGTGTCCAGGTATTCGACGATCACCCGCGAGTCGAACACCGCGCCGCCATCTTCCATCACCAGGCAGGGTATCTTGCCCAGGGGATTGGACTGCGGCACCTTGGTGTCCGGCGCCCAGGGGCTTTCGATCACGTGTTCGAAATCGATCTTTTTCTCGGCCATCACGATGCGCACTTTGCGCACATAAGGGCTGGCGGGGGTACCGATCAGTTTCATACGCGCGGGCAATCGTCTTGATGAATTGGCCAGGCCGTCGCGTCAAAGAGCGGCGGCGGCGTGTATTTGGGCGTTGATTATATCATCGGGGGTAAGGCCATCCGGCGCGGTAAAATACCCCTTTGATGCAACCGCGCCTGCCGATCCGGGCGCCTTCCGAGCCATGTCGTCGCCTATCTCCCCGCTTACCGCCCTTTCTCCGCTTGATGGCCGCTATGCCGGCAAGCTCGACGCCCTGCGTCCCTATGCTTCCGAATTCGCGCTGATGCACCACCGCGTGTTCGTCGAGGTGGCCTGGCTGAAAGCTCTCGGGCGCTCCGGCCTGGCCGAATTGCCGGCGCTGTCCGAGTCCGTGCAGGCCGACCTGCACAATCTGGTGGCGCAGTTCACGGAAGGCGACGCCGCGCGCATCAAGGAGATCGAACGCACCACCAACCATGACGTCAAGGCGGTGGAGTACTTCATGAAGGAGAAGCTCGCCCACAACGCCGAGTTCGGGGCGGCGTCCGAGTTCATCCACTTCGGCTGCACCTCCGAAGACATCAATAACCTCGCTTATTCGGTAATGCTCAACGCCGCGCGCGAGAAGGTGATGTTGCCGGCATTGCTCGAGGTGCTGGAGCAGGTGCGCGCCCTGGCGCGCGCCGAAGCCGAAACGCCGATGCTGGCGCGCACCCATGGACAACCCGCTACCCCCACCACCCTGGGTAAGGAGGCGGCCAACGTCGCCCATCGCCTGAAGCGCGCGATCGAAGCCTTCGAGACCGTCGACCTGCTGGGCAAGCTCAACGGCGCCACCGGCAATTTCAACGCCCACCTGGCCGCCTATCCCGACTTCGACTGGGAAAAGCTGGCGCAGGAGGTGGTGGAGAACATGGGCCTGGTCTACAACTCCCATACGATCC
>DATAZV010000013.1:0-32902 GCA_036271855.1 Burkholderiales bacterium
GCGCCCGCGTCTACCCTACCAATAACGGCTCGCGCGACGCAAAAGCGACTGTTTTTTTGTCAAAGATGGTGTCCCGGACCGTGGATTCGCGGGCGGCGCCCCGAAGACGCGCCGCCGCGGCCGCTTATCCCGGCCAATCCGCGGGATTGCGGCCTGACTCAATCCGGCGAATTGCAATGCCTGCCGCGGCGTCGATCAGCCCGGGGCAGGACCGATCATCGTCGCTACTGCAAGCAGCAACGCGCCGGCGGCAAAGAGCATGTGGCCGAGAAAGCGCGCGCGCAGGATGAACAACAGGGTGAACAGGCAGAGGATCGAATTATTGTTATTCATGATGAGGGCATCTGTTGCAACGGCCGCGTCAGGCGGATGGCGCGATTGTAGTAACGCTCCACCTGGCGCGCGGCGCCGGTTTCACTATCGATGGGGCATACGTGGGTCGATGTAAAAATCGGCAAGCCGGCGCCCGCCCGCGCCGCCGATGCGCGACAATCCCGCATCACGCTGCGCGCCAGGGAGGCCGCCATGGGGTTGTGGATCGGAGCCGTCGTCTTCGCCATCGGCATCGGCATTTCGCTCGCCGTTTATGGCCACGACCTGTGGCGCGGCTGGATCAGCCGGCGCGAGCCGCAGATGGCGCCGGGGCGGATGCCGCCGGAGCTGCATTTCATCGCCGCCGTGTTCAGCGGCGCGGGCGCCACCGCCGTGTGGGACTGGCAGACCGGCCTGTTGGCGGCGCTGGCGCAGGCCGGGCTGGGGCTGCTGCTGGCGCTGATCGCCCGCGGCTGACCGGCACTAACAAAAAACCTGGCGGATACGCCGGGTCCTTTGGATCAAAAAAGCCCGGCGCAGCGGCCGGGCCTTTTATGCTGCGCGCAAACGCGCTTACATCTGGTCCAGCAATTCGCGGCGGCGCGCGGCGCATTCCTGCGCGGTGAACACGCCTTGCTTGCACATCTGGTCCAGGCGTTGCACGCGCTGCTCGATCGGCATTTGCTGCGCGGACAGCGGTGCGGCGCCTTGCGGCGGCGGCGGGGCGGCACCCTGGTAATAAGGCGCGGGAGCGGCGCCGCCATCGGATTCGACGTAGTCCGAAGGCGGACCGTAGGCGCCCTGCGGATACGCGCCCTGCTGGTAATAATTGGGCTGCTGATAGTAGCCGGGGTCGTAGTAGCCCGGTGCACCGTAGTAATAGGAGTTGGCCAGTGCCGAGCCGATGATGGCGCCGCCGAGCAGCGCGCCGCCCCAGTAGCCGCCGCGCCAGCCGCCGCCGTGGAACACGGGCCCGCCGTGGAAGCCGCCATGAAAGCCGCCGTGGAAGGACGAATGCCCGCCGCCGCCGTGGCCGCCGTGCGCCGCCTGCGCCGCGGGGGCGTACTGCAGGGCGCCGATGGTCAGGATCGACAAGGCGAGGGCGGCAACAAGGTTGCGCCTGGAAGGACGGACTGCGGTTTTGCTCTGGTTGTAGGTCACGGATGTCTCCTCGGGGGAATTCACTTTTGTTGCTGTAAGTAAGAGTGCGCCGCCACCCTTTTGTTACCGCCAAAACCTGTAATCAGATGTAATCGTTTTCCGGCGCGGCAGCGGCACGGTTTTAACCATCCTCAATCCGCCGCGGGCGTCGCCGAAACGGCAACGCCTGTGACCAATGTTGCGCCCGATCCGGCGCCCGGCAAGCGGCTTTTCGCGCCGCACGCCAACTATTGCACCAAAATCACCAGGATTTACCGCGATTTCACAAAAAATGCCGCCGCGACAGTGTGAATGCCGCCATTCCCGCTTTTTCCCGCCAGCGCTGAAACCAGCGCGCGCCCCGCGAACACCTTGCCTGCGCGCCCGCACCCCCGTAAGCTTGAGGCGCCACGCCAGACCATTCCGCAAGAACAAGCCCGTGCCGCCCGTGGCCGCGCCGCGCGAGCCGAAAGTCCCGTCATGAAACGCCTGCTCGCCTTCTCCCTGTTTGTCCTCTGCTGCAGCATCGCCCAGGCGCAGGCGCCTGCCGGCCCCGAGGTGCCGGCCAAGCCCAAACCGAAGGGCACCCCCACGCAGGAGGTCGGCGTCGAGATCCTCTGGTACGGCGTGGTCAACGGCGACGAGGACACCCCGCAAGGCGAAATACCCGAGAAAAACGACCACGTGCCGGCGCGCCAGGGCGCCGAATTCGGCGTCGCCTACGCCGTCTACGGCGTGCCCGAAGGCACCAAGGTCAAGCTGCGCCAGGTCGCGCGCTACCCCGCCCCCGGGCGCCGCCCGGCCGGCGGCAAGTTGCAAAAAACCGAAGAGGCCGACCAGGAATGCGAAGCCGGCGAAACCTGCTTCACCAGCTACGCCATCGAAACCAAGGACGAACTGCTCCCCGGCGAATGGCGCCTGGAACTCTATTACCGCGGCCGCAAGGTGATGGAGCAGCGCTTCGTGATGCGTTACGAAGGCGTGTAACCTTCCGCCTGCCTGAACCAATCACCTCGCGTACCCTCCAACCCCCATGCACTATATCGACATCACCTACACCCGCCCGCACCCGGAAGAACCGGTGCGCCTGGTGAGCGAGCTCGACGCCGAACGCTGGGAGACGCGCAAGCTGGAGTTCTACGCCGACGGCCGCGTCGGCTGGGCTTCGGCCGACGCCGGCCATCTCGACAGCACCCTGAACGAGGTGCAGGTGCCCCTGCTGGCCGCGATCAACGCCGACCCGCAATTCGAAGCCGTGGCCATCGACGAGGTAGAGTTCGAAGCGCTGTGGCACAAGCACGCGCACGAATAAAGGCAGGCACGCCGGGCCTTCATGTTGCGGCCCGGCTGTGATTGAACCTGGAGAAATTCACGATGACTGACAAGCAAGGCGAATCGCAAGACGAAGCCGCCATCCGCAGTTTGATCGAGTCCTGGGCCGCCGCCGTGCGCCGCAAGGACATCGACGCCATCCTGCAACACCACAGCGCCGACTTCATCATGTTCGACGTGCCCCCACCGTTCCAGTCCACCGGCCTCGAGGCCTACCGCGACACCTGGGACACCTTCTACTCCTGGTCCAGCGACCCGATCCCCTTCGACTTCACCAGCATGCGCATCAGCGCCGGCGGCGAAGTTGCCTTTGTCGTCGCCACCATGCGCTGCGCCGAGCCCGGCCCCGACGGCCGGCAGATCCCGCTCGACTTTCGCCTGACCGTCGGCCTGCGCAAGATCGGCGGGCAATGGATGATCACCCACGAACATCATTCGGTGCCGGCGGAGTAGCAGCGGCGCAAGGTTTGCGCGACGAAGTTCGCGCGGCAAGGTTTGCGTGACAAATATCACGCACCTACGCAAAAACCCCTAAGCGGGCGCGCAGGGCGCGCATTTTGCGCTGGCATTGCACGTAAATCCGGCGGTATGATGGCGCCGCCTCCCCATGTAAAAAAAACCGCGTGCAACAAGTGACACGACTTAAACGTTTTGTTACCCGGGCGCGCAACGGGGCCGCGGAACCAACGCGGCGCAGCAACGGACCAACCATAAGCAACACCGGTCTGACCCGAACCACAAAACCAACGACTCAAGCAAGGAGCCTGACATGAACCGTCCAAACCCGAAACATCTGCTGGCCACCGCCCTCGTCGGCCTTGGCCTTTGCGCCGCTGCAGGCAGCGCACAAGCGGCAGTAGCCGTCTCCATCGGCGAACCCGGCTTTTACGGCAGCATCGACATCGGCGGCGCCCCGCCGCCGGCGCTGATCTACAACCAGCCGGTGATCTCCGGCCCCGCGGTCTACGGCGCCCCGCCGGTTTACCTGCGCGTGCCGATCGGCTACGAGCGCCACTGGGACCGCTACTGCTATCGTTACCAGGCCTGCGGCCGCCCGGTGTATTTCGTCCAGGACCGCTGGTACCGCGAAGCCTACATTCCGCACTACCACCGCATGCATGGCGGCCCCGGCTTTCGCCATGAAGAGCGCCGCGAATTCCGCCACGAGGAGCGGCGCGATGAACGCCATCACGACCACCACTAAGCCGCGGTCGGCGACCGCCACTAAGCTGTCGGCGTGAGGTAAACAAGCGGGGCCGCAATTGCGGCCCCGTTTTTTTGCGCGAGCGAGAATGCTGCCGCGCGCCGCATAATCCATCACATTCGGCACCGGCATTGGAAATCATGCGCGGCGCGGCGTAAGCTGGTTGCACTACGCTCCTTCGTCTCACGCAACGCCATGCCTATCGATTTCCACCAGCCGCAACACCGCAACACCTACGCCACCCGCGACGCCGACAACACCTGGGCCGAGGCGATGCGCGCCATCGCCGCCCCGCATGGCGCGCTGGCGCAACAGCGCGTCGCCGACATCGGCTGCGGCGGCGGCATCTACAGCCTGGCCTGGCACGCGCTGGGAGTGGCCGGCGTCACCGGCGTCGACTTTTCCGCGGCCATGGTCGCCGCCGCGCGCGACAAGGCCGCCGGGCAATCCGGCATCAGCTTCCAGCAGGGCGAAGCCACTGCCAGCGGGTTGCCGGCGGCCGGCGCCGACATCGTCTTCGAGCGCGCGCTGATCCATCACCTGCAAGACTACGCGGCCTGCTTCGCCGAAGCGCGCCGCGTGCTTGGCGCCGGTGGCCTGTTCATCGTGCAGGACCGCACCCCGGAAGATGTCGCCCTGCCCGGCGCGCCGGACCACCTGCGCGGCTATTTTTTCGAATGCTTTCCGCGCCTGCTGCAAGTCGAGGCGGGCCGCCGCCCGCCGCGCGCGCGCGTCGAGCAGGCGCTGCGCGTTGCCGGCTTTACGCAAGTGCAATCGCAAACGCTATGGGAAGTGCGCAAGACCTATACGGGCTTCGCGCCCCTGGAGCAGGACCTCGCCGCGCGCACCGGCCGCTCCATCCTGCACGAGCTGAGCGACGCGGAACTGCGCGAACTGATCGCGCACATCCGGGCGCGGTTGCCGGCCGCTGCGCCGATCGTGGAAAAAGACCGCTGGACTGTGTGGACCGGGGTGAAGCAGCCTTAACCCGGCTGCGGGTTGGCGCGCCAGATCGAAAAATTGAGCGTCGCCGCGAAACTCAGCCACGCCAGATAGGGCACGAACAAGGCGCCGGCGAAATGCCGCACATGCCAGAACGAGACCATGGTCGCCGCCGCGGCGACCCACAGCACGACGATATCGAGCAAGGCCGCGCCGGGGCGATGGCGGCGGAAAAACAGCCAGGGCCACGCCGCATTGAGCAGCAGTTGCACCAGGTAGAGGCCGAGCGGGCCGGCGAAGCCGTCCCAGTCGGTGTCGCGCCACACCAGCCAGGCGGCGCAGGCCATCAGGAAATACAACAGCGACCACACCGGGCCGAACACTTCGTCCGGCGGGTTCCACGCCGGCTTGTTGAGCTTGCGGTACCAGGCGTCGGGCATGTAGTGCGCGCTGACCCAGGCGGCGCCGAAGGTCAGCACCAGCCAGAAAATCGCGCCCATGGTGAGATTGAGAATATCGTCGTTCATGCAAAAAACCTTCTTGCGTTGGTGCGGGCGGCGCCTTGCGTATTCGTGATGCGTGCCGCGTGATGCATTGTGCGTAATGCGTAAAAAGCGCCGCAACGTGTGCGGCGGGGATACGACTGGCGTAGTTTGGGCGAGTTCCCGCGAATTACAAGGCCGCAAGTGTTTCAAAGTGATAGCGCCGCGCTGGCTCTCGGGGGATCGTGCAATCACCGCTACAAATTGTTGCAATCGAGCGCTCGCCACCGGCGTAATCCGCGGCCGCGCCGCTGCCGTAAAATAGCCTTTACCGGCCGCTCCGGATTCGACCATGCGCCCCAGCACCGAAACCTCGTTACGCCTGCGCCTCGCTTGCGGCGCGCTGCTATGCGCCTGCCTCACTGCCCACGCGCAAACCCCCGCGCCAAGCGCGATGGCCGCGCGCAACGCCCAGGTGCGCGCGCTGGCCGCGCTTTACATGAAGTCGCTTTCCGGCGACGCCGGCCTGCGCCCTCTCTGGCGCAAGACCTCGCTCACCCCCAACGAAGCCACGCCCGCGATGCTGGCGCGCAACGATCACGCCAGCGCGGCCGAGCGCGCCATGCTGCGCGAAGTGGCGCGGCGCCTCACCGACTACCAGGCCCACATGGCACAACTGCTGCGCGACCAGGGCCTGGCCGCGCCGCTGGTGCAGCAATGGGAAGCGGGCGCGCAAGCCGCCAACGCCCTGCGCGCGCAATTGCACAACGGCGCGCTCACCTGGGGCGAATACAACCTGCGCCTGCGCGACGTCACCACCGCGCAGCGCATGGCCCTGGCCGACAGCACCGATGCAATCGAGGCGAAGGATGCGGATGGCGCCGAGCACGCCGGCCAGGCGGCGCGCGAAGCGTATGCGGCGGCGCTGCAACAGGCCGCCAATGCCGCGGCCGGCAACGCGCAATGCGAAGTGATCGGCGGGGAACGCTACTGTTCCTGACGCGCTCGGCAGGCTGCAACGCGGCACGCGTGTTTTAAGTCGAGTTTCATTCCACCTTCATTCCACGCTCTGCACCCCCGGCGGCAGGGAACGTCCCTGCATCACATCCGCCTGCAGATAATCAAACGCCAGCCAGCGATAGTGGGTGAGTCCCACCGCCTGGGCAAACGCATGGGCGGGTTTCACCTCGGCGACCTGGGCGACCGAGTCCGGATAAAGAATCTGCCGCCCCGCCCGGCCGGCCAGGCCGATCAGCTGCATGCCGAGGGCCGCGCTCAATTGCGCGTGGCTGACGCGGCCTTCGACGGCAATCTCTTCTTCCCACAGGCAGAAATATTTGCACACCCGCTTGGTCTGGCGGAACACGTCGAAGCCCCAGCCGTGGTCGTCGCCGCACATCCAGCGCAGCAGGGTGCCGGTGTTGGCCTTGATGAGTTTTTTGTTCGGCACGAAGGGCTCGCCTTCGGCCACCAGAGTCACCCAGCCGTCGAGCGCCGGAAAGACAAAGCCGGTGAGCCCGGCGCGCGCCAGCAACTCAAGCGCGTCGCGCCGCGAAGTGCCGCGCAGGTGGTAGCTCTCGCTGAACTCGCTCATGCCGGAGGTTCAGGTTCACGGCTGCCGAAGGTACCGGGTGCAATGCGGGGCTAAGCGGCCGGGCATTCGTTGCCAAACGAAAAAGGCGCGGCCGGTTGCGCGGCATCCGGAGGCAAGAAGGCCTTGCGTAGCGTAAATGCGTCTTTGCTTGGTCCGTTTTTACGCAAAAGCTGCAGGCGCGCAATGGCCTCGGACGAGGTCGGGCGGTGCCCTTTGGACACCCACCAAAGAACGACGTACGCCTCGCGCATGCGTTCAAACCATTCCTTGCGGCGGCGCATGATCTCCACGTGGGCTGATTCGTAAACGTATTTGTTCAGCGAGTCGGCGCTTTTCCACACCGAGATATTGATCAGCGTGTCTTCGCCCATGGGGCGCATCGCCGTTGCATCGCCGTCTTCGGTTTGCAGGCGCCAGACGAAACCCGGTGAGGATTCCGCCAGTGCATTGATCCGATCCAGGTTCGCGACAAAATCAGCCATGCCTGGTGACTCAAGCGGCTCCTTCATGATGGCCACGTTCATTTGCGCAAGTTCGTAGTTCGACATGCGTTCTCCTAGATAGGCGGACTATTCAACAACCTGCTAGCCCTCGCCCAGCTCCGCCCGTTCCAGCGCGGCGATTTTTTCCGAGCTGAACTTGCGCTGGTCTTCGTCGGTGCTGTCGGCGATGGTTTCGGGGTGGGTGGCGGCGAGCCAGACGTGATAACGCGCGGCGGTGAAGGAAAAGTCGCGATGGCCGGACATGCGCATCGCCGTCACCAGCATGTTCCAGGCCCAGACGCGCGGCTGCTCTTCGACCCGCGCCAGCAGGGTCTCGATGATCTTCGGGTAGTCGCCGAGCGTCATGCAGTAGTTGAGGTAGCCGGCCAGGGCGACGTCGTCCAGCGCCACCGTGGTGACGAAGTCCACCTGGGTGCGCGCGGCGGCGCGCTTTAAGTCGACCGGATTGTCTTCCGGCGAGAACAGCGAGGTCGGGCCGCCGCCGGGCGGCGCCTCGGTGGTGGCCGCCGGCGCCGCAGCCGCGCTGGCCGGCGGCATGCGGGTGCCGGCGCGTGCCACTGCGCTGGGGGCTGCCGGCGCGGCGGCGGGCGTGACCGCGGGCATCGAAGGCGCGATCGAATTGGTTTCCAGCGCGGAGGCGCCCAGGTGTTCGCGCGCGCCGTCGGCCAAAGCCAGCAGCGGGCTTTTCACCGGCAGCTTGTCGCGGATGCCTTCGATCTCGCGCGCCAGGCGCGCCAGCACCTCGGCGGGAAAACGGATGCGCGAGTTGTTGCGCTCCACCGTCTGCACCAGCATCAGCAGCAGCGGCAGGGAACGCGCGCGCGTGGTATCGCGCAGCACGTAGCGCAAATCGAGCAGGATGGCGGAGCGGATTTCCGGCGTCAGGCTGTAGACGAACTCGGCCAGCTGGCCGCGCACCTGATGGCTCATCAGGGTTTTCAGTTGCTCAAGCATCGCCACTCCAGTGGCGATGCTGCGCGAACTGCGAAAGCCGGGCAGCAAGCGCCCGCCGATGGGCGATTCGCCCGGACACGAAATCAGACACGTACTTCCCTCCCAAAACCATATCGTCACCACCAGCCGGTCGCGCGAGCATCGGACGCACCTGCCGCCCGCTGGCGCCGCGGCCCGCTTGCCCCGCGTGCCAGCGCCCCGCAAGCAACCAGCCCACCGGCGTGATTCCCCATTTTTTGCTGCATATCGGCCGCCGGCGGCCGATATGCGCCCTTAAGGGAAATTCTACTCTCTCGCCGCCCCGCTGCGCGCCGCGCCATCGCATGCGAGGCATCAGCATCCGACAGGGGGCGCCCGCCTGCACCGCAACGCCACCCGAAAAACACGCCGGCGGCCAGGGCGCGGCGGCATCGCCCCAAGGCCGCGGCGGCCGGCCAAAGCGCTCGCGCCGGCGCTGCGCGCCCAGTGCAGCCGCCGCCGCTGACCAACCCCTCTCAACGCCTCTGTTTTGATAAAAACAAAAGCGTTGACTACGTATAAAACTTATGTTTTAATACTTCATCGGTAGCGACCGCCTCCACAAAAGGAAACAGCACCATGTCCCCAGCTTCGTCCGCCGCCCCGCCCGGCACCCTGGCCGCCGCGCCCAATGCGCCCGCCGCTTCGTGCGCGGCGCAGCCGCTGCCGCGCCCGCGCGAGGCGCTGGCCATCCCCGCAGTACGTCCCACCTCGCGCCCCGCCTTCGGCCGCGCCCGCGCCGACATCGAAGCCTGCGCGCTGACCGACGCCCTGATCGACGCCGAAGACGCGCACGCCGAACTGCAATCGCGCTGCAACGACTTGCGCGGCATGAAGCCGGCCACCGCCGCCCTGCTATTCGGCAGCGAGGCGGCATGGCGCCAGGCGCTGGCGCGCGTCGGCGTCGCCGCCGGCCGGCAGCTCGGCGCGGTGGAGGCCCTGCGCCGGCGCCTCTCCGCCACCCCGGATTTTTCGCTGGACGAAATCGCCCGCCCGCTGGATACCGGCAGCCGCGTGCAATGGACTGGAGACTGAACATGAAGACCCGCTCACCCTCGCTTCCCCTCGCCTCTGACGCCGCCGCGCCCGCCCTGCGCAGGCCGCGCCTGACCCGCCGCCAGGTCGTGCAGGAACGCGCGCGCCAGGACGCCACGCGCCCAGGCCGCTTCGACCCGCGCAAGTACGCGCTGCCGGCGCGGCCGAAGCGGGAGAAAATCGCAGCGCCCGCCGCTGATGCCGGCACCGGCGTGGCGCTTGATGCCGATGCCACCGAGGCCGCGCCCGCGCTCACCGCCACGCTCACCCCGGCCCGCACCCCGCCGCCGCTGCGCCCGCTGGTGCTGCCGCGCCCGCTGGTGCGCGCCGGCGGTGAGGATTATCGCCAGCATCCCTCGCGCCTGACGCCGCAGCAGCGCGAGGCCTACTGGGCGGCGCCGGTGCAGCCGGCCGCCGCCACGCGCCAGGCGCGCGAGGAGTAGCATGGCCTTTCCTGATTGCAGGCAAGCTTGATGCGCTCATCCGCCCATCGCGATGTTGAATCTCCGGGCCGCCCGGCCCGTGATTCGGCACGCGCCCTGAATCGCCTGCTGGCGCACGCGCTCGCCGGCACGCTGGCCTGCGCCTGCGCGCTGTTGCCGCTTGCCGCCGGCGCCAAGGGCGGACATGGCGGCGGCCACGGCGGGCACGGCAGCAGCAGCAGCGGCAGCGCGGTAAGTTTTTCCGGCAGCCACAGCCGCAGCAGCGGCGCGATCACGCCGATGAACAACGCCGCCGCATCGCGCAGCAGCACCAGCGCTACCCACGGCAGCAATTGCGCCAGCCGCGACGAGCGCGGCAACTGCCAGGGCTACAACGCGCGCGCGATCGGGTCGCACGATTTCGGGCAAAGCGGCGCGCCGATCAGCGTGCCCTGAAGGCGCTGCCGGGCGGCCCTACTCTTCCGCCGCCTTCGGCGCCTCGATGACGAAGGGCTGCAACCCGCCGGGCGGCGCGTACCTGTAGAGGTGTTGCTCATAGGGATAACGCGCGCGGTCGAGCAGGCAGCGCTTGATTTCGTGGGCCGATTCGAACAGCACCACCGGGTGGCGCGCGAAGTCGGTGTAGTAGTTGCGGTCGAGCTTTTCGGCGGCGACGGGCAGGGCGTGGTGGCGGCCGTCGTTGAACAGCACGGCGAGATCGACGGAGCGAAAGCCGAGGTAGGCTTCCGTGGCGCTGGGAAACTGAGGCCCCGCGTTCACCTTGACGATCAGCAGGGTCCAGTCGTAGGAGAGACTGGCGTAGCCGAGTGCAGCGTCGCCCGCGCCCAGCGGCTCGACACCCAGGCGGGTGCTCAGGAAAAACAGATTCGAATGCGGCACTTGATCTCCACTGCCCTGGATGATGCCAGACCCGATTATTCCATGCCGGCGCGCTTTTGCAGTGATTGGCGTGGCGCGGTGATGCAGACGCGCAACAGCCGGCCTAGGCGCGCGCCAGCGGCAGGCTGAAATAGAAGGTGGCGCCCTGCTCCAGCGCGCCTTCGGCCCAGACCTGGCCGCCGTGGTGGGCGATGATGCGCTTGACCGAGGCCAGGCCGATGCCGCTGCCGGGGAATTCGTCGTGGGCGTGCAGGCGCTGGAAGGTGCCGAACAGCTTGGCGGTGTATTGCGCGTCGAAGCCGGCGCCGTCGTCGCGCACGTAGTAGATGCGGCAGTCGGTGGCGGCCGTGGGGGCGGCGGCTTCACTCGCCTCGGTGCCGGGCTCGGCCGAGCCGCCATCGGCCGCCGCCACGGCCGCCGGCAGGGCCCGCGACGGCACCAGCGTGCCAGGGGGCAGGGCGCCGAATTCGATGCGCGCGCGCGGATGCGCGGAGGTGAATTTCCAGGCGTTGCCGATCAGGTTGTCGAGCACGTCCTTGATCAGGCGCTGCTCGGCCCAGGCGATCAGGTCCGGCGCGATGACGAACACCACTTCACGCTGCGGGTCGCGCTCCTGCAGTTCGGCGGCGACGCCGACGGCCATCGCCGAGAGGTCGACCTCGACCGGCTTGAGTTCGGTGCGCCCCAGGTGCGCCAGTTCGAGCAGGCCCTGAATCAGCCGGTCCATGGTGGCGCCGCCGTCGGCAATGCGCTCGAGAAAAACGCGGTCTTCCCCCTTGAGCTTCTTGCCCAGGCTTTCGTTGAGCAGGCCGGCGAAGCCGGTCATGCGGCGCAGCGGCGCGCGCAGGTCGTGGGCGACGGTGTAGGAAAAGGCTTCGAGGTCGGCGTTGGCGCGCTTGAGCTCGGCGGTGCGCCGCTGCACCCGGCCTTCGAGTTCGGCGTTCAGGCGCAGGGTGGCGCGCTCCACCGCCTTGCGCGCGGTGAGGTCGTGGATGATCGAGAGCGCAGCCGGCTTGCCTTCGTAGTCGAACGGCAGGGTGACGACTTCGACGTCGACCCGGCTGCCGTCGGCGCGCAGCAGCACCTGCTCGACCGGCGGCACCGCGATGCGCTCCTCGATCACGGTGCGGATGCGCTCCATCGCCATCTCGAGGTAGTCGGGGTCGATGGTGGCCTGCACCGGCTCGCCGATCAGCCCTTCGGCGGAGTCGCGGCCGAACAGGCGCGCCGCCGCCGGGTTGATCATCACGCTGCGGCCTTCGCAGATGACGCGGATGGCGTCGGGCGAAGACTGGAACAGGGTGCGGTAGCGTTCCTCGCTTTGGGCCAGCGCCGCCTCGCCGCGCTTTTTCGACAGCGCGAAGGCGAGGTTGTGCGCCAGCTCGCTGATCAGGCCGGAGAGTTCGTCGTCGAAATAATAGGGCTCGGCGGCGAACACCGAAAAGGTGCCGCTGACTTCGGCCGGCGTGCCGGAGAGGGCCAGCGCGAAGACGGCGGAGGCGCGCACGCCGATGGAGGCGGCATCCGCCCGCACGGTGGCCGCCGCCGGGTCGGCCGCCAGGTCGTTGCTGATGTAGGGCCGGCCTTCGCGCGCCACCCGCGCCGCCGGCGAGAACGGGTCGTTGAGCGGGATCGAGCGGGCGCCGACGGCGCCCAGGCGCGGGCCGAAGCCGACATAGGGTTCGAGCATGTTCGATTCGCGCCGGTACAGGCGGATCGCCGCGCTCACCAGGTGGCCGTGGGTGACGGCGATCTCGCAGACCTGCTCGCACAGGGCGCGCGGGTCGGGCTCCTGGATGATCGCGGCGCTGGTGCGCGAGAGCGCGGCGTAGAGATTGGACAGGCGCGCCACCCGGCGCTCGGCCAGCTTGCGCGCGCCGATGTCGCGCACCAGCAGCAGCACCGCGGGCGCGCCCTGGTAGTCCAGGCGCACCGCCACGCTTTCGACCTCGATCACCGAGCCGTCCAGGCGCACGTGGCGCTGCTCGATGCTGGTGGCGGCGACACCGCGCTCCATCACGTCGCGCGCGCGCTGGTAGGCGGCCTCGCGGAATTCCGGGTGCGCCAGGTCGATGGCGCGCATGCCCATCATCTGGTCCGCGCTCTCCGCGCCGTACAGGCGCACGGCGGCGGCATTGACCAGCAGCACGCGGCCGGCGCGATGCACCACCATCGGCTGCGGCGCGGCGTCGACCAGCGAGCGGTAACGCGCCTCCGACGCCCGCAGCGCCGTCTGCATCTGCAGGATCTGGTCGAGCATGTGGTTGACACCCGCGGCCACCTCGGCCACTTCGCGCGGGCCGTCGGGCAGGGCGCGCTGGTCGAACTCGCCGCCGGCGACGCGGCGCGCAGTGGCGGTGAGGTTCTGGATCGGCCGCGAGATGCGCCGCTGCACCGCCAGCGCCAGCGCCAGGGCCACCACCAGCACCAGCGCGGTCAGGCCGCTCAGGGCCAGGGCATTGTGCTGCGCCTGCGCGTAGATCGAGGCCGTCGGCAGGCCGGCCAGGGCAAACCAGCCGGAATTGCCGATCGGCTTGAAGGCGTAGAAGCGCTCGGTGCCGTCGCGCGCGGTAGCCATGCCGGTGCCTTCGCGGTGCTGCTGCACCAGGCGGTTGACTTCGGTTTCGCGCAGGTTCTTGCCGAGGTAGTCCTGCGGGCGCGGCGCGCGGGCGATGATGTTGCCCTCGGAATCGGTGATCGCCACCATGCCGTTGTGCGGCAGCGCCGCGCTCACCAGCGGCTGGAACGAAACCATGTTGACCACCACCTGCACCGCGCCGCGCACGCGGCCGGCGGCGTCGCGGATCGGCAGCGCGATCACCAGCACCCAGCGCCCGGTATAGATGCCCTTTTGCGGCGTGCCGATGGCGTAGTTGGCGCCGCCGCGAATGTCCTGCAGCCAGCGCGGCTGGCCGATGCTGGGCAACTGGCCGTTGGGGCCGCCGGCCTTGAGCGACGAGCACACCACCTGGCCTTCGGCGGTGACGGTGCCGACATTGGCCAGGTCGGTGGACAGGCGCAGCAGGTCGCTGAACAGCGGGTCGCAGTCGGCCGGGTCGAGCGCGCGCACCTTCGGCCGCTCCGCGAGAAAGGCGCCCAGGCGGCGGAACTCGGCCAGCGAGGTGGAAGCCTCGGCCGCGGTGACCTCGGCCAGGTTGATCACCAATTGGTTGGCGCGCTCGGTTTCGGCGTCCGACGCGTGCAGCGCGGTGTAGAGCAGCATCGCCGCCAGCGGTACCAGGGTGGCCAGCACCAGGGCCAGCAGCATAGTCTGCAGGGAATAGCGGCGCACGGGCGGCACCGGCGCCGCGCCCGCAGCGGGCGGCGCATCGGCGGCGGGCAGCGGCTCGAACGGGAGCTCCTCGGCGGCGTGTGGCGCGGCCCCCTGCACCGCCCAGGGTTCGACCGGCGCGGCCGACCAGGCCATCGGGCCGGCCGGCGCGCGCGGCACTTCCGGTTTCGCCCCCTCTTCCGCGTTGTCGCTCACGGAAAAGGCCCCGGCAGGCACGCGGCAAGCTGCCGCCACGGGTGCGCAAAAACACCGGCCGGCACCCTCCGCTGACACGCTGCTGCAGTTCCAGGCCTCAAGGCCGTCCCCTCATTGCCGTGACCCGGGCGCCGGGCCGCATCCCGCCGCCGCACAGCACGGCTGTGCGGATCATCATATATTACATCCCGCCCAGAGGGGCGCGACCAGCGTGACGGGCGCGGGTCGCGCGGGTCGCGCCGGCAGCCCGGCCCGCGGCAACGCCGCGCGCTGTCAGTCCTTCGCGCCGGCCTGCACCAGCGAAGCCACGGTGCCGCCGACCACGCCGTTGGCCGCCATCAGCTCGGCGACCAGGCCGCTCTTCTTCGCGTCCTCGCAGAACTCGCGCAGGAAGGCAAAGCCGGCGCCCTTGCGCGCCGGCGTCTTGGCGACGCCGATTGCCTGCTGGATCGAGGTGAAGCGCCCCTCGAGCAGGCGCGCGCTGGGCAGGTTTTCCAGGTCTTTCACCAGGCGCGGGCGCAGGCCGGCCAGCACCTCCATCTTGTCGGCGACGAAGGTGTCGAAGGAAGCATCGACGCTGGCGGCGCGGATGAGCTCGGCATGCTTGAGCTCGCGCGTGAGATACAGGTCGTACGCGCTGCCGCCGGCAATCGAAATCTTGCGGCCCGGCACGTCCACCTCGGCAATCGACTTGATCGGCGAACCCGGCGGCACCATGTAGGTGGCCTCGATCTCGAAATAGGCGGCGGTGAAGTCGATCTGCTGCGCGCGCTGCGGCTCGGCGCCGAGAAAGGCGATGTCCCACTTGTTGTTGGGCGCATCGTCGGCCACCTTGCCGGGACGCGGGTAGCCGAACAGCGCCACCGGCACGCCCAGGCGCTTGGCAATTTCCTTCGCCAGGTCCGGCGCCAGGCCGTTGATCGTGCCATCCGCCTCTTGCCGGGTGAGCAGGAAATTGGCCAGGTTCAGGCCGACGCGCAGGGTGCCGGTGGGCGCAAGCTCATCGCGCGCGGCTTGGGTGGAAGTGGACATTTTGTCTCTCAAACAATGTTTGTGCGGGTGGGCATCTTAGCGCAGGCACGGATAAATGCGGCCCGGTTTACGCTGATGGGCGCGATTCGCGCATTGCCTCAAGGACCCATGCCCGATCACTAAATTTAGTTGACTTTTCCTCTCTGAAAATCGTCCACACTTAGTTGATGGATGTGCGTATCTTAAGTAACCATCGCAACCACCGGCGTTGGCCATGACAACCCGCATTCCCATCCTCGACTCGCAACTCGCCGCCTCCCAGGCTCTTCCTCCGGACCTCTCATCCGACGACTCACCACCGCCGGATACCCCGGCCTCTCCTGGCGACTCCGCCCCCGACGACACCGCACACCAAGCCACCTGGCTGGACCGCCCCGACGCTTTAACCCAAACCGGCACCGCCCTCGCACAAATGCCTGCGGACGTAGGCACGCGCCTGGAACAAGCCAAACAGGAAAGCGGCCCCAGCGCCGCCGGCTTCACCGGCCTGGCGCTGAACACCTTCGATACGTACCACCAGCAAGCCAGCGACTCCCTCCCGCCTGAAGCAAGATCCACCTTCACCCTGGCCGCCAAACCCTACCGCGACTTCATCGGCCAGGGCGCTCTGCAGTACGAAGCGAAGCAACGTCTCGACTGGCGCGCCGGCCAATACACGCAAAGCGCCGACACCTGGGCCGATCAGGTCGCCCGCACCCCCGCCTTACTCCCGCTGGCCGACGCCGCCCTGCGCGCCACCCAACCCCGGCTCAACCCGGAGCAGAACACCATGCTGGGCGAATACGCCCGCGACAAGCTGGTGCAGTCCGGTGTCGCCGGCGCTCTGGCCCAGGACGCCCCCGGCCTGCTAAAAGCCCTGGGTGGCACCACCGCCATGCCCGGTACCAATGATCCGGACATCCACCCCCAACCCGGCGACATCGACCTCGACCATCCCCTGGTCAAGCTGATGACTCCCAGCGAGCGCGATCACTACCGCGAAGTCGCCCGCATCACCGTCCTGCAACAACAAGCCAGCCAGCGCGAAGACCTGAAGAGCCGCACGGCCGATGCCACCCAAAGCTACCTCGACACAGGGACGGCGAAGAACCCGCCGATGCTCTCCGACATGGTCAATGCCTTCGGTGAGGAAGAGGGAAGCCAGCGTTACCGGCAGATGCAGGATGCCGCTATGCTGGGGCAGACCAAGCAGCGCATGCTGCCGCTGCCGCAAGGCGAACTGAACCGCCTGCGCGGGCAGGTGCCGGCGGAAGACGATCTCCAAGGCCAGCGCAACTACAAAGCCCTCACAGGCGCCATCGACAGCATCGAGCAGGAGCGGCGTACCGATCCGCTGGGCTTCGCCCTGAAGACCAAGAGTTACGGCCTGACGCCGATCAAGGACTTCAGCGACCCTGCGGCTCTTGCCGCCGAGTTGGGTAAGCGCCAGCGCGCCAACGGTACCCTGCGGGCGGACTATGGCACCGAGCCGACGGTACTGTCCAGGGAAGAAAACGCCCAGTTCACCCAGACCTTGAAGACTCTGCCCGGCGACAAGCAGGCGGCGCTATTGCAGCAGTTCGCCCAGGGTCTGAATGATCCGCAGATGATGGATACCGCGACGCGCGGCATCTCGGCCAACGCGCCGGTGCAGGCGCTGGCGGGGCTGTCCCTCGCCAAAGACTATGCGGGGTCCGAGGATGAGGAGATGGGGCATCTGCCGCTGGGGGGCAGTGGAAAGATCTCTGCCGGGCAGACCATGCTGGTAGGCGAGGCAGCGCGAAACCCGCCCGCAGACCAACCCGATGCCAAGCCCCTGCCGATGCCGCCGGATGGGCAGACAAGGGACCTCTACAGCAAGCTCATAGGCGAACGCTTCGCCGGGCAGCCTGGGGCTGAAGAGGCGCATTACCAGGCCGCACTCGCTGCCTATGCGGGGCTGAGTAAGCAGGCCGGAGACAGTAGCGGCAAGTTCGATGAACAGAGGTGGAATGCGGGGGTCAATCTGGCGGTCAACGGGAGTGGGACGGCTAGGGAGATCGGGCTGGTTGGAGATGAGCCAGAACAGGCTTCGGCCGCAACATCCGGCATAAGCATCACGCAAGATGGCAACGGCGCCAGCCCCCAGTCTGGTACAAAGCCAGATAGTCAGGGCAAGGAGAATACTGAACTCGTGACGGACGTGGTTGGGAAAGAAGGCTCGCGCGGTGCTTGGGGCGTTGCCCAAAAGCTCGCCGGCCCGGGGGCGAACGAGGCTAGGGTTAATCGCATCAAAAATCAGCTCTTGTTTTTAAATCCCAATTTGGCTGATACGGTGATGGAAGGGCAACAATACTATGTGCCCAACGAAGATACGCCGGAAAACTCAGCGCTTGACAAGGCCGCAGATGCGGCGAACACTCAAAAACAGCTCGTTCCTGCCGCCCTAGCTGATAAGTCGGCAACAAGGCGTTCGGACGGTGAGCCGACTCCCTTCCTTGCGCGCATGGAGCAAACACAAAGGTTGCCGAAAGGCGATCTTGATTTTTCTGAGAATGATCCTCGCCCGGCAAGTGCGCAGAAAGTTTGGGCTTCTGGATATGGGTCGGAAGTGCATCAACGCGAGGGCGCGAAGTACCTGAACAAATCAGTGCTGGATATTTCCTCCACCAATCCTAACGCCCTGGCTCAGTTTGGAATTGACCCAAAACTCAACGGCTCTTCTACATATGCAGAAAAAGTACAAGACCTGTCTGACTCATTGATCAAGAATGTCAACTGGGCACATAAATGGATCGACGATGCCGACCGGCAAACCGCGGGCGAAAACGGGACGCGTGACCATTCCTACTTGCATGTTATGAGCAGCCCGGCCGATGCAGCCGTTGATCGAGCTCATGGTTGGCCGCAAGGCACCTTTGTACGGCAGAAAGCAACGGCCTTTATTCAAGAGTCACTGCGCCTGTCCTGGGAGCAATTGGACCGAGGTAACGTCGAAGACGCCGAGAGGTTATTTGGTCTGGCATTGCATACTGCACAAGACAATACCTCACCTATGCATAACGGCGGGCAGCTCTGGGCACCAAACGGTCATCGACTCCACGACATCCCAATGGGCATTGCGCACGGCGTGCACGAAACGTTTGCCCCAGGTGACAACAGCAATTTCAGCGCAGCAACTGAAAATCTCTTTCAATACTGGATCAATCGGAAACTACCGGACGACACGTTTCTATATCAGTATGGGGGAGACCACAATCCAAAGGGAAAGTGGGGCGCCTATGTGGATAGCGCAATAAATATCATCGGGTCCAAGTGGGAAAAGGTAAAAGAGGGATTGTTTCCTTCGAACCCTTCGCCTCCAGAGCCTCCTGAAGCGTATATGAAACGCTTTCAGGGGGCCTGGCAAGATCTAGGAAATCGCATGGCACATTAGTCGCCAAGCGGGTTTTCACATAACTGATATTATGTACAGTATTTGAAAAATGAACCTTGTCTTCCGAGTAGCGGTACGCGAAGCGCAACTCGTTGATAGGAGCGTCCATGAAAGAGAAAAATAAGAGCTTCATACGTTCAAGCTATGCCGGCCTAGCGCTTTGGGCTTGCGCGACTCCGGCCTTCGCGGATCACGAAGAAGGATTTCTGGCGATCGGTATTTTTCTGGTCTCAGGGCTGCTCTTTCTATGTGTATTGCCCTTCCTACGGCTGGGGTGGCTGCGGTCGTTGTATCTTCTGATTGTCTATGTGCTGGGCACTTGCGCAGGCATTGCTCTTGACGACCTATTTTTCTCATCCGGCACCGCGCTATTCCATGTATTGCGCATGGATGAGTGGTCCGCTACGAAGGCCGCCGTTTTCTTCGCGGTCTATCCATCGCTGTGTTCTTGGATTTGTGTATCCGGTTGGTTGCTGTTGCAGCGGCTACGCAAGCGGCAATAGAAAATATTGAATAAAAGAATAAAAGGGGCCAGGATCGAATATTTTTTCAGGGGATGAAAGCTGAAAAATAAATCGAGCCTGGCCCTGAGGTTTCCCCACGAATTGCAGAGGGGAAGCATCCCACAGAGCGATGTCATTCTGAGCGTAGCGAAGAATCTGCTTTTCAACTTAGGCAGCGCACGGCAACGCGGATTCTTCGCTACGCTCAGAATGACACCGAGGGAAATGCTGAACAAGTCCCGAAAACCGCGAGAGACGAGACCAACCTCTCTCTGAAATCGGGGGTTGTTAAGGGGGCGTAGCCCACTTAATCAGTGTTTCCCGAGGTATATAAGCCCTTGTCCCGCAATGAAAATTCGTGGGGAAACCTCAAAGCCTGGCCCCTTTAATTCGTGGCCGAGGACTTTCGAAGGGCGCTGAGCAAGAACTTCAAGCATTGAAGGAGCAGCGTCTAAAAGCTCCAGGAGAATTTGATAAAAACCCAGAAAATATAAGAGAGATGGAGCGATTGAAAGGTCTTGAACGAAACCGAAATCGCTCAATGGATAACAACAAGAATTTTGAGAGTATCGGATTGCCGAATAGTGAGGAAAATAATTTGATAATTCTCAATCATTTTCTTGAGGTCGGAAAAAGCGTGAAATCCGAGCACAGCGGCTGGGTAAGAAGCGAGCTAGAAGGTCCAAATGGAAAATTGGCGGTAAGAAGCGTGTGGAAATACATAGATGGACGTCCGTATTTGAGTTCGTTTTACACAATGCCGATGACGGGAAAAACAAAATGATTAACAAAGACACTTCGAGAATCGAAAAACTCATTCACTCTATCTTGCATCCGGAAGATCATGGAGATTCGACACGCGCATTGCTGGAGTTGAAGGAGTTGAATCCAGCCATTGCGAGCGACTTGGCGCGAGCGATTCTCACAAATGAAGAAGAGGAGATTTTCTATCGCTGCTCGGCGTTGATGGTTTTGTACAGTTTGTCTCGCGAGGAGACGCTAGCTTATATTCGCCGCCACGCCGCGTCCGCGCCAATGCGATTGTTTGAGGCCATGATGGAAGAGGTCACAGACGATGGGGTTTACGAGCATAAGGCAGATGCGCCATATGAAGGGGCGGTGCGCGAGCTGGCGCTATCGTTAAAGGTTCGGCCGAAGGAAGAGTTGGATGAGCTTTCTGGTCGGATAAAAGATTTTGAAAAAACGTTCTCAGGACGGCTGAAATAAAAGGTGAAAAGTCCGGGTGAATAAAAAGTGAGTTGCCCCGGGTTTCGTGGACAGTTGAATCAGCACCTGGACCGCCCCGGCCCCTTTAACCTACGGCGCCGGCCTTTGCTGATCGCTCAATGAGCGGCACTTTCGGATGATGGTTGCGATTCGCGCGCGGCTGCCTCCACGCTCCTGTGCAGGCGCCACACCAGCGCCAGCGCCCCCAGCGCGGTGCCGACCATCACGTAGCCGATCACCTCGAAATGCAGCAGGCGGCCATCGGCCCCCTGCGCCACGATGTGGCCGGCGATCACCGAGGCGACGCCGCCGGACACCTGCTGGATCGAGGCGCTGACGGCGTTGAACGAGCCGCGCTGGGTGAGCGTGGGCACCGAGGAGGCCAGCGCCTGGAACGGGATCATGCGCGAGAAGATGCCGACGAACAGCACCACGTTGACCGCGATCAGCAGCGGCAGCGAGACCGGCCCGAGATGGGTGTAGACCAGCACCATGATGATCGATAGCGTGGTGCCGACGATGAACACGCGCAGCCGGCCGAATTTGTCGGTGGCGCGGCCGATCAGCGGGCCGGTGAAGATGGTGCACAGGCCGGTGACCAGGTAGACCGTCGGCAGATCATGCAGGCCGATACCCAGGTTGTTCACCGAGAACGCGCTGGAAAACGGCATCAACATGTAGCCGCCGGTGGTGAGCAGCGCGACCACGGCGAAGGCCAGCAGGTAGCGCGGCTCGGTGACGGTGTGGAACAGGTGGGCGAAGGCGGTATGTTCCTGCGGCACTTTCAGGTGATCGGCCACCGGCTGCATCTGCCAGGCCACTGCCAGGCCACCGACGGCGCCCATCGCCGCCATCGCCAGGAAGGGCACATGCCAGCTCCAGTGGTTCGACAGGTACAGGCCGATCGGAATGCCCAGCACCTGGCTGGCGGCGAACGCGGTCTGGATCAGGCCCATCACGCGGCCACGCATCTGCGGCGCGAACAGGTCGGTGGCGATCGCCAGCACCACCGAGCCGATCACCCCGCCGAACAGGCCGGTGACGACGCGCGCCAGCAACAGACTCTCGTAACTCTGCGCCAGGCCGCACCACAGCGTGCCGAGAATAAAGCCGGCGTAGAAAAACAGCAGCAGGCGCTTGCGGTCGTAGCGGTCCGCAAAGCCCGCCGTCAGGAAGCCCGAAATGCCGGCGGCAAACGCGTAGGCCGACACCACCAGCCCGAACTCCTTCGGCCCGATGGCCAGCGCCGGCATGATCACCGCGCCCAGGGGCGACATCAGCATGAAATCAAGGATTACCGCGAACTGCAGGAAGGCCAGCATCGCGACGACGGACTTTTGGTAAGGGGAGAACGGCAGGGGCAGGGAGGGGGCTGGCGAATTCATGAACTTGTTGGTGAGTGGCGGGCAGCGGGCTTGCCCATCGTGCAGCCGCAATTGTCCTCGCTTTCGCGTGATTGGGGCGACTGGCGCTACTGCCAAGGTATCGGCGCGGGACATCTCGCGTTCTTGTGCAAGCCCTGCATTTGCGTGTGAACTAACGCACAAACACGAATAAAAAGTCAGTTACTGCGCTTCTGCAGCGTGCCAATCGTGGATTTTCTATGGCAATCTGGCCGTCCGCCTGAAGCCACAGAATACGAACAGCCTGCGCGCATGAGCCACGATTGGTTTGCCCCGGCCGACATCGGCCCCGCCCAGCGCGCGCTGGCGCCGAAGCTTCTGGCGCAACGGCCGCGCATTCGCGTCAGCCGGTATTTCATCTGCATGGCGGTGTTTACGGCCATTGTCATGGGCTCTATCGGCTGGTATTCCATCCGCGGACTGCTTGAACAACGTGAAGAACGACGCGTCGAGAAAGTGCGGCAGATGGACTATTGGCGTGCTGCATTCGCGCTGCCGCTGGAGCGGCGCATGGCGGCGGCCGACCCTTTGCTGATCGACTTCGTCCGCTTGCGCAGCGCACGCGCCGGCTGGCCTTCGCGCCCGAGCTCCTATGCGCCTGACGCGCAGATGTGGCACGACCTCGACGCCGCCGTGGCCGCGCTGCCGCCGGAGGTCAAGCGTGCGATTGCCGACAAGCTCGGCGGCATCGCGCTGATACGCGGCGGCGATTTTTCGGCCATCACTTACGAGATCATGGACGCGCAGGGCAAGCCGGCCAAGGGTTTCATCATGATCAACCTGGCCAACTTCGAGACGCACAACGCCAACGAGTGGCTGACCTGGAAGGAGAACGAGCCCTTCCAGCCCGGCTCGCGCTGGTCGCTGCGCACGCTGATCGAAGAGCCGGCTGAAAACAGCCGTGCCCGCGCCCTCGAATTTTTGCTGCTGCACGAAATCGGCCACTTGCTGGCCATCGGCACCGACATCAATCCGCCGTTCCCCAAGCGCTTCGAGGACCCTTTGCCGGCGGTGGCGCGCTATCCATTTATGGGCCTGTCGTGGCGCGACAGCAAGGACGCCGAATACGAAAGCTTTGCCGAGGAAGATTTTCCCCTGCGCCGCAAACTCGTCTATTACCACTCCGCCGCACTCAATGGCAACACCATGGCGCCGATCTATCGCAACCTGCAGCAAACCAACTACGCCACCCTCTACGGCGCCAGCAACCCATGGGACGATTTCGCCGAAAGCTTTGTCACCTACGTGCACACGCAAATGCAGCACCGCCCCTACGCCATCACCATTTATCACGATGACCAGCCGGTGATGGTTTATCACGCATGCTGGGAAGAAAAGCGCTGCGAGGACAAGCGGGCATATATGGAACGGGTGCTGGGCATCGGAACGCCCGGGAAGGGCAGTGGGGCAGGTGATTTACACTGACCCAATCTTCAACCAATTTGACACTGACCCCACATATCATGGCCCACGTCCTGCTCGTCGATTTCAAAACCGCGCCCGCCCACGCCGAAGACTTCGCGGCGGCGATTTTCAAAAATGCGCAAAGCTCGGTGGATGACGAGCCGGGTTGCCATCAGTTCGACGTCTGCCGCGACCCGCAGGACGCGACGGTGTTTTTTCTTTACGAGATCTACGACGACGAGGCGGCGATTGCCGCGCACGTCGCTACACCGCATTACAAGGTGTTCAACGAGATGACCCTGCCGTGGGTGACGGGCAAGGTGGTGCGCAAGTTCGTGCGCGCGCATCCGCGAGGGGTGTAGGGCGGCGATGGGCGCGCCCAACTGCCCGGCCTGCCGTCAGGCGATGGAGCAGCGCCCCTATGCGCGCGCCCCGCTCGGCGCGGGCGCGGAGGAGCTCAACCTGTGCTGGGGCTGCCAGGCGCTGTGGTTCGATGTCGGCCAGGAAATGGAGCTTGCGGGCTTCGGGGTGATGCAATTGTTCCGCGACATTCATGAGCACCGCGCCAAGCCGCGGCCGGTGCAGGGCACGCCGACGTGCCCGCGCTGCGATCACCGCCTGCAGGCGCGGCAGGACATGGGCAGGAACGGGCGCTTCAGCTTCTACGCCTGCGCCGCCGGCGAAGGCCGCTTCATGCTGTTCAGCCAGTTTCTGGTGGAAAAGGGTTATGTGCGCCGGCTGACGGACGCGCAAATCAACCTGCTGCGCACGCGCGTAAGCGTGGTGCGTTGCAGTGCCTGCGGCGCGCCGGTGGACCTGCAGCGCGACATCGCCTGCCCCGCCTGCCACACGCCGGTTTCGATTCTCGACCCGAAAGCGGTGCAGGCGGCGCTGGCTTCGTACGGCGAAGTCAAAAAGGCAAAGGCGCTGGACGAAATCGACCTGCTGGAGGCGGTACTGTCGCAGCAGGTGCACGTGCCGCCCTCGAGTCTGGTGGAGCACAGGGTCAAGCAGGTCGAGACCCTGGAGCTGATCGGCCGCGGCATCTATGCGGTGATGACGGCGCTGGACTAGCGCCGCGGTGCATCCTCCCGCGCGCCAGGCCGCGCCAGATGGCGCGTGCCTGCCGCGCGAGGGTGGCTAGCGGGATTTTTTCGCCGGCGCTTTTTTGCGCGCGGCAGTCTTTTTCGTCGCGGTTTTCTTGCTCGCGGTCTTCTTGCCGGCCACCTTTTTGGCCGTGGTCTTTTTGGTCGCTGACTTTTTCGCCACCTTCCTGGCCGCCTTCTTGCCCGGCGGCGGCGGCACCTTGGCGCCTTCCTTGCGCGCTTCGGAAAGGCCGATGGCAATCGCCTGCTTGCGGCTGGTCACCTTCGCACCGGAGCGGCCGCTTTTCAGCGTGCCGGCGTTTTTCTCCTTCATCGCCCGCTCGACTTTGGCCGAAGCCTTGTTGCCATACCTGGTTGCCATGATTTGCACCTCTGTTGACACCGTTGACCTGGAATCCGCGCCTGGCGCGGAGCGTGTGCGGATTGTTCAACGCAAACGCTAAAAAATCTGTCGGTGTTTTTCCTACGGCGGCGCCGCGCATAGCTTGCATCACGTAAACGCCCGGCGCCGGATGCGACAATTCGCCCATGCTGCCGACCGACCCGCCCTCCTCCACACCCTCCGGCGCCGATAGCGCCCACCAAGCCGACCTGCACTCCCGCCAAGCCGCCACCGTGATGGCGGTGTCCCTGCCGGCCGACACCGTGCTCTACCTGCTGCTGCCGATCTACGCCGCGCAATTCGGCGTCACCCTGGCGCAGGCGGGCATGCTGCTGGCGGCCAACCGCCTGGTGCGCATCGCCGGCTACGGCTGGGTGACGCGCTTTTACGCGCGGCGCGGCGACCGGCCCACCTGCACCCTGGCGGTGATTTTCGCCGGCCTGTGCGCCCTGGGCAACGCCACCCTCTCGGGCTTCTGGCTGCTGCTGCCGCTGCGCCTGGTGTGGGGCCTGTGCTTCGCCGCGCTCAACCTCGCCACCCAATCGCTGGCGACGGCCGAGCCTGCGGGCGCGGCGCGGCGCATGGGGCGCTCGCGCGCCATCATGGCGATGGGGCCGATGATCGCGCTGCCCCTGGGCGCGGCGCTGGCGCAAAGCATCAGCCCGCGCGCGATCTTTTTCGTGCTGGCGATCGTCTCGGTGCTGGGCCTGCTGGTGACGCGGCGCCTGCCCTCGCAGCCGCATCTGGTGGCCACGCGCCCGAAGCGCCTGCGCCTGCCGAACAGCCTGGACGTGTGGTCTTTTCTCGAAGGCTTTACGCTCGATGGCCTGTTCATCATCGGCCTTTCCTACCTCGGGCAACACCTGCTGCCGGGCGGCGCGGTGATGGCCGCGGCCCTGTTGCTGGCGCTGCGCTACGCCGCCGAGATCGTGCTCTCGCCCCTGGGCGGGCACATGGCGGAGCGCTTCGGCGCGGTGCCGCTGCTGGTGGTGCTGTCGCTGATGACGGCGGCGGCGCTGGTGGGTTTCGGCCTGGGCTGGCTATGGAGCTGCGCCACGCTGATCGTGGTGCTGCGCGCGCTGCAACTGCCGCTGCTGGCGCCGATCGTCGCGCAGCGCACGCCGGGGCCGGAGCGGGTGCAGGCGCTGGCTTCGCGCGCGGTGTGGCGCGACATCGGCGCCGGCATCGGGCCGATGGCCGCCGGCCTCTTGCTGCCGGTGGCCGCGCCGGTGTGGGTCTACGGCGTGCCGGCGCTGCTGCTGGCGGCGGCGGCGCTGGGCTGCGCGAAAAAGTAAAAGGCGCGCACCCCGGGCCGGGCGCCCGGGACGCCAGGCAGGCCCGGCGAACCGGCCCCGCCCGGCAGGTTGCGAAGTAGAATATCGCCCGGGTCGTAGTCCGCGTGGCTGGCCAGCCCGGCGCCATGGAAAGCTGCTCCCGCCATTTTCAACTCTCGCGCGAAGGAAACGAGATTGGCCACCAAGCAGCGTACCAAGCGAAACCCGCGAAACACGCAATCCCCACCCGGCCCGAAACTGGCGAAATCGCCCACCGGCATCGCCGGCCTGGACGAGATCACCGACGGCGGCCTGCCGACCGGCCGGCCGACCCTGGTGTGCGGCTCCGCCGGCTCCGGCAAGACCATGCTGGGAATGGAGTTCCTGGTACGCGGCGCCACCCAGTTCAAGGAGAACGGGGTGATGATGATGTTCGAAGAAAACGACCGCGACATCTCGGAGAACACCCGCTCGCTCGGCTTCGACGTCGACCGCCTGGTGAAGCAAAAAAAACTGGCGGTCGATTACGTCTACCTTGAGCGCAGCGAAATCGAGGAGACCGGCGAATACGACCTCGAAGGCCTGTTCATCCGCCTGACCCACGCGATCGACTCGGTCGGCGCCAAGCGGGTGGTGATCGACACCCTGGAGGCGCTGTTTTCCGCCTTCAAGGACGAGACGGTGCTGCGCGCCGAGCTGCGCCGCCTGTTCCGCTGGCTGAAGGACCGCGGCATGACCGCCGTCATCACCGGCGAGCGCGGCGAGCGGTCGCTGACGCGCTATGGCCTGGAAGAGTACGTGGCCGATTGCGTGATTTTGCTCGACCACCGGGTGATCGACGAGATTTCCACCCGGCGCCTGCGGGTGGTGAAATACCGCGGCACCACCCACGGCACCAACGAATACCCGTTCATGATCGGTAGCCGCGGCCTGTCAGTTTTACCGATCACCTCCCTGACCCTGAACCACCAGGTGTCGATGCAGCGCGTCAGCAGCGGCCTGCCCGGGCTGGACGGCATGCTCGGCGCCAAGGGCTATTACCGCGGCAGCAGCGTGCTGGTTTCGGGTCCGCCGGGCACCGGCAAGAGCAGTTTTGCGGCGCTGTTCGCCAACGCCGCCTGCGCGCGCGGCGAGCGGGTGCTGTTTTTCGCCTACGAGGAGTCGGTCAGCCAGCTGGTGCGCAACATGCGTTCCATCGGCGTCGACCTGCAGCAGTGGCTGGATCGCGGATTGCTACATATACATGCATCCCGCCCCACCCTGTACGGACTGGAGCAGCACCTGATGCAAATGCATGACCTGGTGCTGGAACTCAAGCCCGCCGTGGTGCTGGTGGACCCGATCAGCAACCTCTCCTTCGACCACGATGCCATCGGCTTCAAACCCACCCTGATGCGCCTGATCGACTTTCTCAAGCAGCAGCGCATCACCGCGCTGTTCACCAACCTGACCGAGGACGGCACCGTGGCGCTGGCCGCCGGCAACACCGGCGTCTCCTCGCTGATGGACACCTGGCTGCTGGTGTCGAACCTGCAGGGCAACGCGGAGCGCACCCGCGCCCTGCAGGTGCTGAAGTCGCGCGGCATGAGCCACTCCAACCAGGTGCGCGAGTTCGTCATCACGGGCCGGGGAATCGAATTGATCGACGTCTTTCGCACCGGCAGCCTGACCTTGACCGGCAGCGCGCGCTCGCAGGAGCAAGGCCGGCTGGCTTCCGCGGCCGGCGCCGGCGCGCCGCCGCGGGCCGCGCGCAGGCCGGCCGCCGCCCGAAGGGGAAAGGCATGAGCGCACGCCGCCCCGATGCCGCCGCGGCGGCCGCCCCGGCTATGCCCGCCGCCATGCCGGCCGCCGAATGGAACCTGCGCCTGTATGTCGCCGGGCAGACGCCGCGCTCGGCGGCGGCCCTGGCCAACCTGCGCAATATCTGCGAGACCCACCTGGCCGGGCGCTACGCCATCGAGGTGATCGACCTGCTGGTCAACCCGAAGCTGGCCGCCGGCGACCAGATCCTGGCGGTGCCCACCCTGGTGCGCAAGCTGCCCGAGCCGATCAAGAAGATCATCGGCGACCTTTCCAACGAAGAACGCGTGCTGGTCGGCCTGGACATCCAGCCGCTGGCCGCTTAAGCGCGGCGGACGCCAGAACCATGGACACCCGAGCCCGGACCAGCGCGCCCGCCGAGCCGGAATATGTGCTGACCCTGTACGTATTCGGCTCCGCTTCGCCGAAGTCCGCCCGGGCGATGGTCAACATCCGCGCGCTGTGCGAGTCGCTGGTGCGCGGCCGCTACCGGCTGACGGTGGTCGACATCGCGCGCGACGCCGCCGCTGCCGCGCGCGCGCAGATCGTCGCCACGCCCACGCTGGTGCGCGAGTCGCCATCGCCGCTGCGCCGCCTGGTGGGCGACCTGTCGCTACGCGATCTGGTGATCGAAAAGCTCGGGTTGCCGCGCCCGCGCGAAGCGAGCGCCGCATGAGTTCGCCGCAGGGCCGGCACCGCGGCGACGGCGCCCGCGCGCCGGACGGCGCCGCCGCGCTGGAGGTGGAACTGGCCGAGCTGCGCGAGCGCCTGGCCGAGGCCGAGGAAACCCTGGCCGCCCTGCGCAACGACCAGGTCGACGCCATCGTCGTCGGCGAGAAGGTGTACGCCCTGGTGGGCGCGGACGACGCCGCCACCCGCATGCGCGGCGAGGTGCTGACGCAGATGGAAGACGCGGTGGTGGCCACCGACCTTTCCGGCTGCGTGATCTACATGAACCCCGCCGCCGAGCGCCAGTACGGCCACGAAGCTTCCGCCGTCCTCGGCTATTCCTGGGAGCGGCTGTACCACCAGTCCTGGCTGGCGGAGGGCGACAGCGAGGCGTGTACGGCGGCGCAGGAAGCCGGCGGCGCCTGGCGCGGCAAGGTGGCGCATGTCACCGGCGCCGGCCGGCGCCTGCTGGTGGAGTGCACCTTCAGCCGCATGAGCGACGCCGCCGGCACGCATACCGGCTACCTCTCGGTGCTGCGCGACATTTCGGCGCGCGCCGACGCCGAAGCCGCGCTCGCCGAGAGCGAGGCGCTGCTGAAGTTTTCGCTGGACGCGGCGCGCGTCGGCCTGTGGAGCATCAACATCGAGAGCGGCGCGGCCGACGGCTCGGCGCACCACGACGCCTGCTTCGGCCTGGCCGAGCCCCCGCCGGGCTGGAACCTGCAGCAATTGCTTGCGCGCATCCACCCCGAAGACCGCCTGCAGGTGGACGAGGCGCTGCGCGCGGCCATCGGCCGCCGGGCCGACTGCCATTTCGAGTGCCGGGTGGTGTGGCCGGACCACAGCATCCACTGGATCGAGATGCACGGCAACGCCTACTTCAAGGCCGGGCGGCCGGCGCGCATGGTCGGCATCGTCAGCGACGTCACGGCGCGGCGCCGCGCCGACGAGGCGCTGCGCGAGGCCGACCGGCAGAAGGACGAGTTCCTGGCCACCCTATCGCACGAGCTGCGCAACCCGCTGGCGCCGATCCGCACGGCGGCGCACGTGCTCTCTTCCGAGCACCTGACGCCGGAATTGCATGCCAGGAGCGTGGCCATCATCGGCCGCCAGGTCGGCCACATGGCGCACCTGCTGGACGACCTGCTGGACGTGGCGCGCATCACGCGCCGGCGCATGGTCCTGAAAAAGGACTACATCGATTTGCGCGAGGCGGTGGAAACCGGCATCGAGGAGGTGCGCAGCGCCATCGACGCCAAGCGCCACAAGCTGGTGCTGGCGCTGGGTGATGCGCCGGTGTGGCTGGAGGCCGACCCGGTGCGCATGGCGCAGGTGGTGGCCAACCTGGTGAACAACGCCTGCAAATACTCCAACCCCGAGGCCACCATCCACGTCGCCGCCAGTTGCATGCCGGACGGCTTTTGCGAACTGGTGGTGCGCGACACCGGCATCGGCATGAGCGCCGGCGCGCTGAAGTCGGTGTTCAGCATGTTCGCCCAGGAAGAAGCGGTGATCGACCGCGCCGAGGGCGGCCTGGGGATCGGCCTGGCGCTGGTCAAGGGCCTGGTCGAGCTGCACGGCGGCAGCGTGCGCGCCAGCAGCCCGGGGTTGGGCCGCGGCAGCACCTTCGTGGTCCGCCTGCCGGCCTCCGCCGGGCCGGTGGCCGCGGAGATGGGCGCGGCACAGGCCCCGGCCGGGGCGGCGGGCCAGCGCACCGCGCGCATCCTGCTGGCCGACGACAACGCCGACGCCGGCGAAAGCATCGCCACCCTGCTGCGCATGCAGGGGCATGAAGTGGCCGTCGCCACCGACGGCGCCTCCGCCTTCGAAATGGCGCGCGCCAGCCGGCCGCAACTGATGCTGCTCGACATCGGCATGCCGGGCAAGAACGGCTACGAACTGGCGCGCCTGATCCGCCAGGAAGCCTGGGGCAAAAACGCCTTCCTGATCGCCACCACCGGCTGGGGCCAGGACGAAGACAAGGCGAAGGCAATCGCCGCCGGCTTCAACGCCCACCTGACCAAGCCGTTCGAGCCGAACGCGCTGTTCGGGCTGATCAACGCGCACCTGGCGCGCTAGGGCGCAGCGGCCTGAGGCCGGCGTGCCGGGCTTTACGCCTTTTCGAGATAACTGCGGAATACCGCCACGGTGACGCTGGCGCGCTCGGCGCTGTCGGGCCACAGTTCTTCGGTGGAAAAACGCACGTCGTAGGTCGGTTCCATGTCGTGGCCGAGCTGGTGGGCGGCAGCATCCGGAAACGGAAACGCCGGTGACTCGGCGATCACCACGCCGACCTTGCCGCGGATGTAGCCGGGCATGCGCACATGGCCCGGCACGTATTCGTTGCGCACCCGCACCCGCTCACCCACCGCGAAGGCGGCCGCGTCCTTGCGCATGTGGCGGCCGGGAGCGGAAGGGCGCGCCAGGGGAAAGGCGCCGCCGGCACGGCGCGCCAGTTCTTCGGCGGTGGTGACGCCCTTTTCGACGCAGAGGACGGCGCAGGCGGTGAGCACGCGTTCGTAATAGCTGGCGTTGAGGTAGTGGCGCGGCTCCATGCGCTCGATGGCGTGGCGGTATTCGTCCATGTTGAACAGGCCCGCCGCCACCAGCGCGGCGGACAGCGCATTGGCCTTCAGCTCCCAGGGGTGGTGGTAGATCTGCGTGCCGGGCAGGTACTCCACACGGCCGAAGCCCTGCTTGCCGCCGAGGTCGTGGATGCCGTCCATGGCTACACTCCCGCCGCGGCGAAGGGAGGCTCCAGGCGCGCGGTGCCGATCATCGCCTCCTTGGTGACAATCGCCGCGAGCTGCTTTTCGCTCCAGCCGGCGGTGTGCGGCGGGCGATAGGGCAGCACCATGTAGCGGGTGTCGGCGGTGGTGTCCCAGACGCGCATTTCGATGCCCTCGGGCAGCGCCAGGCCCATCTCGCCCAGCACGGTGCGCGACTCACGCACCACGCGCGAGCGGTATTCGAGATTCTTGTACCAGTCCGGCGGCATGCCGATGACGGTGTAGGCGGTGCACGAACAAAGGGTGCAGCAGATCAGGTTGTGCACGCTCTCGGTATTTTCCAGCACCACCAGGTGGCGGTGGTGCGCCGGCATGGTCGCGCCGAGTTCGGCGGCGGCGGCGATGCCGTTTTTCATCAGGCGCGCCCTGAAGGCAGCGTTGGTCCAGGCGTGGGCGACGATGGCCGCGCCCACCGCCGGGGTCCACTCGTGCTCCACCTTGTGGGTGAATTGCTGCAGGTGGCCGGGCTTGACCAGGCCCTGGTCCATCGCCACGGCTTCGACGGCGTCGACGCGGTGGCGGATGTCGGCGATGTTTTGTGGGTTTTGTGGGTTTAGTTCAGGTTGGCTCATTTGCATCTCCTTCGGCGCCGCGGCCGGCTGGCGGCTGCGAGAGCGCTATTCTGGACCACTTTGGCGCGCCGCTAGTCTTTCCCGTCGCCCGGCGGCACGATCAGGTGCAGCAGATTCATCTCGCGCTCGGCCAGCGGCATGCCGTCGGCCACGCTCCTTTTCAGCGCCTCGTAGGCATCGTGGCCGCTTTCGAGATGCCGCGCATAGCGCAGCATGTACAGCCGCGCCACCGACAGGGCGACGGCGGCCTGCGCCGTGTTGTCGCCGCCCTCGGGCAGGGCGTAGTAATTTTCCGCCAGTTCGCCGGCGAGTTCGGCGGCTTGCAGCAATTGGCGAGCGTCCATGGGGTTCTCTGGTTTTGTTGTGCCGCAAGACTACCAAAGATGGCGCCTGCATGGGGCGGCGCCGCTTGATGCAGAATACGCGCATGCCGCTGGCCTCCGACGCGCCCCTCAACGCCGAATCCCTGAACGCCGCGCTGTCAGCCTACGTCGCCACTTTTCCCTCGGCCGAGCGCCTGCGCAGCCACCTGGAAGCCGGCGGCCTCACCGCACATGCCGCGCAATTCGAGCTGGAACTCAAGGCGGCGGTGCGCGCAGCGGAAGAGTTCATCTACGCCGGTGCCGCCGCCGGCGAGAAATGGGACGCCGCTTTCAACGAGCGCTTTTTCCAGGCGGTGGCCCGGCAGCACCCGTGGATTTCACGCCATGCCTTCAAAAGCCTGGGCAGCTTCGGGCAGTACCTGAACTGGCACGACGGGCTGGGGCTATAGCCGTTCTCAGCCGCCGAGCTTGCGCACCGTGGCACGCGCCTGCGCCGCCAGCTCAGCCATGTCGAAGCCGGGAATCGCGCCGTTTTCCACCCGCACCTCGCCGTCGATCAGCAGCCACTTGAGATTGGGCCGGCCGCCGCCGGCCACCGGGGCGATCAGCGGGTCGTGCAGGCCGAAGTAGCGCGGGTCGTCCAGCGAATACACGGCAACGTCGGCGGCGGCGCCCACTTCCAGGCTGCCGACCCCCTCG
>DATAZV010000014.1:0-1760 GCA_036271855.1 Burkholderiales bacterium
CCAGCAGGCCGAAGACGGCGTTGATCGCCGCCGCCAGCAGCGAGACGCCGAAGGACAAGCGAAACGCCGCCAGCACACGCGGGTGCGTGACGGTGAGCCAGAACGACTCCCAGGTCAGCGAAAAAGTCTTGACGAACGCCGCCGCCAAAGGGATCAGGACGATCAGCCCCAGGTACATCAGGGTGAAGCCGAGTGCTGGGCCAAAGCCCGGCAGCACCTTGTTCCGCAATTGCGGCGGGCGTTGCGCGAAGGCCATTTATTTTCCGGCGAGGTAAATCTTGTCGAACACGCCGCCGTCGTTGAAGTGGGTGGCCTGCGCTTTTTGCCAGCCGCCGAAGATCTTGTCGTCGATGGTCACCAGGTTGATCTTGGGAAAATCGGCGGCGTATTTGGCGGCGACTTTCGGCGAGCGTGGGCGATAGTGGTTTTTCGCGCCGATCTCCTGGCCTTCCTCGGTGTAGAGGAATTTCAGGTAGGCCTCGGCCACCTTGCGGGTGCCGCGCTTGTCCACCACCTTGTCAACCACCGCCACCGGCGGCTCGGCGAGGATGGAGAACGAAGGGGTGACGACTTCGAACTTGTCCGGACCCAGTTCCCTGATCGCCAGCAGGGCTTCGTTTTCCCAGGCCAGCAGCACGTCGCCCTGGCCGCGTTCGACGAAGGTGGTGGTGGCGCCACGCGCGCCGGAGTCGAGCACCGGCACGTTCTTGAACAGCGCCGTGATGTATTCGCGCGCCTTCGGCTCGCCGCCCTGCTTGTAGCCGTAGGCCCAGGCCGCCAGGTAGTTCCAGCGCGCGCCGCCCGAGGTCTTGGGGTTGGGGGTGATCACGCCGACGCCGGGCTTGATCAGGTCGCCCCAGTCGTGGATAGCCTTGGGGTTGCCCTTGCGCACCAGGAAGACGATGGTGGAGGTATACGGCGTCGAATTGTTCGGCAGGCGCTTTTGCCAGTCGGGATTGAGCAGCTTGCCGACGCTGCCGATCTCGTCGATGTCGTAGGCCAGGGCGAGCGTGACCACATCGGCGTCCAGCCCGTCGATCACCGAGCGCGCCTGCTTGCCGGAGCCGCCGTGCGATTGCTTGATGCTGACCTTCTCGTGCGCGGTCGCCTGCCATTGCTTGGCGAAGGCGGCGTTGATGCCCTGGTATAGCTCGCGGGTGGGATCGTAGGAAACGTTGAGCAGCGCGGTGTCGGCATGCGCCGCGCCGGCGATGGCCAGCGTCGCGGCGGCGGCGAGACCGGCGATGGGTTTGAGATATTTTTTGATCATGGCAATGCTTTCGGAAATAAGGGAGCCGGCGGGCGCGATGGCGCACGTGCGTTGGCCGATGAACAGGGGCCAGCTGCGCGGGGCAGCGGCAAAGTCAATTCGGGTCGGGCGTCAGACGCTGGCGATCAACATCGCCGCGTATGCGCAGCGCCCGCAAAGACCGGTCTGGACTCGATGAAGGTATGCATCTCAGGCCTCGATGGCGCGGATCATTCCCGCCGCCGCCGTCTGGTTGCTGGCGGTGTCGATCAGGATGAACGCACCGGTGGCCGCGCTGGCATCAAAACTGTCGCAGACGATCGGCTGCGCCAGATTGAGCGAAACCCGCGCGATGTCGTTCATGTTGAGCACGCCGCCGCCGGCCACTTGCGCGAGCGTATGGATGTCCAGGCGCGACTCGATCTCGGCAACTTTCGCCGGCACCGTGCGCGTGGTGTGCTTGAGCAGGTATTTTCGCTGCGGCGCGAAGGGCTCGGTGTCCAGCCAGCAG
>DATAZV010000015.1:0-18531 GCA_036271855.1 Burkholderiales bacterium
CCACGATGATCGCCGACACCGAGCGGCAGATCGCCTTCCGTGTCGCCGAAGACGCGACCAAGGTCGACGTCAAGGCTGCCGTCGAAGCGATGTTCAAGGACCAGAAGGTCGAAGTCGCCAGCGTGCAGATCCTCAACATCAAGGGCAAAGAGAAGCGCTTCGGCCGTTCCATCGGCCGCCGTCGCAACTGGAAAAAAGCCTATGTCTGCCTCAAAGAAGGCAGCGACCTGAATCTCGCGGAGGCCGCGTAACATGCTGATCAAACTCAAGCCCTCCTCGCCCGGTCGCCGTGGCGTGGTGCGCGTGTTCACCCCCGGCCTGCACAAGGGCCGCCCGGTGGATGCGCTGATCGAAAAGAAGACGCGTACCGCCGGCCGCAACAACAACGGCCACATCACCACGCGTCACATTGGTGGCGGCCATAAACAGCATTACCGTCTGGTGGATTTCAAGCGCGACAAGGACGGTATCCCCGCCAAGGTCGAACGCCTGGAATACGACCCGAACCGCACCGCCCACCTGGCCCTGCTGCTGTACGCAGACGGCGAGCGCCGCTACATCATCGCCCCCAAGGGCGTTGAAGTCGGCACGCCCCTGGTCTCCGGCGCGGAAGCGCCGATCAAGGCAGGCAACTGCCTGCCGATCCGCAACATCCCGGTCGGCACCACGATCCACTGCATCGAAATGCTGCCCGGCAAGGGCGCGCAGATCGCCCGTTCGGCCGGCACCGCAGTGCAACTGCTGGCGCGTGAAGGCACCTACGCCCAGCTGCGCCTGCGTTCCGGTGAAATCCGCCGCGTGCACATCGAGTGCCGCGCGACCATCGGTGAAGTCGGCAACGAAGAGCACTCCTTGCGCCAGATCGGCAAGGCCGGTGCGAATCGCTGGCGCGGCATCCGCCCCACCGTCCGCGGTGTGGTGATGAACCCGGTGGATCACCCGCACGGCGGCGGCGAAGGCAAGACCGCCGCAGGCCGCGACCCGGTAACGCCTTGGGGCCAGAAGACCAAGGGCTACCGTACCCGCAAGAACAAGCGCACGACCGGTATGATCGTGCAGCGCCGTCACAAGAAGTAAGAGGGCTTAAGACATGGCACGTTCCGTAAAAAAAGGGCCGTTCGTCGACGCCCACCTCGTTCGGAAGATCGAGACCGCGCAGCGCAACAAGGACAAGAAGCCGATCAAGACCTGGTCGCGCCGGTCCACGATCCTGCCCGACTTCATCGGCCTGACCGTGGCGGTACACAACGGCAAGCAGCATATTCCGGTGTACATCTCCGAGAACATGGTCGGCCACAAGCTCGGCGAATTTGCGCTCACCCGCACCTTCAAGGGTCACCCGGCCGATAAAAAGGCCAATGTGGCCGGCAAGAAATAAGGCAGACCATCATGGAAACCAAAGCTTCCCTGCGCGGTGTACGCCTGTCGGCCCAGAAGGGCCGGCTGGTCGCCGACCAGATCCGCGGCATGGCCGTGGACAAGGCGCTGAACGTTCTCGCCTTCTCGCCGAAAAAGGGCGCGACCATCATCAAGAAGGTGCTCGAGTCCGCGATCGCCAACGCCGAGCACAACGACGGCGCCGACATCGACGAGCTGAAGGTCAAGACCATCTATGTCGAAAAGGGCATGGTCTTGAAGCGCTTCACCGCGCGCGCCAAAGGGCGCGGCAACCGCATCAGCAAACAAACCTGCCACGTCTACCTGACCGTCGGCGACGGCAAGAACTAAGGATCCGCGATGGGACAGAAAATACATCCGACCGGGTTTCGGCTCAGCGTTACGAAGAACTGGTCTTCGCGCTGGTACGCCAACAACCGCGACTTCGCGACCATGCTGGGCGAGGACCTGAAGGTCCGTGAATACCTGCGCAAAAAGCTGGCGCACGCCTCCGTCGGCCGCGTCCTGATCGAGCGCCCCTCCAAGACCGCGCGCATCACCGTGTTCTCGGCCCGTCCGGGCGTGGTGATCGGCAAGAAGGGCGAAGACATCGAAACGCTCAAGGCCGATCTGCACAAGCTGATGGGCGTGCCGGTGCACGTCAACATCGAAGAAATCCGCAAGCCCGAGCTCGACGCGCAACTGATCGCCGACTCGATCGCCCAGCAGCTCGAAAAGCGCATCATGTTCCGCCGCGCGATGAAGCGCGCGATGCAAAACGCCATGCGCCTGGGCGCGCAAGGCATCAAGATCATGTCCTCAGGCCGCTTGAACGGCATCGAAATCGCCCGTTGCGAGTGGTATCGCGAAGGCCGTGTGCCGCTGCACACCCTGCGCGCCGACATCGACTACGGTTTCGGTGAAGCCCGCACCACCTACGGCGTCATCGGCATCAAGGTATGGGTCTACAAGGGTGACATCCTGGGCAAGAACGAACAGCCCGCCGTCACTGCCGCCGCACCGGAAGCAACGCCGGAACCGGATCGCCGTCCGCGCCGCGGCCCGCCGCGTGGTGCCGACGCCCCCCGCGGTGCGCCTGCAGGCGACAAGCCGGCGCCGCGCCGCCGCAGCGCCGCCCCGCGCGGTGCCGCCGAGGATGTGAAGCCCGAACCCGCGCCCGCTGCCAAGCCGGCTGACGCGGCGCCCGTAGCCAAGGCCCCCGCCAAGCGCGTGCGCAAGGCGGCGGACGAAGGCAAGAAGGAGTAATCGAACATGCTGCAACCAGCACGCCGGAAATACCGGAAAGAGCAAAAAGGCCGCAACAAGGGCATCGCCACGCGCGGCAACAAGGTGTCGTTCGGCGACTTCGGCCTGAAGGCCGTCGGCCGTGGCCGCCTCACCGCGCGCCAGATCGAAGCCGCGCGCCGCGCCATGACCCGCCACATCAAGCGCGGCGGGCGCATCTGGATCCGCATTTTCCCGGACAAGCCCATTTCGTCCAAGCCGGCCGAAGTGCGCATGGGTAACGGTAAAGGCAACCCGGAGTACTACGTCGCCGAGATTCAGCCGGGCAAGGTCCTGTATGAGATGGACGGCGTCGACGAAGCCCTGGCGCGCGAGGCGTTTCGCCTGGCCGCCGCCAAGCTGCCGATTTCCACCACCTTTGTCAGCCGCCAGGTCGGCGCCTGATCACGGAGAACATCATGAGCAAAGCCAGTGAATTGCGCTCCAAGGATGACGCCGGGCTCACCAAGGAACTCACGGACCTGCTGAAGGCCCAGTTCTCGGTGCGCATGCAGGCCGCCACCCAGCAGCTGACCAACACCAGCCAGATCAAGAAGACGCGCCGCGACATCGCCCGTGTGCGCACCCTGCAGCGCGAAGCGCAGCTGAAAAAGGCGTAAGGACGTAACGTATGAACGCTCAAACCGAAACCTCCGCTGTTGCCGCCACGGCCCCTGCCAAGAAGGCGTCGCTCAAGCGCACCCTGACCGGCCGCGTGGTCAGCGACAAGATGAACAAGACCGTCACCGTGCTGGTCGAGCGCCGGGTCAAGCACCCGACCATCGGCAAGTACATGACCCGGTCGAAGAAATTCCACGCCCACAGCGAAACCAACGAATACAAGTTGGGCGACCTGGTCGAAATCGCTGAAACCAGCCCGATTTCCAAGACCAAGGCCTGGACCGTGACCAAATTGCTGGAAAAGTCGCGCCTGGTCTGAAGTTTTCGCCTGCCGGCTCTTGCGTCGGCCGGTTTAGCATCGTATAATTGTCGGCTTTCCTGCGTTCGGCTGCTTGTTTTCCCGGCGGCGCGCAGTGACAAGCAGCAGCACAGGTTCCTCATCCGCAGTCTAAAACCCGTACGGGTTCCAAAACTGACTGGCCGCGACGCGAAGCGTCAACGTCAGGAAAAGTTGGAAAAAGGTGAATCATGATTCAAATGCAGTCCAGATTGGACGTTGCCGACAATACCGGCGCGCGTTCCGTCATGTGCATCAAGGTGCTGGGCGGTTCCAAGCGCCGGTATGCCTCGATCGGCGACGTCATCAAGGTGTCCATCAAGGATGCGGCCCCGCGCGGGCGCGTCAAGAAGGGCGAAGTCTATAACGCCGTGGTGGTGCGTACCGCCAAGGGCGTGCGCCGTGGCGACGGCTCGCTGATCAAGTTCGACAGCAATGCCGCCGTGCTGCTCAACGCCAAGCTCGAGCCGATCGGCACCCGTATTTTCGGGCCGGTCACCCGTGAGCTGCGCACCGAGCGGTTCATGAAGATCGTCTCCCTGGCGCCGGAGGTTCTGTAAATGGAAAAGATCCGCAAAGGCGACGACGTCATCGTCATCACCGGCCGCGACAAGGGCAAGCGCGGTACCGTGCTCAAGCGCGTGGATGAAACCCACGTGCTGGTCGAAGGCATCAACCAGGTGAAAAAGCACACCAAACCGAACCCGATGAAAGGCCAGACCGGCGGCATCATCGACAAGGCCGTGCCGATCGACATCTCCAACGTGGCGCTGTTCAACCCGGCGACCCAAAAGGCAGACCGTGTCGGCTTCAAGATCGATGGCGGCTCCAAGGTGCGCGTGTTCCGTTCGAACGGCGCCCAGGTCGACGCGAAGTAAGGAACCATCATGGCGCGTTTACAGCAGGAATACAAAGACAAGATCGCTCCCGAACTGATCAAGAAGTTCGGGTTCAAGTCGGTGATGCAAGTGCCGCGCATCACCAAGGTCACGCTCAACATGGGTGTGGCCGAGGCGGTTGCCGACAAGAAGATCATGGAACACGCCGTCGGCGACATGACCAAGATCGCCGGCCAGAAGCCGGTCGTCACCAAGTCGAAAAAGGCGATCGCCGGCTTCAAGATCCGCGAAGGCTATCCGATCGGCTGCATGGTCACCCTGCGCGGTGCCCGCATGTACGAATTCATCGATCGTTTCGTCACCATCGCGCTGCCGCGCGTGCGCGACTTCCGCGGCATCTCCGGCCGCTCCTTCGACGGCCGCGGCAACTACAACATCGGTGTCAAGGAACAGATCATTTTCCCCGAGATCGAGTACGACAAGATTGACGCGATCCGCGGCATGAACATCAGCATCACCACCACGGCGAAGAACGACGAAGAGGCGCGTGCCCTTCTGGCTGCGTTCAAGTTCCCGTTCAAGACCTAGGGCGAAACGACCATGGCAAAACTTTCACTCATCAACCGCGAACTCAAGCGCGAGCTTCTCGTGAAGAAATTCAAGGGCAAGCGCGACGCGCTCAACGCGGTGATCAACGATTCCAAGCGCTCGGACGAAGAGCGCATGGAGGCGCGCCTGAAGCTGCAGGCGCTGCCGCGCAATTCCAGCCCGAGCCGCCAGCGCAATCGTTGCGCGCTGACCGGCCGGCCACGCGGCACCTACAGCAAATTCGGACTGGCGCGCAACAAGTTGCGCGACGCGATCATGAGCGGCCTGGTGCCGGGCGTGGTCAAGGCTAGCTGGTAAGGCGAACGGACAGGTTTAGGAGAATCATTCATGAGCATGAGCGATCCCATCGCCGATATGCTGACGCGAATCCGCAACGCGCAGTCCGCCAACAAGACTGAAGTTGTGATGCCGTCGTCAAAGCTGAAAATCGCGATCGCCAAGGTATTGAAGGACGAAGGTTACGTCGACGATTTCGCCATCCGCGAAGCCGACGGCAAGCCGGAGCTGTCGATTGCGCTGAAGTATTACGCCGACAAGCCGGTAATCGATCGTATCGAGCGCATTTCGCGCCCCGGCCTGCGCATCTACAAGGGCAAGGAAGACATCCCCACCGTGATGAACGGCCTGGGCGTGGCGATCCTCTCCACCTCCAAGGGGGTGATGACCGACCGCAAGGCGCGCGCTACCGGTGTCGGCGGCGAAGTGCTGTGCGTCGTCGCCTAAGGAGCCCATAATGTCCCGCGTAGGTAAATCTCCGATCAGTCTGCCCAAGGGTGTGGAAACCACCATCGCCAACGGCAGCATCACCGTCAAGGGCCCGCTGGGCACCCTGACGCAGGCCCTCTCCGACACCGTCACCATCACCAAGGACGGCGACGTCCTGCAGGTGGCGCCGGTGGGCGAGTCGCGCAACGCCGATGCCATGTCGGGCACGGTGCGCGCGCTGGTCAACAACATGGTCACCGGTGTCACCAAGGGCTTCGAAAAGAAGCTCAACCTGGTCGGCGTCGGCTATCGCGCCCAGGCGCAAGGCGACAAACTCAACCTGTCGCTTGGGTTTAGCCACCCGGTGGTGCATGCGATGCCCAAGGGCGTCAAGTGCGAAACCCCGGCGCAGACCGAAATCCTGATCAAGGGCATCGACAAGCAGCAAGTCGGCCAGGTCGCCGCTGAAGTGCGCGCCTACCGTCCGCCGGAGCCCTACAAGGGCAAGGGCGTGCGTTACGCCAACGAGCGCGTCATCATCAAAGAGACCAAGAAGAAGTAAGGGCTCATCATGGACAAGAAAATCTCCCGTACCCGCCGCGCGCAACAAACGCGCCGCAAGATTGCCTCCCAAAAGGCGAACCGGCTTACCGTGCATCGCACCAACAGCCACATCTATGCCCAGGTGATCTCGGAGGCCGGCAAAGTGCTGGCCGCCGCCTCCACCAACGAGGCCGATGTGCGCAAGGATGTGGCCAATGGCGGCAACGCCAAGGCTGCCGCCGCCGTGGGCAAGCGCATCGCCGAAAAAGCGGTGGCTGCCGGTGTTGCCGAGGTGGCATTCGACCGTTCCGGTTTTGCCTACCACGGCCGCGTCAAGGCGCTGGCCGAAGCCGCGCGTGAAGCCGGCCTGAAGTTCTAAGGAATCGCAGACATGGCAAAAATGCAAAAAGTGCAGGCTGGCGCCGAGGGTCGTGATGACGGCATGCGCGAAAAGATGATCGCGGTCAACCGCGTCACCAAGGTGGTCAAGGGCGGCCGGATTCTCGGTTTTGCCGCCCTCACCGTGGTCGGCGACGGCGACGGCCGCATCGGCATGGGCAAGGGCAAGTCCCGCGAAGTGCCGGTGGCGGTGCAAAAGGCGATGGAAGAAGCGCGCCGCAAGCTGGTCAAGGTGCCGCTGAAGAACGGCACCCTGCAGCACACCGTGGTCGGCCGGCACGGCGCGGCCAAGGTGCTGATGATGCCCGCCTCCGAAGGTACCGGCATCATCGCCGGCGGCCCGATGCGCGCGGTGTTCGAAGCCGTCGGCGTCACCAACGTGCTGGCCAAGTGCCAGGGTTCGACCAACCCGTACAACGTGGTTCGCGCCACCCTCGACGGGCTGCTGAAGATGACCACGCCGGCCGAAGTCGCGGCCAAGCGCGGCAAGTCGGTCGAAGAAATCCTCGGCAATTAAGGAATCGTCATGGCTGAGAAGAAAACTCTGAAGGTAACGCTGGTCAAGAGCCCGAACGGCACCAGCGAAAAGCACCGTGCCGCCGTCCGCGGCCTGGGGCTGCGTCGCCTCAACTCCACGCGCGTGCTCGAAGACACGCCCGCGGTGCGCGGCATGATCAACCAGGTGTATTACCTGGTCAAGGCTGAATAAATCAACGGTTAAAGCGGATCGGCGGCTGATCAGTCAGGCGCCGCTTCACGGGGAATCGCATGAAACTCAACACCATCAAACCTGCCGAAGGCGCCAAGCACGCCAAGCGCCGTGTCGCGCGCGGCATGGGCTCGGGCCTGGGCAAGACCGCCGGGCGCGGCCACAACGGCCAGAAGTCCCGTTCGGGCGGCTTTCACAAGGTCGGCTTTGAAGGCGGCCAGATGCCCCTGCAGCGCCGTCTGCCGAAGCGTGGCTTTTTCTCGCTGACGCGTGAATTCGTCGCCGAAGTGCGCCTGGATGAGATCGAGCGCCTTGAAGCCGCCGAGATTACCCTCGATATATTGAAGCTGGCGGGTGTGGTGCCGGTGATGTCGATCCGCGCCAAAGTAATCCTGTCGGGCAAGCTGACCCGCAAGGTGGCCCTGAATGGCGTTCACGCCACCAAGGGCGCCAAGGCGGCGATCGAAGCCGCCGGCGGCAGCGTTGCCGACATTGAAGTCCCGCCGAAGGTGCGCAAGCTCCCGGCCAAGACCAAATAAGCAGCAGAGTAAGTACTAACACGGACAACGGAGCGAATCGGTGGCAACTGACGCAATGGCGATAGCCAAATCAGGTAAATTCGGCGACTTGAAGCGCCGCTTTACCTTTTTGGTGCTGGCGCTGGTCGTCTACCGTATCGGTGCGCACATTCCGGTACCGGGGATCGACCCCGCCGTGCTGGCCGACCAGTTCAGCAAGAACAAGGAAGGCCTGCTGGGCATGTTCAACATGTTCTCCGGCGGCGCGCTGGCGCGTTTCACCATTTTCGCCCTGGGCATCATGCCCTACATCTCCTCTTCCATCATCATGCAGCTGATGAGCGTGGTTTACCCGCCCTTCGAAGCGCTGAAAAAGGAAGGCGAGTCCGGACGCCGCAAGATCACCCAGTACACCCGCTACGCGACTGTTGCCTTGGCCTTCGTGCAGGCGCTGGGCATATCGATCGCGCTCGAACACCAGCCGGGTCTGGTGCTGGATCCCGGCCTGCTGTTCCGTGTCACCACCGTCGTCACGCTGGTCACCGGCACCATGTTCCTGATGTGGCTGGGCGAGCAGATCACCGAACGCGGCCTGGGCAACGGCATCTCGATGATCATTTTCAGCGGCATCGCCGCCGGCCTGCCGAACGCCGTCGGCGGCCTGCTCGAGCTGGTGCGCAACGGCGCCATGGGTCCGCTGGCGGTGCTGTTCATCCTCGCCCTGGTGGTGGCGGTCACTTTCGCCGTGGTATTCGTCGAGCGCGGCCAGCGCCGCATTTTGGTGAACTACGCCAAGCGCCAGGTCGGCAACCGCATCATGTCCGGCCAGTCCTCGCACCTGCCGCTCAAGCTCAACATGTCGGGCGTGATCCCGCCGATTTTCGCTTCCTCGATCATCCTGTTCCCGGCCACGCTGACCAGCTGGTTCTCCTCCGGCGACTCGATGCGCTGGCTGAAGGACATCGCCGGCACCCTGACCCCGGGCCAGCCGATCTACGTCATGCTGTACGCCACCGCGATCATCTTTTTCTGCTTTTTCTATACCGCGCTGGTGTTCAACAGCAAGGAAACGGCGGACAACCTGAAAAAGAGCGGCGCCTTCGTGCCGGGTATCCGTCCGGGCGAGCAGACCGCGAAATACATCGACAAGATTCTCATGCGCTTGACGCTCAGTGGTGCGCTTTACGTCACCCTGGTGTGCCTGCTGCCCGAGTTCCTGATCCTCAAATACAACGTGCCGTTCAATTTCGGCGGCACCTCGCTTCTGATTATCGTGGTGGTGACGATGGACTTCATGGCCCAGGTGCAGGCCTACATCATGTCGCACCAATACGAATCGCTGCTGAAAAAGGCGAATTTCAAGGGCGGGATGTTCTAAACAGCCCCAGGGCTTAAGAAGACGGTGGCGGAGTCTGCGCCGGTGATTTGACCAAGGGGCGGATGGTTTTCCGCGCCAAGTAACAAGATGGAACTGAGAGAAAAGTCGAGGGCATCATGAAAGTACTGGCTTCGGTGAAACGGATTTGCCGCAATTGCAAAGTGATCAAGCGCAAGGGCGTGGTGCGTGTCATCTGCACCGACCCGCGGCATAAGCAGCGCCAGGGCTGATAGCCCCAGGCATCGCTGACTACAGAATATAGTTCGAAGGACACGACATGGCTCGTATCGCAGGCATCAACATCCCGAATCATCAACACGCGGAAATCGCGCTGACGTCGATCTACGGCATCGGCCGTGCGCGCGCGCGCGCGATCTGCGGCGCCTCCGGCGTCGCGACCAACCTGAAGATGAAGGACCTGACCGACGCGCAAGTGGACAAGCTGCGCGAACAGGTCGGCAAATTCATCGTCGAAGGCGACCTGCGCCGCGAAGTGTCGATGAACATCAAGCGTCTGATGGACCTGGGCTGCTACCGCGGCATGCGCCACAAGCGCGGCCTGCCGGTGCGTGGCCAGCGTACCCGCACCAACGCCCGCACCCGCAAGGGTCCGCGCAAGGCGCGTAACGCCATCGCCGGCAAATAAGCCCTTTATTGCCGAGTCCATCGCAAAGTAGGAACTAGAAGATATGGCTACCAACAAGCAGCAACAGAACACCGCCGCAACCCGGGTGCGCAAGAAGGTGAAGAAGAACGTCGCGGAGGGCATCGCCCACATCCACGCCTCGTTCAACAACACCATCATCACCATCACCGACCGCCAGGGCAACGCCCTGTCGTGGGCAACCTCCGGTGGCCAGGGTTTCAAGGGCTCGCGCAAGTCCACCCCGTTCGCCGCCCAGGTGGCTGCGGAAGTGGCGGGCAAGGTCGCGGTCGAATGCGGTGTGAAGAATCTCGAAGTGCGCATCAAGGGACCCGGCCCCGGCCGCGAATCCTCGGTGCGCGCCTTGAATGCGCTGGGGATGAAGATCACCAGCATCACCGACGTGACGCCGGTACCGCACAACGGGTGCCGGCCTCCCAAGCGCCGCCGCATCTAAAGTATCGCTTGCCTTACGGCAAGCATGGATGCGGAGGGGGTTCGCCTTACGGCTGGCCCCTTTGCGGTTTTTTGGCGTCGAAGACCCGGTTGTGAATTTTAGGGAATAGTTGAACATGGCTCGTTATACCGGCCCAAAATGCAAGCTCTCGCGCCGCGAGGGAACTGATCTTTTTCTGAAAAGCGCGCGCAAGGCGTACGCCGACAAGTGCCGTTCCGAGGTCGCCCCCGGCCAGCACGGTGCCAAGTCCGGCCAGCGCCTGTCCGATTACGGCAAGCAGCTGCGTGAAAAGCAGAAGGTGCGCCGCACCTACGGCATCATGGAGCGGCAGTTCCGCAAGTATTACGCCGAAGCGGTGCGCCGCAAGGGCAATACCGGCGAGAACCTGCTGCACATTCTCGAGACCCGTTTCGACAACGTCGTCTATCGCATGGGCTTCGGTTCGACCCGCGCGGAAGCGCGCCAGCTGGTCGGCCACAAGTCACTGGCGGTCAACGGCATCACCGTGAACATCCCGTCGATGCAGATCAAGGTCGGCGACGTGATCACCGTGCGCGACAAGTCCAAGGGTCAGCTGCGCATCAAGGACGCGCTGTCGCTCGCCGGCCAGTCAGGCTTCCCCGCGTGGGTTGAAGTCGACGCCGACAAGATGACCGGCACCTTCAAGGCCCTGCCGGATCGCGGCGAGATCGCCCAGGACATCAACGAATCCCTGGTGGTCGAACTGTATTCGCGTTAAGCGGCATCGCGGCTGTTGACCAGCCGCGTGTCGTAGCAATGCCCCCGGCAAAAATTTTTTCGGAAGGATCACATGGCTAATACGGGTTTTCTGAAGCCGAAGATCGTCAACGTGGAAGCGGTCGGACCGTCCCACGCCAAGGTGACGATGGAGCCCTTCGAGCGTGGCTACGGCCATACGCTCGGCAATGCGCTGCGCCGCGTGCTGCTCTCTTCGATGACCGGCTATGCGCCGACCGAAGTGACCATCGCGGGCGTCGTGCATGAATACTCGACCATCGAAGGCGTGCAGGAAGACGTCGTCGACATCCTGCTCAACCTCAAGGGCGTGGTGCTCAAGCTGCACAACCGCGACGAGGCGCTGCTCACGCTCAAGAAGTCGGGCCTGGGCGCCGTCACCGCGCGCGACATCGAAGTTTCGCACGATGTCGAAATCGTCAATCCGGATCACGTCATCGCCCACCTCGCCGCCAACGGCAAGGTCGACATGCAGATCAAGGTGGAAAAGGGCCGCGGCTACGTCCCCGGCAACGTGCGCATCGTCGGCGACGAAGAGTCCAAGGCGATCGGCAAGATCGTGCTGGACGCTTCCTACAGCCCGGTGCGCCGCGTCTCGTATGCGGTGGAATCGGCGCGCGTCGAACAGCGTACCGACCTCGACCGCCTGGTGGTGGACATCGAAACCAACGGCGTGATTGAGCCGGAAGACGCGGTGCGTCAAGCCGCGCGCATCCTGGTCGACCAGCTGTCGGTGTTCGCCGCGCTCGAAGGCACCGCGATCTCGGCCGACGTGCCGAAGTCGCCGACCGTCGACCCGATCCTGCTGCGCCCGGTCGACGACCTGGAGCTGACGGTGCGTTCGGCCAACTGCCTGAAGGCCGAAAACATCTATTACATCGGTGACCTGATCCAGCGCACGGAAAACGAGCTGCTGAAGACGCCGAACCTGGGCCGCAAGTCGCTCAACGAGATCAAGGAAGTGCTGGCTTCACGCGGCCTCACCTTGGGAATGAAACTTGAAAACTGGCCGCCGGCCGGTCTCGAAAAAGTATAAGGGTGTCATCATGCGTCACGGACACGGACTACGTAAACTCAACCGCACCTCGTCGCATCGCCTGGCGATGCTGCGCAACATGACGGTCTCCCTGCTCAAGCACGAGGTCATCAAGACCACGCTGCCGAAGGCAAAGGAACTGCGTATGGTCGCGGAACCCATCATCACTCTCGGGAAGAACCCGTCGCTTGCCAACAAGCGCCTGGCTTTCTCCCGCCTGCGCGACCGCGACATGGTGGTCAAGCTGTTCGCCGAAATCGGCCCGCGCTACGCGGCCCGCAACGGCGGCTACCTGCGCATCCTGAAGTACGGCTTCCGCAAGGGCGACAACGCCCCGATGGCGCTGATCGAACTGATGGACCGCCCGGACGGCGACGTCCCAGCGGCCGAAACCACCGGCTCGTAAAGCGGCGGTATTGCAAAAAAGCCGGGCATGCCCGGCTTTTTTGTTTTGTGCGGCCGCGCGGGTTCTCCTCGGGGCTGCGCCGGCGCCTCCTGTCGTAAACAGCGTCGATCCGCCATGCAAGATTGATCCGCGCCCGCCTGAACCGCTACACTTGCCCGCGCAACCCATACCGAACCCGGAGAAAAAACCATGAGTGACGCATCCACGCTCGCCACCCTGATCGACGACCTGGTCGCCGCCAACCGCATCCTCGCCGAGCAGGGCGTGGTCGACGGCTATGGCCACGTCAGCGCCCGCGTCCCCGGCAAGGCCGACCGCTACCTGCTGTCGCGCTCGCTCGCCCCTGCCGCCGTCACCGCCGACGACATCATGGAATACGACCTCGACAGCAACCCGGTCGACCAGCGCGGCCGCGGCATGTACCTGGAGCGTTTCATCCACGGCGAGATCTACCGCAAGCGCCCCGATGTGCACGCAGTGGTGCACAACCACTCGCCCTCGGTAATCCCCTTCGGCATCGCCCCCGTGCCGATGCAGGCCGTCTATCACATGAGCGGTTTTGTCGCCGCCGGCATTCCGATTTATGAGATCCGCGACAAGGACGGCCCGGCCACCGACATGCTGATCCGCACCGGCCCTCTCGGCCGTTCGCTGGCTGACGTGCTCGGCGTCCAGCCCGCCGCGCTGATGCGCGGCCACGGCGCCGTGGTGGTCGCCCCCAGCGTCTCGCTGGTGGTGGCACGCAGCGTCTACCTCGAAATGAATGCGCGTCTGCAAATGCAGGCGCTGCAGATTGCCGGCCCCGGCGGCAAGATCAACTACCTCACGCCCGAAGAAGGCGTGGCGGCGGTGGAAAGCAACGACTTCCTGCGCGCCTGGGACCTGTGGCGCAAAAAAGCACTCGGCAAGTAAGGACGTTGTAACGGCGCGGCGCGCCCCTCAAGGGCGCGGCGTGCGCCCGTCATCGATCGCCGGCCGCACCTCGCGCACCTCGTGGAATTCGGCCTCGATCACATCATCGTTGGCCGCCCGCGGCGCTGCCGCGGCGGCGTTCACCAGGCGCGCCGGCAGCAGCAACACCACCAGCGCCAGCAGGTCGCTCAGCACCCCCGGGAACAGCAGCAGCGCCCCAGCGAAAAATGCCCGCGCGCTCGCCAGGATGCGCCACAGCGAGCCGCCCGCCACCTGTGCGTTGCCCGATTGCAGCGCCATCAGGGTTGCGCGTAAGCCCGACTTGGCCAGGCCGATCAGCAACATCCCCGCCAGCGCCGTCACTAGCAGCCAAAGCAGAAAAGGCGTACCGTAGTGGCCAAGCAAAAAAGCCGTCAACAGCAGGTCGACCAGCGGCAGCAGCAGTACTATCCAGAATATGCGTAGCATGGCGGGTTCGCGTATGGGCCTGCGTTATAGGTGCGCGTCAGGGTGCGGGAAAAACAGGAGACAAAGGGAAATGAGCGACGTCCTGGTGGTCATGACCAACACGCCCAATATCGATGTTGCCCGAAAGATTGCGGACGATTTGCTGGAAAAAAAGATCGCCGCCTGCGTAAATATTGTAAGCGGATGTGAATCCCACTTCATCTGGAAGGGCAAGCGCGAGCAGGCCGCCGAATTCCATGTGCAGATCAAGACCACCGTCAGCCGTTACAACCAGGTCGAGTCATCCATCCGCGCCCTGCATCCGTATCACGTCCCTGAGATCATCGCTTTTCCGGTCAGCCGCGGCTCCCACGACTACCTCTCCTGGGTCACCGAAGAAACCTGGAAGCTCTAGGCCGCGCTGCTGCTTGTACGGGGCGGTAGAAATACGGATGGCGGCCTTGGCCGCCCCCTGCCATGCTTGGCTCCATCCTCTGATACCCACGCTCAAGCGTCACATAGCGCCATGAACCGACTGCTTCGCCCCTTCCTGTTTTTCCTGCTTTGCCTGGCCGGCATGGCGCCCCTCGTGCCCGCCGCCGCCATCGTGCCCTTCGTGAAGGCGACGGATCTGCTCGAAAACGAGCAGGCCTTCCGCTTTTCCGCGCGCCTCAAAGACCCGCACACCGTCGAAGTGCATTACGACATCGCCCCCGGCTACTACATGTACCGCGAGAACTTCCGCTTCGCCGCCGACGGCGCGCAACTCGGCAAAGCCGCGCTGCCGCCCGGCCAAAAAAAGTTCGACCAAAATTTCAACAAGATCGTGGAAACCTACCGCAGCAGCGTGGTGATCCTGCTGCCGTTGCGCGCCGCCAAGGGCGCGGTCACGGTGAAAATCACTTCGCAAGGCTGCGCCGACATCGGCGTGTGCTACCCGCCGATCGTGCAAAGCGCCACCCTCGACCCGAAAAGCGCCCGCGCTCCTATCGACAACCTCGACATTCTTCCGGTCGCGTTCAACACCGCGCACACCCCGGGCTTCACCCAGGTGGCCTCATCCGCGCAGCTGGACACCGCGCTGCAAGGCGGCCGCGTTTCCATGCTCGACTTCTACGCCGACTGGTGCGGCCCCTGCAAGCAAATGCAGCGCCTCACCTTCAGCGACGCCCGCGTGAAACAAAAGCTCGCGGCGCTCGCCGCCCTGCAGGCCGACGTCACCCGCAACAGTGCGGACGACCAGGCCCTGCTCAAGCGCTTCAAGCTGGTCGGCCCGCCCGGCATCATTTTCTTTGATCGCCAGGGCAAGGAAATTCCCGCCCTGCGCGTGATCGGCTACCAGCCGCCGGAAAAATTTCTCCAGACCCTGGAGCAAGCCGCGCAGTTGTAGCTTGCGGTGCGAAGCCGGCCGGCACCCGGCGCACCGGGTGATACGCCGCTTGGTGATTCGCGGATTGACGCCGCCGCCGATTTTTGAAACTCTCGGTACATCGCAAGCGTCGCCTGAGGATTTCCCGATGTCCCTGTTCCCCCCGCCCACGGTCATCGCCACCGAGGTGTTCTGCCGCATCCCCGACCAGTACCGCAAAAAAGGCGTCAGCACCCACTGGGTCAAGACCCATCGCGGCGGCGCCTCCACCGAGTGCTATCTGGAAGGACCCTCGTTCGACCGCGCCGGCAATCTCTACATCACCGACATTCCCTTCGGCCGCGTGTTTCGCATTTCGCCGCAAGGTGATTGCGCGCTGGTGGCCGAATACGAGGGCGAGCCCAATGGCCTGAAAATCCATCGCGACGGGCGCATCTTCATCACCGACCACGCCCGCGGCATCATGCAACTGGACCCCGCCAACGGCGCGGTGACGACCTTCTTCGGTAGCGAGCAGATTGCCGACTACAAGGGCGTCAACGACCTGGTGTTCGCCGGCAACGGCGACATGTATTTCACCGACCAGGGCGAAACCGGCTTGCACGACCCTACCGGGCGTGTCTACCGCCTCACCGCCGACAGCCGCCTGCAAACCGTGCTGGCCAACCTGCCCAGTCCCAACGGCCTGGTGTTCAACGCCGCCGAAACCATCCTGCATGTGGCCTGCACCCGCGCCAACGCGGTGTGGCGCCTGCCGATGGCGAAAGACGGCAGCACCAGCAAAGTCAACGTCGGCATTTATCTCTCCGGCGGCAGCGGGCCGGACGGCCTGGCGATGGACGAGGCCGGCGGCCTCACCGTGGCGCACAACCAGATGGGCGCGGTGTGGATGTTCGACAAAAAAGGCATCCCGCGCTACAAGTTCGAATCCTGCCGCGGCGACCACACCACCAATATCGCCTACGGCGGCGCGGGCAACAAATTTCTCTACATCTGCGAGGCCGAAAGCGGCTGCGTACTGCGCGCCGAGTCGCCAGTGGCCGGGCGCCTGATGTACTCGCACATGTAACAGGCTCTAATCGTTTACCTTTTTCATCACCTTGCCCGCGGTCGCCATCTCCGCCTTGATCACGGCGACGAATTCCTCCGGCGTGCTGCCGATCGGCTCGACCCCGGCAGCCAGAAAGTTCTGCCGCACTTCCGGGCGCTTCAGCGCTGCCACCACTTCGGCGTTCAGGCGTTGGACGATGGCAGGCGGCGTGCCGCCGGGCGCGAGCAGCCCGAAATTGGCGGCGACTTCAAACCCCGGTACGCCCGATTCCGCAACCGTCGGCACGTCAGGAAGCAGCACGAAACGCTTGGCCGTGGTGACGGCCAGCGCCCGCAGGCGTCCGGCCTTGATATAGGTGCTCGCCGCCGAGGCGGGCGCGAACATCATCTGCACCTGGCCGCCGAGCAAGCCGACCACCGCCGGTCCGCCGCCCTTGTAAGGCACGGGAACGATATTCACTTCGGTCATCTGCCGGAACAGCGCGCCGGCCAGATGCGGCGGGCCGCCGGGGGAGGCGATCGCATAGTTGAGCGTTCCCGGCTTGGCCTTCGCCATCGCGATCACTTCGCCCACGTTCTTGGCCTGAAAATCCGGCTGCACCACCAGCACGGCGGGCGAGCGGTCCGTGATGGTGATGGGCGCGAAATCCTTGACCGGATCCCAGCTGATCTTGCGGGTGAACCCCGAAAGCCAATGCGCGCTGCCGTTCTGCACCAGGGTGTAGCCGTCCGGCGCCGAATGAAACGCCAGGTCGCCGGTCATCACGCTGGGGTGGTTCTCGATGTACACCTGCTGGCCCAGCGGACCCGAGATCGCCTGCGCGATCACTCGCGCGCTCACATCCGGCGCGCTGCCCGGTTCACCGGCGAGGATGCGGATCGGCCGCGTTGGATACGCCTGCGCCAGTGCGAGGTTGGCGCAGAGCGCCGTGCAGGCGATGAAGAATATGCGGTACAGCTTGGGCAAAGTCATCGATGTCCCCTGTTTGTCATGCCGGCGCGAATCCGGCGCGTCGGCTCTGCGTGAGCAGCTTGCCGGATTGATTCATCCGATTAGCCGCATCTCTCGCAAAGCCGTCCGAAATTATATGTCCGGACAGGTTATTTGTTCGTACAATGTGCGCCCAAGCCGCGCCAAAACCGTTAATTCATCTCATGCAAAAACACACCGCCGTCATCGCCGGCGCCTCCGGGCTGATCGGCCGGCGCCTGGCCGAGCACCTCGAACAAACGGGACAGTGGAACGTCATCCGCCTCTCCCGCACCGCGCGCGCCGACGGCCGCCACTGGGTCGGCGTCGAGCTGGCGGATGCGGCCGACTGCAAGGCCAAGCTGGGCGGCCTGAAGGAAGTCAGCCACATTTTCTACGCCGCCCGCTCCGACCACCCGGAGGGCATGCCCGAGCCGGTCGAGCGCAATACCGACATGCTCGCCAATCTGGTCGATGCACTCGAACACAGCTCGCCGCTGCAACACGTGCACGCGGTGCACGGCAGCAAATACTACGGCCACATGCAAGGCCCGGTGCCCGTGCCCATCACCGAGGACGCGCCGCGCGGCAAGCTAGACAACTATTACTTTCACCAGGAAGACTTTTTGAAGACCCGTTTGCGGCAGCGGGCAGAAGGCGCCCGCTGGACCTGGTCCACCACCCGGCCGCACTGCTTTTGCGACCCCGCCATCGATACTCCCCGCTCGATTGGCCTGGTGATTGCCTGCTACGCCGCCGTGCAGCGCGAGCTCGGCCTGCCGCTGGACTTTCCCGGCACCGAAACAGCCTTTACCGTGCGCACCCAGTTCACCGATTTGCGCCTGCTGGCGCGCGCGCTGGCCTGGATGGCCGACGAACCGCGCTGCGCCAACCAGGCCTTCAACGTCGTCAATGGCGACACGCCGAGCTGGCAGCAGCTCTGGGCCGGCTATGCCGAGTACTTCGGCGTCAAGCTGGGCGGCCCGCACGAATTCAGCCTGGCCCAATACCTGGCCGACAAGGAAGATCTGTGGAGCGCGATGGCGCGCAAGCACAATCTCAAGCCCACTCGCCTGCACGAACTCACGCTTCCCGCCTATGGCGATTACCAGTTCCGCCCGCAGTGGGAAGTGGTGTCGTCGATGGAAAAAGCGCGTAGCCTCGGC
>DATAZV010000016.1:0-25850 GCA_036271855.1 Burkholderiales bacterium
AGGATCGCGTCCATCACTTTTTCCAGGCGAAGCGGGTTTCGACCCAGCGGCCGAAAATCACCACCGGGATGAACAGCAGCAGGTAGGCCAGGGCGCCCACGGTCATCGGCGTGGCGTTGCCGGCCTGGCTGGCGGAAGAGGAGGCTTGGTTGAGGATTTCGCTCAGCGCCACCACCGAGCCCAGCGCGGTGCCCTTGGTGATCGAAATCACCCGGTTGGTCAGCGGCGGAATGGTCATGCGCACCGCCTGCGGCAGCACCACGAAGGCCAGGGTCTGCGCGCGTGACAAACCGGTGGAACGCGCCGCCTCCCACTGCCCGCGCGGCACCGCGACAATGCCGGCCCAGAAAATCTCCTCGGCGAAGGCCGCCAGCACCAGGCTCAGCGCCACCCAGGTGGCGGCAAATGCGGAGAGCGATGCCCCGGCGTAGGGCAGGGCGAAGAACAGCAGGATGATCAGCACCAGCGGCGGCAGCGCGCGCATGATGTCGGCAAACATGATGATGAAAAAGTTCGCCGCCTTGACGCGAAAGGAACGCAGCAGCGCCAGCGCGAGTCCCAGCAGAACGCCGGCGACGATCACCGCTAGCGCGAGGTAAACAGTGGTGACAAAGCCCTTGGCGATCCCCGGCAGGTATTGGCGCGCGATGTCCAGGTTGAAAAAGCTGAACACAAAGCGGTCCCAGCCGCTCATGGTCGCGTTCATGCCGTGTTCAATGCTGCAGGCGCGACAGGAACTCTCGCAGTCGCTCGTGCCTGGGGTTGCCGAACATGTCTTCCGGCGCGCCTTGGTCGGCGATCACGCCCTTGTCCATGAAAATCACCCGGTCGGCGGCGGCGCGCGCAAAGGCCATTTCGTGGCTCACCACCACCATGGTCATGCCGGACTCCTTCAGTTCGCGCATCACCTTGAGCACGCCGCCCACCAGTTCCGGGTCGAGCGCGCTGGTGGGCTCGTCGAACAGCACGATGCGCGGCTCCAGGGCGAGGGAGCGGGCGATGCCGACGCGCTGCTGCTGGCCGCCGGAAAGTTCATTCGGGTAGGCCTCCACCTTTTCGGCCAGGCCGACGCGTGCCAGCGCCGCGCGCCCTTTTTCCTCCGCCGCCTCTTTTTCCATGCCCTGCACCTTGCGCAGGGCCAGCGTCACATTGCCCAGCGCCGTCATGTGCGGATAGAGGTTGAAGGATTGGAACACCATGCCGATTTTTTGCCGCAACCGGTTTAGGTCGACACCGGGGCGCAGGATGTCGACGCCGTCGACCAGGATGGAGCCGCTCTCCGGTTCCTCCAGCCGGTTGCAGCAGCGCAACAGCGTGCTCTTGCCCGAGCCGGAGGGGCCGATGATGAATACCAGCTCGTTTTCATTCACCGCCAGGTCGATGCCCTTGAGCACCGGGGTGGCGCCGTAGGACTTGTGCAGGGCGGCGATGTCGAGGATCGCTTTGCTCATGAATTGCGCGCGAGATTTAAAAACAAACGCCGGCGCGAGGCCGGCGTTGCAGCCGTTGTCAGATATCGCTTAGGAGCACTTGGGTGTAACCGGTGTCGGGTCGTAGCCGGGCATGCCCGGAACACCAGTGCCGGCCACCGGCTTCATCGCCGCGGAGTCCGGCGCGGCCTTGGCGCCGAACCACTTCTCGTGCAACTTGCCGATGGTCCCATCGACCTTCATGCACTTGAGCACCATCGAGACCTTGGCGCGGCCCTCGGTGTCGTCCTTGCGAAAGGGAATCGCCCACACCAGGCCGGTCTTGATCAGGTAGCTGGTCTTGAGCAGGGGGTTCTGCTTCGCCGCCCATTGCGCCACGGTGTTGCCGGCGAGATTGGCGTCGGCGCGGCCGGAGAGCACGGCCTGCACGGCATCGGCATTGGTGTCATAGACGTCGTACTTGTAGCCGTACTTGGCCATATTGTCCTTGGCCCAGCTCTCGTAGGCTGAGCCCTTGTTGACCGTGATGGTCTTGCCTTTCAACTCGTCCAGCGACTTGATGTCGCCTGCGGTCTTTTTTTGCACGAACAGGTAGTCCGTATCCAGGTAGCCCTCGGTGAACAGCAGGGCGTCGGCGCGCTCCTTGGTCACGGTGGTGGGGGCGAGAATGAAATCGTATTTCTTCGCGTTCAGGCCGGGGATCAGGCCGGAGAACTGGGTACCTTCGATGTCGATCGGCTTGCCCAGGCGTTTTGCGATCTCGTTGCCGAGGTCGATGTTGAAGCCTTCCAGGCCGCCGCCCATTTTCACCATTGCATGTGGCGCAAAGGTGGCGTCCACCGCCGTCTTGATGGTTTGCGCGTAGGCGGCGCCACTCAATGCCACGCTGGCTGACAGCGCCAGCACCATCGTCCTGATCACGTTTGCTCCCTTGCTTGTCATAACATTTCCTGGTTAAACATCAGTCATGGGATAGCATCCATCATGCCATAGCTTGGGTAGCATTATTCCGTCACCGGTTTGCCGGCGCCGACTCTTTCGACGATCAACTTGTAGTGCTCGGGCCGCCGGTGCTTGGTGAAATTGAACACGTGCTCGCGGAAGGTATCGCCCAGGGCGAGGTCGCAGTTGGTGAAAATCACCTCATCCTCTTCAGTCGAGGATTGTGCTGCGATCTCCCCGGTGGGCGAGACGATTGCCGATCCCGCGATCATGTGAAAACCGTCCTCCGCACCACATTTGGCGGCCGCGCCCACCCATAGTGCATTCTCGTGCGCGTGCGCCTGCAAAAGGAGCAGATGGTGAAACATGCGCAGGTGCGGCGGCTCCGGCCAGTGGATATTGACCGAGGGCGTGTTGTAGCCCAGCACCACCACTTCCGCGCTTTGCAGGCTCATGACGCGAAAGGTTTCGGGCCAGCGGCGGTCGTTGCAAATGCACATGCCCATTTTCGTGCCCATGGTCTCCCACACCTTGAAGCCCTCGTTGCCGACGTTGAAGTAAAGCTTCTCCAGGTGCTGGAAAGGGGCTTTTGGCTTGTGGTCGGCGTGGCCGGGCAGGTGCACCTTGCGGTAGCGGCCGACAATCTTGCCGCCCTGATCCACCAGCACGGCGGTGTTGTAGCGCTCGCCTTCGGGTGTCAGTTCCGCGTAGCCCAGGTAGAAGCCGATGCCGTACTTCTTTGCCTCGTCGAACAGCGGCTGGGTCGCGGCATTGGGCATCGAGCGTTCGTAAAAGCGGTCGATCTGCTCTTGATCTTCCATCCAGTAGCGGGGGAAAAAGGTGGTCAGAGCGAGTTCGGGAAAGACCACGAATTTCGCGCTGCGCGCATGCGCCTCGCGCAACAGTTCGAGCAGGCGCTTGACCACGGCTTCACGCGTATCGGCCAGGTGGATCGGGCCGAGCTGCGCCACGGCCATCGGAAAGGGACGTTTCATTTTTCTGACGTTTCAGTTGAGATGAGGGATTTGAACAGGCGCATCTGCGCCGAGGGCTTGCGATCCACCCGCAGCGGCCCCGGCGTCTTGCGGGCGATGAAGTTGCCGCTGCCGCGCTCGGCCCGCAGCTCGCCGTTTTCGACCACTACGCGGCCGCGATTGATCACCGTCACCGGCCAGCCGGTGATTTCGCGACCCTCGTAAGGTGTATAGCCGACGTTGTCGTGAATGTTGGCAGCCGTGATGGTGGTGGCTTTTTCCGCGTCCCAGATTGCCATGTCGGCGTCCAGGCCCACCGCGATGGCGCCCTTGCGGTGCGCCAGGCCGTACATCTGCGCGTGGTTGGTGGCCGTCAGCGCGACGAATTGCTTGATCGTCATGCGTCCCTTGAGCACGCCTTCGGAGAACAGCAACGGCAAACGTAACTCCAGACCCGGCACGCCGTTGGCCATGTCCTTGAAGGTGGTCTTGTCGCCTTTGGGCAGCTTGCCGGATTCGTCAAAGCGATAGGGCGCATGGTCGGAGGAATAGACCTGGAAGGTGCCGTTTGTCAGGCCCTCCCACACCGCTTCCTGCGAGGCAGCGTCGCGTGGCGGCGGGCTGCAGCAGAACATCGCGCCGTCCAGCCCCGGCCGGTCGATGTCCTTGGCGGTAAGAAACAGGTATTGTGGGCAGGTCTCGCCATAAACGCGTACGCCGAGGGTTTGCGCCGCCCGGATGTTGCGCACTGCCTCGATGCCCGACACATGCACCACCAGCACCGGCGTATCCAGCAGGCGGGAGAACTGGATCACCCGATGCGTCGCTTCGCTCTCGGCCAGCGGGTCATGCGCCACCGCGTGGAATTTCGGCGCACCGTGCCCATTGGCCAGCAGGCGCTGGGCGATCCACTTGATGACGTCGTTGTTTTCCGCGTGCACCATCACCAGGGCACCGGCGCGGCCTGCGAGGTCCAGCACGTCGAGCAACTGGCCGTCGTCCAGTTTCAGCTTGTCGTAGGTCATGTAGACCTTGAACGACGTATAGCCCTTGCGGATCAGCTCCGGCAAATCGACCGCCAGGGCCTGCGGCGTCGGATCGGAGACGATCAGGTGAAAACTGTAGTCGATCACCGCCTTCGGTCCCGCGCAGGCGTGATAGTCCTCCACGACTTTCGGTAGCGACATGCCGCGATGCTGGGCCGCGAAGGGGATGATGGTGGTGGTGCCGCCAAAGGCTGCCGAGACAGTGGCGGAATAAAAATCGTCCGCCGTCATCAGGCCGCTGGCGGAGAGCTGCTCCACATGGCAATGACTGTCGATGCCGCCGGGCAGCACGTAACGGCCTTCCGCATCGATGTCGTGCGCGGCGGGTGCCAGGCGATCGGCAATCATCGCGATGCGACCGTCGCGCACGCCGATGTCGCCGCGCATGGTGGTCGAGGCGTTGACGATCACGGCGTTGCGGATGGTCAAATCAAGTTCGTTGTCGGGCAATTCCATTCCTCAATTCGTGTGCCGCGAATTTGTCGCGACAATCATCACATTCATCCTGCACGCTACTAATATAAGCCGAATCCGGAAAACGGGCTGCCGGCATATTCGGTACACTTTCGTTTTCCTCTCCGCAAGCGCACATCATGGCCACCAAGCTCAACGAATCCGCCGCCGGCATGTACGTAATTTCCGCCACGCCTTTTACTGAACAGGGCGCGCTGGACCTGGACTCCACCAAAAGCCTGATGGACTTTTACCTGCAGTGCGGCGTCACCGGCTTCACCATCCTGGGCATCATGGGCGAAGCGCCCAAGCTCTCCGGTGAAGAGAGCATGTTGTTTGCCAACGCCGCGCTTAAACAGATCAATGGCCGCGTGCCGACCATCGTCGGCGCTTCCGCCGCCGGTCTCGACAATCTCGCGACCTTCTCCAAAAAAGTGATGGACGCAGGCGCCGCCGGCGTGATGGTCGCCCCGGTGCCCGGCCTGAAGTCGGATGAACAGGTGTACGGATACTTCGAGCAGGTGGCCAAGCGCCTCGAAGGCATTCCCTGGGTGCTGCAGGACTATCCCTTCGTCACCACCGTCTACATGTCGCCCGCCGTCATCCTGAAAATGATCGCCGACTTTCCCAACCTGGTGATGGTCAAGCACGAAGACTGGCCGGGCCTGTCGAAGATCAGCAAGCTGCGCGAGGCGGAAAAGAACGGCAGCCGCCGCGTCTCCATCCTGGTCGGCAACGGCGGCATCCACTACCCGCAGGAACTGGCACGCGGTGTAGACGGCGCCATGACCGGCTTCGCCTACCCCGAAGCGTTGGTCAAGACCTATGACCTGTTCAAGGCCGGCAAGACCGAAGAGGCCGAAGACGTCTACGACGCCTACCTGCCGATCGTGCGCCAGGAGCTGCAGCCGGGCCTGGGCCTGGCGGTGCGCAAATACATCCTGATGCAGCGCGGCGCCATCAAGAGCGAGGCGATCCGCGCCCCCGGCCCCAAGCTGACCAGGCTGGACAAGGAAGAGGTCGACCACCTGGTGCGCCGGATGGAGCGCCGGGTCAAGCAACTGGGCGCGCTGGCGCCGCAAAAGCTGGCGGCCTGAGGTTCTGTACGGCGGGGCGCTATTTGCCCGGAACCGGTGCCACCGCGCACGCGTAGGTGACGCAGGGCCGCGGTCCCCGCCAGGGCGGCGGCGCCCGCGTGCCCGGCGTCTGTCGCAGCTCATCCCAGGCCAGGTAAGCCGCGATGCCCTCGATGCGTGCATCGAGGTCCCGGCGCTTGAAGTTGTCGAACACCAGTACCTGCAGGTTCTTGCCGCATGGGCTTGCCTCGGCCAGGAGCCGGCGTGGGTCGCGGATGCCGTGATGCAGGGCATCGCCTATCTGCTCGTGCATGCACTCGCGCGAATAGCGCAGTTCGTTCACGTAGAGGGCATGGCGATCGGTGGCTTCGGCATCGGTGGTGGCGAGTTGCGCCAGCACGATTTGCGGCAGCAAGGCAAAAAGGGCAAGGAAATTGCGTGTCATGGCATGGTTCGTTTGAAGCAGGCCAAGTATACGGAGGTCGCGGAAGGCTCGGTGTCGAGCCGAGGCGGCGCAAACCGCCCGGCGGTCTAAAATGCGGCAATGAACATGGCCTGATGGCCCGTTGAACTCAACCCAAGTCAAAGCGATGTCCACTCAAGGTAAATGGCAATTCTGGATCGACCGCGGCGGCACCTTCACCGACGTCGTCGCCAAGGCACCCGACGGCGCGCTGCATACCCACAAGCTACTGTCCGAAAACCCTGAGCAATACAAGGATGCGGCCATCGCCGGCATTCGCCACTTCCTTGGCGTGAAACCCGGCCAGCCGATCGAGGGTGAGCAGGTCGCGGCCGTGAAGATGGGTACCACCGTGGCCACCAATGCCCTGCTGGAGCGCAAGGGCGACCGCACCGTGCTGTTCATCACCCAGGGGTTCCGCGACCAGTTGCGCATTGGCTACCAGAATCGCCCGCACATCTTCGCGCGCAATATCGTGTTGCCTGAACTGCTGTACAGCGAAGTCCACGAGGTGCGGGAGCGCATAGGCGCGCATGGTGAAGTGCTGCAGCCGCTGGATGTCGAGCGCACCCGTGCCGACTTGCGCAGCGCCTATGACAAGGGCTTTCGCGCGATTGCCGTTGCGCTGATGCACGGCTATCGCCATCCGGCGCATGAGGCCACGGTGGCGCGCCTGGCGCGCGAAACCGGCTTCACCCAAGTCTCCGTGTCTCATGAGGTTTCGCCGCTGATGAAGCTGGTGTCGCGCGGCGACACCACGGTGGTCGATGCCTATCTTTCGCCGATCCTCAAGCGCTACGTCAACCAGGTCGCCGACGAGTTGCAGGGCGCGCCGCTGAAGTTCATGCAAAGCTCCGGCGGGCTTACCGACGCCAGCCTGTTCCAGGGCAAGGACTCCATTCTCTCCGGCCCCGCAGGCGGCATCGTCGGCATGGTGCAGACGGCGGCAGGCGCGGGCTTCGAGAAAGTCATCGGCTTCGATATGGGCGGCACCTCCACCGATGTCTCGCACTACGCCGGCGAATACGAGCGCGCCTTCGACACCCTGGTGGCCGGCGTGCGCATGCGCGCGCCGATGATGAGCATCCACACCGTGGCGGCCGGTGGCGGCTCGATTTTGCATTTCGACGGCTCGCGCTATCGCGTCGGCCCGGACTCGGCCGGCGCCAATCCCGGCCCCGCTTCGTATCGCCGCGGCGGCCCGCTGGCCGTCACCGACTGCAACGTCATGCTGGGCAAGGTGCAGCCGCAGTGGTTTCCCAAGGTGTTCGGCCGCAGCGGCAAGGAAGCCCTGGACCGCGAAGTGGTGGCGCAAAAATTTGCCGATCTCGCCGCCGAAATCGAAAAGTCCACCGGTAACCGGCGCGCGCCCGAGGCCGTGGCCGAAGGCTTCATCCAGATCGCGGTGGAAAACATGGCCAACGCGATCAAGAAGGTGTCGGTGGCGCGCGGCTACGACGTCACCCAGTACACCTTGCAATGCTTCGGTGGTGCCGGCGGCCAGCATGCCTGCCTGATCGCCGATACCCTGGGCATGACCCGCGTCTACATCCACCCCTACGCCGGCGTGCTCTCCGCCTACGGCATGGGCCTGGCCGATCTTTCCGCGATGCGCGAGCGCGCCGTCGAAGCGCGCCTGACGCCCGAGTTGCGTGACCAGCTCGACGCCATTTACATCGACCTCACCGCCAGCGCGCGCAAGCAGATCGTGGCGCAAGGCATCGAAGACAGGAACATCGAAGTGCGCCAGCGCATTCACGTGCGCTACGAGGGCACCGACTCGGCGCTGATCGTCGACGACGGCAGCGACGCGGAGATCAAGGCGCGCTTCGAGGCCGCCTACCGCATGCGCTATTCCTTCCTGATGGAGCACAAGGCGCTGCTGGTCGAGGCTGTCTCGGTGGAAGTGACCGGCAAATCCGGTGAAGCGGCCACCGCCTCCTTTCCGCACGAAGCACGCAGTGGCGCGCCGCAGGCGGCAGAATCGGTGCAAATGTATTCCGGGGCCAGGCATCACGACACCCCGGTATTCGTACGCGACAAGCTGATTCCCGGCGACCGCGTTCCCGGCCCGGCGATCATCGCGGAAAAAAACGCCACCACCGTCATCGAACCTGGCTGGCAGGCGGAAGTGACGCCGCTGAACCACCTGGTGCTCACCCGCGTGGTGCCGCGCCCCAGGCAAAACGCCATCGGCACCACCGCCGACCCGGTGATGCTGGAAATCTTCAACAACCTGTTCATGGCCATCGCCGAGCAGATGGGCCTGACCCTGGCCAACACCGCCTATTCGGTGAACATCAAGGAACGTCTGGACTTTTCCTGCGCCGTGTTCAATCAGCACGGTGACCTGATCGCCAACGCGCCGCACATGCCGGTGCACCTGGGCAGCATGGGCGAGAGCATCAAGACGGTGATCCGCGAAAACGCCGGGAAGATGAAAAACGGCAACGTCTACGTGCTCAACGCCCCCTACAACGGCGGCACGCATTTGCCCGACATCACCGTCATCACCCCGGTGTTCGACGGCGATGGCAAGACCATCCTGTTCTACGTCGGTTCGCGCGGCCACCATGCGGACGTCGGCGGCATCTCGCCCGGCTCGATGCCGCCCAATTCCAAGGTGGTGGAAGAAGAGGGCGTGTTGATCGATAATTTCCTGCTGGTGGAGGAGGGCCGGTTGCGTGACGCCGAGACCCGCGCGCTGCTGGCCTCCGGCAAATACCCCTCGCGCAACGTCGACCAGAACATGGCCGATTTGCGCGCCATGATCGCCGCCAATGCCAAGGGCGTGCAGGAACTGCACCGCATGGTCGGCGAGTTCGGCCTGGAGGTGGTGCACGCCTACATGAAGCACGTGCAGGACAACGCCGAGGAAGCGGTGCGCCGGGTCATCGAGGTGCTGAAGGACGGCGAGTTCTCCTATGAAATGGACCACGGCGCCGTCATCAAGGTGAAGGTGACGCTGGACAAGAAAACCCGCAGCGGCGTGATCGACTTCAGCGGCACCAGCATGCAGGTGGCGAACAATTTCAACGCGCCCTCGGCCGTGGCTTACGCGGCCACGCTCTACGTTTTCCGCTCGCTGGTGGACGACGACATCCCGCTCAATGCCGGCTGCCTGAAGCCGCTGAAACTGATCATTCCCGAAGGTTCCATGCTCAACCCGCGCTACCCGGCGGCGGTGGTGGCGGGCAACGTCGAGACCAGTCAGTGCCTGACCGACACCCTCTACGGCGCCCTGGGCGTGATGGGCGCCAGCCAGGGCACGATGAATAACTTCACCTTCGGCAGCGACAAATACCAATACTACGAGACCGTCTCTTCGGGCTCCGGCGCGGGCGAAGGTTTCGACGGCGCAACGCCGGTGCAGACCCACATGACCAACTCGCGCATGACCGACCCCGAGGTGCTGGAATTCCGCTACCCCGTATTGGTCGAGGAGCACTCGATCCGCTACGGCAGCGGCGGCCAGGGCAAGTGGAACGGCGGCCCCGGCGCGCTGCGGCGCGTGCGCTTTCTCGAAGCGATGAACGCCGGCATCCTCTCCGGGCATCGCCGCGTGCCGCCTTACGGCATGGCCGGCGGCGGTCCGGGCCAGGTGGGGCGCAACTGGGTCGAGCGGGCCGACGGCAAGACCACCGAATTGCAGGGCTGCGGCGAGACCGTATGCCAGCCCGGCGACGTGTTCGTGATCCAGACACCCACCGGCGGCGCTTACGGCAAAAAGATCTGAGGGCGGAGGCCCCGGAATCGGAGATAATCGGCTTGACCTCAATAAATCAAAATCAATCCATGGCCCGCTTTTCTCCCGCCACCGCCTGGCTCGGCGCGCTGTGCCTTTGTCTTGCCGGCGTCGCCCAGGCGCAATCGACGGGTGCGCCGGAAGCGAAAGCCGCCGCCACACCCGCCAGGGACTGGACCGGCTACGTTGGCGCCGGCGCGCTGGCCTTCCCCAAATACGTGGGCGGCAAGGGCAGCACCGTCTGGCCGGTGCCCCTGCTGTCGTTCGAATACAAGGAAACCTTCTACGTCGACCTGCTGCGCGCCGGGGTGCGCCTGTGGTCCAGCGCCGACCAGAAAGTCGCCATCGGCCTGGCCGCCGAGCCGCGCTTTGGCTACAAGAGCAGTGACGGCGCGCGCCTGGCCGGCATGGGCGAGCGCCACCTGAGCATCGAGGCCGGCCCCAGCCTGGAATGGGAGACTCCGCTGGTTTTGCTCAACCTGGCCTACTTCGCCGACATCACCGGCAGCAGCAAGGGCGGCTCCCTGCATGGCACGGCGTACAAGCAGATCGTCGATACACCCAAGTGGGACGTCGGCCCCTATGTCGGCTTCGAGCGCATCGATACCAAAGCGGCGAACTACTATTTCGGCGTGACGCCGGCCGAAGCCATCGCCGGCCGTCCGGCCTACCAGGCCGGCGCCAGCACCAACTGGAATATCGGCCTTTCCGGCGCCTACAAGTTCAGCAAGCCTTATGCCCTGATGTTCGGGGTGCAGAACACGCACCTGGGCAATGGCGCCGGCGCCAGCCCGATCGTCGAGACGCGCAATGCCACCATGGGCTATATCGGGCTGGGGTGGACGCTGTAGCAGGCGCGGTATCCTGGAGGCGTCTCTTGCCCGCGTTCAGGGAATCAGCATGCGCAGAAAAATAACCATGATGGCCCGTGGCAAATCACCTTATCTGGCCGCATGCCTGATCAACGGGCTTTTCCGGGTTCTGGCGGGCGCACTGCTGGCCACTGCTGCCGGCATGGCGACTGCGCAGCAGCCAGGCGATCCGCTGCGCCGCGTCGGCGCGGCTGATGGCTACCTGCCCGCCGCGCGCGTGGGCGATATCAAACAATGGTTGCCGCCGGCACCGGCGCCGCGATCCGCCGCCCAGCGCGAGGACATCGCCGTCTTCAGGATGAGCCGCCAGACGCTCACCAGCGCGCGCGGCCAGCAAGCCGCCGAAGACGACGTGTTCGATCCGCCCGCCGTCGCCGCCCGCTTCAGCGAAGCCGCGGGCGTCGCGCTGACTCCGGCAACGGCGCCAACCCTGATGAAGCTGATCAAGAACATGGGGGCCGACGCCCGTCGCCTGGTCGCGCCGGTCAAGCTGAGCCTGGCCGACGGTGGCCGCATCCGCCCCTTCGTCGCCTATCCAAAGGAGCCTTCCTGCCTCAAGCCGCGCGACATGGCGGGCCACCGCGACGAGGACCTGGTCACTTTTCATCTTGATCAAAGCGGCTCCTACCCCTCGACGCACGCCCTGGTCGGCTTGCTGATGGCCATGGTGCTGGGCGAAACCATTCCGGCGCGGGCCGACGCCGTCATGGTCCGCGGCCTGGAGTTCGGCAACAGCCGGATCATTTGCGGCTTTCACTACTACTCTGACGTGGTCGCCGGGCGCCTGGTTGCTTCGACCCTCTACGCCAGGCTGCACGCCGATCCGGTATTCAGCGCCGATATGCAGGCCTTGCGCGGCGAACTGCAGGCCGCCGGCGCGCCGAACTAGATCGGCAAGCGTAAAAAAGCCGCCCTCGCGGGCGGCTTCGGAACGGCCAGGCCGGCTACTTGCTGCTGGCAGACTGGTACGGCTCCTTCAGCTTGCCGGTGACGTAGTCCTTGGGCGAAAGCACCGTCATGCGGCCCGGCTTGCGCCATTCATCGACGCTGTTGCCGGTGATGCCGTCGTATTGCACATAGAGCAGGCGGGTGGTGGTCCATTCGCCGTTCTTGCCGAATTGCACCTTGCCGACCACGGTGTCGAAGGTGTCCTTGTGCATGGTCTCGGCCATTTTCGCCTGGTCGATGCTCTTGTTCTTGGTCACCGCCTGGTCGATTACCTGCATCATGGCGTAGGCGTAGGGCGGCAGGTAGAAACCGAGCGGGTCGACGCCGGCCTGGGCAGCGCGCCCCTGGTATTTCTCCAGGAACTTGTCCAGCCCCGGGAACTTGGCGTTGACTTCCGGCGCATAGGTTTCCAGGCTGACCACACCGTTGAGCGCCGGCCCGAGCTGGGTCTTGATCGCGGTGTACTGGGTACCGACCATGCCGCCGCCGAACAGGCGGGTTTTCAGGCCCACTTCGTGGGCGGCGCGGATCATGCCGACCGAGTCCGGCGGGTAGGAGGCAACGAACACGATGTCCGGGTTGGTCGCCTGGATCGCGCGCAGCACCGGGCTGAAGTCGACGTTGTTCGGCGGGTAGGTCTTGTCGTAGACGATCTTCAGTCCCAGGCGCTTGACATGCTCGTGCGCCGCTTCCAGCGCCGAGTGCGGATATTCGGCGTCGGCGCCGACCAGGGCGATGGTCTTGGGCTTCGGGTTCATGGTTTCGACGGCGTCGAAATAGCCCTGGGTCCAGCCGATCGCCGGCTTCGGGCCGGCGGGCATGATGGCGAAGTAGCGGTCGTAATTGAAGCGCGAGCTGACGTCCAGGCCGAACAGGGTCATGAAGGTCATGCCGCGCTGCATCAGCATCGGGATGGGGGGCGCCACCATGGCGGTGCCGTAGCTGGAGACCACCAGGTCGACCTTGTCGATTTCCAGCAGTTTGGTATAGATCGCCGGCACCGTCGAGCCGTTGCTCTGGTCGTCGTAATAGACCAGCTCGACCTTGCGCCCGATCAGGCCGCCGCGGGCGTTGACTTCCTCGGCCCAGATCTGGATGCACAGCAGCGCTGCCTTGCCCATCGGCGCCAGCGCGCCGGTCAGGCCCATCGAAAAACCGATTTTCAGCGGCGGCTGCTGCGCCATCGCCAGATTGGGCAGGGCCAGGTTGCCGGCCACCGCACCGGCGGCAGCGCCGGCCAGGAACTTGCGTCTTTTTCCATGCATGTCTTTGTCTCCGTCTGATTGGTATGCCGGCCGCGAGCAAAGCTGCATCCGGAAGCGGCATTGATCGCTCGATAAACGACTTCGAACGAGCGCCGCGTCCACTATGTTACCGTTAAAATCGGTGCCCGCACGCGCTTATAACTTACATTTCACAAGGCAATAATGAACACCCGTGAACTGGTCAATTACCTGCAGGGACTGGCGGAAAACAACAACCGGGCCTGGTTTGTGATGAACAAGCCGAGCTACGACATCCTGCGCGCCGAATTCGTCGAACTGGTCGGCCGTGCCATCGCCGCAACGGCGAAATTCGACCCCGCGGTGGCCGGGCAGGAGCCGAAAAAGGCGCTGTTCCGGATCAACCGCGATGTCCGCTTCTCGAAGGACAAGAGCCCCTACAAGACGCACTTTTCGGCGGTGATCGCCCCCGGCGGCAAGAAGGATCCGGGCTCGCACTACTACCTGCACATCGACCAGGAGGGCAAACTGCTGGTGGCCGGCGGCTGCTATCTGCCGCCCCCCGACGTACTGCTGAAAATCCGCCGCCGCATCGCCGACAAGCCGGCTGCGTTCACGCGTCTGATTAAAAACCCGGCGATGATGGACTACTTCAGCGGCTTTGCCGACGAAGGCAAGCTGGCGCGCCCGCCCAAGGGGTTTGCCGCCGACGCGCCGCACATCGAGTTCCTCAAGCAAAAGAGCTTCATCATGTGGCGCGAGCGGCCGGTGAAGGCGATGACCACCGACAAGCTGCTGAAGGAAATCGAGACCGGCTTCAAGACTTCACTGCCGCTGATCAAGTGGCTGCGCGAAGCGATCAAGGGCTGAAAGCGCAACGCCAATCGGCGCTATAGTCAAGGCTGCAAATATGCTTGTGGAGGCTGCGATGCAAGGCTGGCTTTTCTCCCTGTTGATGTGCCTGGCCTGTGCGGGCACCGCCCAGGCGGCCGACCCGATCAGCCGCGAACAGGCATTGCACAACCTGGCAAGTGCCGAGGCGCCGCTGCGCCGCGCCGCCGTCGTGCGCTTAACCGAGATCGGCCGGATGGAAGACGCCACTGCGTTGCTGCCGCGCCTGAAAGATGGCGATGGCGAGGTGCGTGAGGCCGCGCAACTGGCGCTGTGGGCAGTCTGGAGCCGCTCCGGCGACGCCCGCATCGATGCGCTGCTGGCGCACGGCACCCTGGCGATGAACAGCGGCCAGTTCGAGGAGGCACTGGCCGATTTCAGTCGCGTAGTGCGCCAGAAGCCCGGTTTTGCCGAGGGCTGGAACAAGCGCGCCACGCTTTACTTCCTGGCGGGCGAGACCCGCCGCTCGATGGCCGATTGCGCCGAGGTCCTTAAGCGAAATCCAAACCATTTTGGAGCACTTTCCGGCTATGGCCAACTCTATCTGCAGCTCGATGAGCCCGAAAAAGCGCTTCAATACTTTGAACGAGCCTACGCCATCAACCCGGGGATGAACGGGGTAGCGGCGAATATCGAAGCCCTGAGAAGGGTTCTGGAAGGCCGGCGCCGCAGGATGACCTGAGGCCGCCCTGGGACACTGATCTACTTTCTGGACCTGGCTTGCCGCCGGTCGGGCGGCGGCGGTTTGTCAGCCGTCTCCTACATCCAAGACTGTTAAAAAGTATTAAATAGTGAAATATGTCACTTGACGTTGTCCTACGCTCTTGGCATATTCCAATGGCATAGGGGCAGAACGGGATATTGCCCAATACGCTGATTCAAAAGCCGATTGTTCCGCAACAAAAAATGCCTTCCCCCAAGGATTCGCCATGAACAAGCCAGGCACCAATACGGGTACCAATACGGGTAGAAGCGCGACCGGCTCGGTCGCCGCCTCCGTACTCTCCGAGTGTCGCGAGATCGCGCGCACCCGCCTCTCCGAAGTCGTCTCCGGCGCGCTGGGCAAGATCGACGAGGACCTGTTCCAGCTCGCCGACAAGTGCCTCGATGGGCGCGAACAGCAGATGTACCTGGAAGCGATGACGCGCGTGCGTGCGCATCGCCGCGAAATCCTCTCCAAGTTCGAGGATTGCTTCAAGGACATGTACGACAAGCGCATGGTCGGCCGCAACGCGCCGAAGCCGGAGAAAAAGCCCGACCCGTTCGGTGACTTCGGCGGCGTCGAGCTTTCGCTGGTGTCCGACTCGGTGATCGAATCCGGTATCACCATCGACCGCCTGGCCAAGGGCGTGAAAAACGCCGTCGACAACGATGAAATGCTGGGCATCCGCGCGCGCCTGGGCGTGCTGGTCGGTGGCGGCACCCTGGAAGACGTCGATAACCCGCTGGCGCCCGAAGTGATTTTCGAGGCCCTGAAGCTGGCCTGCAGCGATATCCCCGGCGACCGCGAACTCAAGCAGACCCTGTTGCAGGCCTTCCAGCCCTATTTGCAGCGCTCCATCACCCAGGTCTACCAGGCGGTCAACAAAAACCTGGTGGCGCATGAAATCCTGCCGCGCATCCGTCACTCGGTGCAAGCCACCGCCGACCCGATGGGCACCTCGCAGCGCATGATGGGCATGGGCGCATCGCAGCGCATGTCCAATCTGTCACAGACCGGGCGCATGGGCAGCTTCAGCGGCGGCTCCGGCGGCCCGGAGCGCAGCGGCTGGCTCGGCGGCTCGGTGGGCAACGAACAGGCCTCGATCGCCGCGCTGCTGGCCGGCATGGCGCAAGGCCAGGCCTCGGCGCGGGTCGAAAGCCTGCGCATGATGGCCGACCCGGCGCGCTTCACCGAAGGCCAGGGCGCGGTGCCGGTCAACCTGCAACTGCTCGACGCGCTGGCCGGCCTGCAGACCGAGGCCAATCTCGGCGCCGCCGCCGGCTTCCTGCCGCCCGGCTACCTGCGCACCCTCGACAGCGCCCTGGTGCAGCAAGGCACGCCGCTGGACCAGGTGACCATCGAGCTGGTCTCGGTGGTGTTCGAATACCTCAACAAGAACGACCGCCTGGCCGCCGCGATCAAGGGGCAAATTGCCCGTTTGCAGATCGTCGCCGTCAAGGCTGCGCTGCTGGATCGCAGCTTTTTCGCCCGCCGCGAGCATCCGATGCGCCGGCTGCTCGACCGCATGGCCGAGGCCGGCTGCGACCCGGTGATGAACCTGTCCGAAGAAGGCCAGTTCATGCGCCAGGTCAAGCACCTGGTCGACGACCTGACGGTGCTGTTCCAGGACGACATCCATGTCTTCAAGACGGCGCTTGAAGAGCTCGAGGCGCTGATCGCCAACGAGCGCGCCGCCCGCGAAAGCGACGCCCACGAAGAAGCCGGCCGCCTGGCCTCGCTGGAAGCGCGCGACGCCGCCAGCGCGTCGGCGCGCGCCGACCTGGCCGCGCGCATGCGCCCCGGCACCCCGCCTTTTATTCGCGACTTTGTCGACCAGGTATGGGTCAAGGCGGTGGTCGAATCGCAATTGCAGAACCTGCAGGGTGAAGACGGCGTCGCCAGCCGCCTGGGACTGGCCGCCGACCTGATCTGGAGCGTCGAGCCGAAGGCGCGCCCCGACGTGCCCGCCCTGGCGGCGGTGCTGCCGAAGATGGTGCGCGGCCTGATGCGCGGAGCCATTGCCTCGGGCATGAACGACACCGTGCGCGGCGAGTTTTTCAACCAGCTGATGCGCGCCCACACCGCGGCGATCGCCGCCGCCAAGGTGGCGGCCGTAGAAGTGCCCTCGCTGCCGGTGCCCAGCCAGGCGGCCGACGCGCCGACCAAGCTCCGGGAAGTGGCCGTATCCACCACGCCCTCCGACGTCTACGAACGCCAGGTGGCCGACCTGGTCAAGGGCGACATCCTCGACTTTTCCGACCAGACCCGCGGCGACCGCTACCGCCTGACCTGGATCAGCCCGAAGCGCAGTTTTTTCCTGTTCATCCGCGGCAGCCAGTCGCGCCAGATCAAGGCAGCCGACCTTGCGGCCTTTTTCCGCCAGGGCGTGATCAGCGTGGTGCAGGACGCGCCGATCATCGACGAGGCCATCGGCGCCATCGGCATGGACTTCAACGACATTCCCAAGGCCGCTTGACGCGTTGAGCCGGAAGTGCGAAGCGGCCGCCTCCGGGCGGCCGTTTGCATCAGCGCCCGTACCAGTAACGGGCGTGCGCCTGCCGGTAAGTTCCGGTACGGATTCCCTGGGCCGATATCTCGACGCCGATCGCGCCGCCATCGTCGGTGCGCAGCAGTTGAGCGCCGCTTTGCCGATACCGCTCGACCACGTCCTGCGCCGGATGGCGAAAGCGGTTGCGATAGCCGACCGGAAAAATCACCGTGGCCGGCGCCACCGCGGCAATGAAACGCGCCGACGAAGAGGTCTGGCTGCCGTGGTGCGGCGCTACCAGCACATCGCTTTTCAAGGCCGGCGCTTGCGCCAGCAACCGCGCCTCGACGTCGCGCTCGATGTCCGCCGGCAGCAGCATGGCGTGACCCCGGGCGCTGATTTTCAGCACGCAGCTCTGGGCGTTGTCGGGGGTGGCGGCAAAGCCGGCGTAGTCCGCCGCCGCCGGATGCAGGAACTCGAAGCGCACGCCGTCCCACTCCCAGGCCTGGCCGGCCTGGCAGGGGCGGGCGCGGGCGCCGGCGGCCTGGCGTATTGCGTGTTTCTCCCCCAGCGGCGAGGCCAGCCAGTCCACCGGCACCGCCGCGAGGACGGACAGCGCGCCGCCGGTATGGTCGCTGTCGTCATGGCTCACCACCATGCCGTCCAGCCGCTCTATGCCTTCGCCACGCAAGAACGGCAGCACCACGCGGTTGCCGCCGTCGGTCTCCGGCGAATAGGCCGGCCCGGTGTCGAACAACAGCGTGCGGTGCGCGGTGTGCGCCACCACCGCCAGCCCCTGGCCCACATCGAGCACCGTCACCTGAACGTCGCCCGCTGCCGGCTGCGGCGGCGCGTAGATGAACAAGGGCAGCATCCATGCCGCGCCAGCCAGGCGCCAGGACCACCACCAGGGGATGAACATCCACAAGGCGCCCAGCGCCGCCAGCGCGGCCAGCGGCCAGGGCGGCGTCGCATGCTGCCAGACCGCCCAATTGAATCCGCCGAGCCACTCGAGGTAGATCATCAGCGCGCTTTGCAGGCCGTGTGCCAGGTGGGCGATGGCATCGAACGGCAGGATCGCCGCCGCCAGCGACAAGGGCGTGATCACCAGACTCACCAGCGGGATCGCCACCGCATTCGCCAGGGGGCCGACCAGGGACACCTGCTGGAACAGCACCAGGGTCAGCGGAATCAGGCCCACGGTGATCGCCGCCTGGGCGACGAAGGCGGTGCGCAGCCAGTGCGCGCGCAGCCCTTGCGTCTGGCCGGTGAGCAGCAGCAGCGCCACCGCGCCGAACGACAGCCAGAAGCCCGGCGCCAGCGCCGCCCATGGGTCGAGCAGGGTGACCACGCCCAAAGCCAGGGCCAGCACCCGGGTGGCCGAGCCGAACCAGCCGCGCCAGATCGCCCAGGCCGCCACCCCCAGCATATATAGCGTGCGCTGCGCCGGAATCTGGAACCCCGCCAGCAGGCAATAGGTAAACGCGGCGGCAAAGCCGGCCAGGGCCGCCGCCTGCGGGGCAGGCAATAGCAGCAATAGGCGCGGGGTATAGCGTACCGAATAGCGCCACAGCGCGAACACCGCCCAGGCCGCCAGGCTGGCCACCATGGTGACGTGCAATCCGGAGATGCTCATCAGGTGGCTGACCCCGGTGCGGGTGAAGATCTGCCAGTCGTCGTTGTCGATGGCGCGCTGGTCGCCGATCGCCAGCGCGATGATCACGCCGCCATAAGGCGCCTCTCCCAGCGCACCCTGCAGGCGCTCGCGAATGTGCTCGCGCAGCCGGTCGGTCACGCTTTGCACCGACCAGGTGAAGGGGGCGAGCAGGGCGGGGGCGGCGCTGTCGCGGCCGATGCGGATGTAACCGGTGGCGCGGATGCCGCGCTCCAGCAGCCAGGCTTCGTAGTCGAAACCATGCGGATTGGCATTGCCGTGCGGTTTGCGCAGGCGCGCCGTCAGGCTCCAGCGCTCGCCGGCATGCACCACCGGCAGCGGCCGCTCGGGCGCGCCGGCGTAGCTGCTGTACCAGGTTAACTGGATGTGGCGCGGCACCCGCGCCCCCGGCAGCCCGTTACCCTCGGTCTCGAATTCAAAGCGCACGCCGCGGTCAAAAGGCTGGGGCAGGGAGGCGATGGTGCCGGTCAGCACGGTGTCGCGCCCCTCCAGGGCGTCGGGCAGGGCGTCGGCCAGGCGGCCATTGGCCAGCAGCGCGGCCCAGGCCAGGCCGAGCAACGCGGCGCCGATGGCGTACGCGGCATCGCGCAGCCATGCGCGCGGCAGGCGGGTGCCGCCCACCAGCAGCAATGCGCCGCCCGCGCCGATGGCGACGGTGACGGGCTCGGCCGGCAAGCTGGGCTGGATTTGCAGCAGGGCGGTGCCGAGGGCGAACCCCACAAGGGCTAGACGCATGGCCCGAGATTCTACGGGGACACCCATGGTCGCGGCGGTCAATTCTGTATACTTCGATCCGAGCCGTTGTATACAAAAAAGCCACTGTTTAGCATCCCGATGAGCCTGCCCCTGCCGCCCCTTTCCCCCCTGAGCGACCCCTCCAGCGCGCTGGAAGACCTCAACCCGCTGCCGCGCCTGTTGATGGGCCCGGGGCCGATCAATGCCGATCCGCGCGTCCTGCGCGCCATGTCATCGCAACTGCTGGGCCAGTTCGACCCGCAGTTCCGCCTGATGATGCGCGAAACCATGGCCCTGTACCGCCAGGTGTTCGAGACCAAAAACGACTGGACCTTCATCGTCGACGGCACCGCCCGGGCCGGCATCGAGACCGCGCTGGTGTCGGCGGTCGAGCCCGGCGACCGCGTGCTAGTGTGTTCCTTCGGGCGCTTCGGACAGTTGTTCTCCGAAATCTCGCGCCGCGCCGGCGCCGAGGTGAAGGTGATCGAAGTGGAGTGGGGCACGGTGTTCACCCCGGAGCAGATCGAAGCCGCGCTGAAAGCCTTTTCGCCCAAGCTGGTGGCGATCTGCCAGGGCGACACTTCCACCACCATGTGCCAGCCGCTGCAGGAGATCGGCAAGCTCTGCCACCGCTACGGCGCGCTGCTGCAGGTCGATGCCACCGCCTCGATCGCCGGCACGCCACTAAAAGCCGACGCCTGGGAAATCGACTGCATTACCGCCGGCCTGCAAAAGTGCCTGGCCGGCCCCTCGGGCGCGGCGCCGGTAACCCTGAGCGATGCCTTCGCCGAACGCATTTACCGCCGCCGCCATATCGAAGAGGGCGTGCGCCCCGCCGGCTACGTACCGGGCGAGGGGAAGATGATAGGCACCAACTACTTCGATCTGGCGATGGTGATCGATTACTGGAGCGACAGCGCCCTGAATCACCACACCGAAGCCACCACCATGCTCTACGGCGCCCGCGAGTGCGCGCGGATTTTCGTCAAGGAAGGCCATGCGGCGGTGTTCCAGCGCCATGCTGACGCTTCCCGCGCGCTGGTGGCCGGTTTGTCGGCAATGGGCCTGAAACTGTTCGGCGACCTGCAGCACAAGATGCCCAACGTCACCGGCGTCTATATTCCGGAAGGGGTGAACGGCGACCGCGCCCGCATGGGAATGCTGAACGACTTCAATATCGAGATCGGCACCTCCTTCGGGCCGCTACACGGCAAGATCTGGCGCATCGGCACCATGGGTTACAACGCCCGCCGCGACTGCGTGCTCACCACCCTGGCAGCCCTGGACACGGTGCTGGCGGCCGAAGGCTACAAGTTCAGCCGCGGCGCCGGCGTGGACGCTGCGCGCCAGGCTTACCTGGCCTGAAGGCAGCCGGGAGTCGCTTTGATTGCCCTGGGCGCCGGGTTGCAGGCCCACGACAGACCCACCAAGTGGCAAAAAGTGTGATATTTGTCCTTGAAATTCCGCGCCTGCGGAGTAGAATTTTTTATGCCAATGGCAAATGCCTTTGGCATAAAAATTCAGCAGGGTACGACTCAAATGGGCGTAGTTTCAGATTCGTCCGCGCGCGTGGATCGCTTGCGCGGGCTGTACGCGGAGCAATTCCGCGAACCGTTCGATACGGCTGAATTCTTCGCCGACGACTTCTACGCCTTCCAGGTTCTGGAACGGGTGTTCCAGGCCAAGACCAAGGGTTCCGAGCTGCAAAACCTGGCGCTGCTGATGCACGCCGAGCGCAAGGCGATGATGGAAACCGGCCAGCGCCATGTGCTGGAAGCGGTGAAAAACACCGCGGCGAACAGCGCCCCCCATTCCATCCCCGGGGCAAACGACCCGGTCCCGCCGAATCGCACCGGCCGCCTGCGCGCGGTGACGTCGCGCCCCGAGCGGCGCTCCGGCAGGGTACGCCTGAGCACGCAGGAAATCACCCAGCTCTCGGCCTTGCGCCGGCTGTACCACAAACATTACGGCCAGGGCTTCGACGTCGAGGAATTCGCCCTCAACGACCTCTACGCCAAGGTGGTGCTGGCGGAGGCCGTCTCCTCGGGGCAGACCGAGCTGATCGAGCTGGCCAACGGCTTCCTCGATCGCAGCGGCAAGCCGCGCCTGCATCGCCGCCTGGGTAGCGTGGACGTCGAACTCAACCTCGCGGCTTGAGGCTGGTCCGGCTTAAGCCGCAAGAAACAGGAACACCGCCGGATGCTTGTCCGGCGCCAGATCGCCAGCCTGTGCCTGGCGCCAGGCCGCCACCCGCCGTGTCTGCACCCGTTCGCTGGGCAGGGTCAGGTCGACCGCGGCGCACAGCCAGGTATCCGGCTTGAGCTGGGCGATCAGGGCCTGGTGCAGGGTGCCGTTGCGATACGGTGTTTCGATCACGATTTCGGTTTCGCGCTGGCGCTTGGAGCGCGCTTCCAGTTCGCGGATCGCCTCTTCACGCGCCGGGGATTTGACCGGCAAATAGCCATGAAAGGCGAAGCGCTGGCCTTCCAGGCCGGAAGCCATCAGCGCCAGCAAAATCGAAGAAGGCCCGACCAGCGGCACCACCCGCGCGCCGGCGGCATGCGCCAGGCGCGCCAACTGGCTGCCGGGGTCGGCGATGCCGGGGCAGCCCGCCTCCGACAGCACGCCGACGTCCACACCCTGCGCCAGCTTTTGCAGCAAGGGCTTGAAGATTGCATCTTCCGGCGTGTGGCCGATTTCCACCATTTCGATGCCTTGCAGGGGCAGGGTGGTGCCGCAGGCCTTGAGAAAGGCGCGCGCGGTCTTGGCGTCTTCCACCGCGTACACAGTGAGGGCGGCAATCCGTGCGCGCACCGCCGGCGGCAGGCTGGCTTGCAGCAGTTCCGCATCCTGCGCGGTCTTCAGGTCGCCCAGGGTGGCAGGCACCAGATACAGGGTGCCGCTCATGGCGAAGACGGAATGCGCAGGCCCTCGGCGCGCAGCATGGCGCACAGGGCGATCAGCGGCAGGCCGATCAGGGCGTTCGGGTCCTCGCCTTCCATGCTTTGCATCAGCGAAATGCCCAAGCCCTCGGACTTGGCCGAACCGGCGCAGTCGTAAGGTTCCTCGGCGCGCAAGTAGGCGTCGATTTCGGCGTCGTCCAGCATGCGCAGGGTAACGCGGGTGGGCAGCAGGCGGATCTGCTCGCGGCCGGAGGCGGCATCGATCAGGCACAGGGCGGTGTCGAAAATCGTGGTCTTGCCGCGCATGGCGCGCAACTGCGCCACCGCGTTTTCGTAGTTCCCCGGCTTGCCCATGATGCGACCCTCGCAATGCGCCACCTGGTCGGAGCCGATCACCAGCGCCCCCGGGGCGGCGGCATGGTGGCGCGCCACCGCCCGCGCCTTGGCGGCGGCCAGGCGCAAGGCCAGCTCGCCCGGGGCTTCGCCCGGCAGCGGCGTTTCATCGGTTTCGGGGGCGCGGGTCTCGAAGGGCAGGCGCAGCCGCGCCAGCAATTGCTTGCGATACTGCGAAGTGGAAGCGAGAATCAGTGGTCGCGAGGAGGGCAAAGACAAGGCGGAAATTCCGGGTTTTGGCCGCGGTTGGCGGCAAGAAGCGCGAATTTTAGCCCAGGGGCCGGCGGACGGTGTATGGTCCGCGCGGCGGGCACGGTATTTTGTGCGGCGAAGCAGCTAAGTTTTTGACGATTAAAGACTATTTGGGTTATAATGCCGTGCTGTAACGCCCCCGCTTTGAATTCCCTGGGGCGTTTGTTTTTTTCCTGCCGCGCGTGGCCGGCAGGGCGGTGTGGTACCAGGACAATTACGCTGTGGCTAATGCGGGTGCGGTAAATCGCGCCGGATGGACGATAGACGCTTTTCATTTCGCGGAAAGCGGCGGCGTCCTGGAAGGCCGGCTGGAAAGCGCGGAGTTGCCGCGCCTGGCCGAACTGGCGGTGTCGCCGTTGCAGCCTTTCGAGGCGCGTGTTGCCGGTTTGCGTTCGCCGCGTGGCAAGGCTGGGCTGGAATTATGGTTGCGCGGGCGCATCACGGTGACTTGCCAGCGCTGCCTGCGGGCGCTGGACCTGGCTTTGGAACCGCATGCGGGTTTCGAGCTGGAACGTTCGGAAGCGCAAGCCGATGCGGCCGGGCTGGACGATGATGAAGTTTGGGATGCAGTGGTCGGGTCGGAGCGTTTCGACCTGATCCAGTTGTGCGAAGACGAGTTGCTGCTGGCGGTGCCTTATGCGCCGATGCACGAAGTCTGCGAGCCGGCCGGTGCCACCGCCGCCGGCGACCGGGTTTCACCCTTCGCCGCGCTGGCGCAGTTGAAGCGCGGCTGAAAGCCGCGGTTGGTTGAGTTTGCAGCAGAATTTTTCAAGAGATTTATCAGGAGAGCATCATGGCTGTTCAGCAAAACAAAAAGTCCCCGTCCAAGCGCGGCATGCACCGCGCCCACGACTTTCTCACCGCTCCGGCGCTGGCGATCGAGCCGACCACGGGTGAAGCGCACCTGCGCCACCACATCAGCCCGACCGGCTATTACCGCGGCAAGAAAGTCGTCAAGACCAAGGGCGATTAAGTTCTCCCCGACGGTTCGAAGGTTATGCTTCCCGTCACCGGTTTTTTAGCCTTCAGCGGGCACGGATGACCGTTACTATTGCCATTGACGTGATGGGCGGGGATCACGGCCCGCGCGTCACGGTGCCGGCGGCCCTCGAGTTCCTCGCGCGCCATGCCGATGCCGAAGTTATCCTGGTCGGGCAGGATGCGCCGATCACCGCGGAACTCAAACGCAGCAAGCACGACCCCGGCACCTGGGGTGCGCGGGTTCGCGTGCACGCCGCCGCCGAAGTGGTTGCCATGGACGATGCGCCGACGCAGGCCCTGCGCCGCAAGCGCGACTCGTCGATGCATGCCGCCGTCACCCTGGTGAAGGAAGGCCGTGCCGACGCCGCCATCTCCGCCGGCAACACCGGCGCCTGGATGGCGATTTCCAGCTTTATCCTGCGCACCCTGCCGGGCATCGACCGGCCGGCGATCTGCGCGCCGCTGCCGAACCAGAAGGGCGGCTCCACCTATGTGCTGGACCTCGGTGCCAACGTCGATTGCAAGGCGCATCACCTGTACCAGTTCGCCCTGATGGGCTCGGCCCTGGTGAACTCGGTGGAGCGCCGCGCCAAGCCGGTGGTCGGCCTGTTGAACATCGGCGAAGAAGAGATGAAGGGCAACGAGACGGTCAAGGAGGCGGGCGAGCTGCTGCGCGCGGCGCACGAGCGCGGCGAGATCGAGTTTTACGGCAATGTCGAGGGCGACGACATTTTCAAGGGCACCGTCGAAGTGGTGGTGTGCGACGGTTTTGTCGGCAATGTGGCCCTGAAGAGTTCCGAAGGCCTGGCGCGCATGTTCTCCACTTCGTTGAAGGAGGAGCTGACCCGCAGCTGGGGCCGCAAGCTGGGGGCTTTTTTCGCCATGCCCGCGGTGAACGGCTTTCGCCGCCGCTATGACACGCGGCGCTTCAACGGCGCCTGCCTGCTGGGCCTGAACGGGCTGGTGGTGAAAAGCCACGGTTCGGCGGACATTTTTTCCTTCGGCAGCGCGCTGGGCCGCGCCTACGACGCGGTGCACAACGGCCTGCAGGACGGCATCGCCTCGCGCATCGCGGCGCACTCCGAACCGGCGCCCGCCGCGCCCATCGTCGCTGCCGCCTGAGGCAATCCGCCCTTCACCGCCATGATCCACGCGCGCATCACCGGCACCGGCAGCTGCCTGCCCGGCACGCCCGTCAGCAACAACGACCTGGTGGCGCGCGGTATCGATACATCGGACGAGTGGATCGTCGAGCGCACCGGCATCCGCAGCCGTCATCTCGCCCCCGCCGGCACTGCCACCAGCGACCTGGCCCTCGACGCCTCGCGCCTGGCGATCGCCGCGGCTGGCCTGGCGCCGGCCGACATCGACCTGATCATCGTCGCCACCTCGACGCCGGACTACATCTTTCCCAGCACCGCCTGCCTGCTGCAGGCCAAGCTGGGCATCAAGGGCGGCGCCGCCTTCGACGTGCAGGCGGTATGCACGGGTTTCATCTATGCGCTGGCCACCGCCGACGCGATGATCAAAACCGGCATGCACCAGCGTGCGCTGGTGGTCGGCGCCGAAGTGTTTTCGCGCATCCTCGACTGGAGCGACCGTGGCACCTGCGTGCTGTTCGGCGATGGCGCGGGCGCCGTCGTGCTCGAAGCGCAGG
>DATAZV010000017.1:0-5001 GCA_036271855.1 Burkholderiales bacterium
TCCCTCGGACTTCGAGCTTCGGGAACCGGCGAGGTCGTCGCGAACGAATTGGGATTTGAGAGAACAGGAAGTCGAGAAGGCGGGAGGGGTTGGGATTGCCTGAGGCGATCGCCGGCGCTGGCGTCGCGGTTTCCGTTCCCCGATTCCGTTATCGGGTGCGGCTTCCAGATGGTGGGGCCTCGTCGGAAGCGTTTGTCTGGACGGACCAACCAATCACTTCGTTGGTCGCTCCAGACAATCGTGTGCAGCAGATCGAGTGCTCGGGCCTGGTCGGGCATTCTCCATCGTGTGTCAACGAACCGGGGGAGGCTTACAGAGCTCGGCGCGAATCCGCTCAGCAGCAAAAAGGCGCGCGGTGACGACACCACGCGCCCGAAGGATCACGCGAGCTTCGCGATGATGGCTTCGCCCATGCCGGACGTGGACAGCGGCTTGTCGCTGCCGAGATCCGCCGTGCGCGCGCCCGCGGCGAGCGCGGCTTCGACGGCGCGCTCGATGGACGCCGCTTCTTTTTCGAGGCCGAGGCTGTGACGCAGCAACATGGCGGCGCTGAGGATCGTGCCCACCGGGTTCGCGATGCCTTTGCCGGCGATGTCCGGCGCGGAGCCGTGAATGGGCTCGTACAGACCGAGCTTGCCTTCGCCGAGCGACGCGCTGGGGAGCATGCCGAGCGAGCCCGTGAGCACCGCGGCTTCGTCCGACAAAATGTCGCCGAACATGTTGGTGGTCACCACCACGTCGAAAGTCTGCGGGTCGCGCACCAGGCGCATGGCAAAGGTGTCGACGATCACATCGTCCACCCGCACGTCCGGGTATTCGGCGGCGAGCTTCTTGCACTCTTCGACGAACATGCCGCAGCCGAGCTTGAACACCGTGTCCTTGTGGATGTAGGTGAGGTGCTTGCGTCTCTGCCGCGCCAGTTCAAACGCAGCCTTGGCGACGCGGCGGCTGCCGGTGCGGGTGATCACGCGCACCGACAGGGTGATTTCGTCGGTGGGCCTGAACTCACCCGAACCCGCGATCATGTTGCGGTCCGGCTGGAAGCCTTCGTTGTTCTCGCGCACGATGACCAGGTCGACGTCCTCGAACAGGCAGCCGATGCCTGGGTAGGAACGCGTCGGCCGCACATTGGCGAACAGGTTGAACTGCTTGCGCAGGATCGGGTGCGGGTTGATCGAGTTCGGGCCTTTAGGATAGGCGCGATGGCCGATCGGACCCAAGATCCAGCCGTTCAGGGTCGGCAGGGTCTCCATGGTGATCGACGGCAGGGTGTTGCCGTGGGTTTCCAGCGCCTTGGCGCCGATCGGCAAGGGTTGCCAGTCGATGTCCACGCCGTGCAGCTCGGCGGCGGCGCGGGCGATTTCGACGGAAGCGGGAACAATTTCGTGGCCGATGTCGTCGCCGTTGAGAATGCCGACGCGTAGCGGGTTGCTCATGATGTCTCCTGGGGTTGCGTTATCGGGTTTTCGTTGCTGCTTGCGTTATTCGTCGAGCGAAATGTGGCGCGCGCGGGCCAGCGTGGTCCAGCGCGCGATGTCGGCGCGCATGTAGTCGCCGAATTCCTTCGGCGTCATCGGCCACACCTCCACCGCTTCCGAGGAAAGCTTCTCCGCCAGATCCGGCGCCTTCAACACCTCCACCTGGGTCTCGTTCAAGTGCTGGACCACCGCCGCCGGCAGGCCGGCCGGACCGGCCGAGCCATACCACTGCATCGCATCGAAGCCCTTGAAGCCGACTTCTTCCATCGTCGGCACATCGGGCAGTTGCGCGCTGCGCTTTTTGCCGGTGACGGCGAGCGCGCGCATGCGCCCGGAGCGCACATGCGGCAGCGCCGCCGCCAGGCCGGGGAACATCGCCTGCGTCTGCCCGCCCAGCAGGTCGTTGATCGCCGGGGCGATGCCGCGATAAGGCACGTGCGCCATGTCCAGGCCGGTCTGCTGCTTGAACAGCTCCATCGTCATGTGGGTGAGTGAGCCGGCGCCGGCCGAGGCATAACTCAGGGGTTTGGGGCTCTTCTTCACGTAGTCGATGAATTCGGCCACGGTCTTCACCGGCAGGCTCGCGTTGATCGCCAGGATGTTCGGCGTGGCGCCGATCATGCCGATGGGCGTGAAGTCCTTGATCGCGTCGTAGCTCACCTTGCGGGTGGCGGGCGTGGTGCCGTGGGTGGCGACATAGCTTTGCATCAGGGTGTAGCCGTCGGGCGCGGAATGCGCGGTGGTCGAGCAAGCCACCACGCCGCCGCCACCGCCGAGGTTGTCGACCACGAAAGTTGTGCCCAACAGCTTGCCCCAGCGCTCGGTGACGACGCGGGCGATCATGTCGTTGCCGCCGCCGGGAGCGACCGGCACGATATAGCGGATCGGCCGGGCGGGGTAGGCCTGAGCGCGCGCCAGGCGCGGCGCCAGCAGGGCCGTGGGCGCGGCTGCGCCCAACAGTGCCGCGGACGCGGCTTTGTGAAAATCACGGCGTTTCATGCGTATGTCTCCTCTATTTCCGCCATATGTTCGGGGAGTTCGGCTTTGCTGTAAATTGCAATTTTCTGAACCATTGATGCAGAACCTGCATAAGTGAATGCCGCCATGAAACCTTCGCTTGCCGACCTGCGCGCCTTTGTCACCGTGGCCGAGCTGCAAAGCTTCGCCGCCGCCGCCAAGGCGCTGCACCTGTCGCAGCCGGCGCTGTCGCGCCGCATCACCCACCTCGAAGACATGCTGGAAGTGCGCCTGATCGACCGCAGCACGCGCAATGTTGAGCTGACCCAGCTCGGACGCCGTTTTCGCGCCCAGGTGGCCGGCCTGGTGGACGATATCGACCGCTCGATTCTCAGCCTGCGCGACGCCGTGCAGCTGGAGGCAGGCGATGTCACCATCGGCTGCGTCCTGTCCGCCGTGCACCACTTCCTGCCGCCGCTGATCCGCGCCTTCCGCGAGCGCCACCCGGGTGTGCTTGTGCGCATCATCGAGGAAGGCGCCGACGAAGTGCTGGCCAGCGTCAAGCAGGGCGAGGCCGACCTGGCCCTCAACTACATCGGCATGCAGGACCCCGACCTCGAATTCACCCCGCTCCTGAAGGAGCCTTACGTGCTCGCCTGCCCCGCCGGCCACCCCCTGGCGCGCCGCCGCGCGGTGAACTGGGATGAACTTGCCGCCTACCCGCTGGCGCGCGTCTCGCACGCCAGCCGCAACCGCCTGTTCATCGACCAGGCGCTGGCCGAGCTGCCGCCGCTGCCCAAGCCAGTGTGCGAAGTGCGCCACGTCTCCACCCTGATCGGCCTGGTGGAAAGCGGCCTGGGCCTGGCGGTGGTGCCGCAGCTCGCGCTGCCGGTGGGCTCGCATGCGGTGATCGGCGTGCCGCTGGCCAGGCCGGCCATCAGCCGCACCATCGGGCTTCTACAGCGCAGCGGCCGCAGCCTTTCGCCCGCAGCAGCAGCGCTGGCGCTGCTGCTCAAGCAGGCCAGCCGCGCCAGCGTGAAGGGGCGCAGGAAAAAGTAGGCGCCCTGACTCCCCCCGTCCTCCGGCCGGGTCAAGCGTATCTACGCCGCTCACTTCAGCGCGCATTGCGCGTGGTAGGCGTCCTCGTGGGCGCGCAGCGGCGTGGCAATGGTCTTCAGGCTGATGCGCTTTTGCGCGTCCGGCGCCACCTCGAAAACGCGCATGTCGTGGATCGGGAAATTATTGTTGTTGAATTTGAAATCGCCGCGCACCGACTTGAAGTCCGCCGCCTTCAGCGCCGCGCCGAAGGCCTGCTTGTCGGCGACGTTGCCCTTGACCTTGCCGATCGCCGAATCGAGCAACAGCGCGGCGTCGTAGCTCTGCGCCGCGTACTGCGACGGGATCCGGTTGTATTTTTTCTCGAACTCCTCGACAAACTTCCTGCTCGCCTCGGTCGGCGTGTCCGGCCCCCAGAATGAACCGGAAATGACGCCGCGCGCGCCTTCCTTCAGCGCCACCAGGGTGATACCGTCGGCGGTGGAGGCGCTGAGCAGCGGAATGGTATCGAGCAGGCCGGCCCCTTTGAACTGGCGGATGAAGTTGATGCCCAGGGCACCGGGGTAGAAGACGAACACCGCATCCGGCTTGAGCGCGGCGATCTTGCTGATCTCGGCGGAGAAATCGAGCTGGTTCAGCGGCGTGTACATCTCTTCGGCGACCACGCCGTTGTACTGTCGCTTGAAGCCGGTGACGTAGTCGCGGCCGCCCTGGAAGTTGGGCGCCATCAGCACCATCTTCTTGTAGCCCTTTTGCGCGGCATACTTGCCCACCACCTCGGCCTGCTGATCGTTTTGCCACGAGGTGACGTAGCGCAGCGCCGAACAATTGGCGCCGGCAAACGACGACGGCGCGCCGTTGGAAAGCACCAGGAAGACGCCCTGCTCCTCGATCGGCTTGGCGATCGCGCTGAGCACGGTCGAGAAGGTGACGCCGGTGATGATGGGGACGTGCTCGCGCTCGATCAGCTTTTGCACGATCTGCACCGCCAGGTCGGGCTTGAGCTGGGTGTCTTCCTTGAGGATTTCGACCGGCACGCCGCCCAGCTTGCGGCCGTTGCGTTCGACCACCAGCATGAAGCCGTCGTACTGGTCCTGCCCGAGCGCGCCCTGCGGGCCGCTGAGTTCGCCGAGAAAGCCGATTTTGATCGGCGCCGGCTGGGCCATTGCCGCGGCCGTGGCCGCGCACAGCGCGAGGCCGGCGGCACGGCGAAACAGGGCGGCGGGTGAAAGGTCGAACATGGGTTTCTCCGGTGGGGTTGGTCAGGCCGAGATGGGATTGGTCAGGCCAAAGCGTCGGGCGCCTGCCACTCGATATCTTTGTACACGGTGGCCAGCTGGATGCGGTAACGCGTGAATACCGACTGCTTGCCGACGCCGATGGTGCGCAGGTGCGCCGGATCGCGCATCCAGCGGCGCAGTGCATCTTCGTCCTTCCAGCAGGACACGGTGACGAATTGCCCGGGGCGGTCGCGGCTGATCAGGGTTTCCTTGGAGATGAAACCGTCGAT
>DATAZV010000018.1:0-2996 GCA_036271855.1 Burkholderiales bacterium
GCCGCACGATAGCCTGGCGGCGTATTTCGACGCCCTGGCGCGGATCAACACCATCCTGATCGACTGGAGCCGCGACGTCTGGGGTTACGTCTCGCAGGGTTATTTCAAGCAGCGCCTGAAGGAGGGCGAGGTCGGCTCCTCCACCATGCCGCACAAGGTCAATCCGATCGACTTCGAAAACGCCGAGGGCAACCTCGGTTTTGCCAACGCCGTCCTGCGCTTCCTCTCGGAAAAGCTGCCGATTTCGCGCTGGCAGCGTGATCTCACCGACTCCACCGTGTTGCGCAACGTCGGCGTGGCGCTGGGCCACTCCCTGCTGGCACTGGACTCCCTCAAGCGCGGCCAGGGCAAGCTCGAAGTCAATCGCGCGCGCCTCTCCGAAGACCTCGATGGCAACTGGGAAGTGCTGGCCGAGGCGGTGCAGACGGTGATGCGCCGCTACGGCGTGCCGCAGCCCTACGAACAGCTGAAGGCGCTGACGCGCGGCAAGGGCATCACCCGCGAAGGACTGAAGGAATTCATCACCGCGCTGGAGATCCCGATCGACGCCAAGCGCCGCCTGCTGAAAATGACCCCTGCCACCTATATCGGCAAGGCGGCCGAACTGGCCAAGCGGGCCTGAGGCATGCGCCGGCGCGCTGCCCTGATCTGCGCGCTGCTGGCTGCATCGCCGGCGCTGTTGCCCTTGTGTCCGGTATGGGCGCAAGCGGCAGCGGAGACACAGGCCGCGCCGGGCGCCGCCGAACAGCCGGCGCCCGCACCAGCCCCCGCGGCTGACGCGATGCCGCGCCTGGCCCCTTCCACCACCCTGAGCGCACCGGAGGCCACGCCGGCTCCGGCGCCCGAGCCGGTGACGCCGCCGCCTGCTGCGCCCGCCGCCGCGCCGGAGCCGTCCCCCGCGCCCGCGACGGCTCCCGAAGCTGCACCCGGGGCGGAGGCGCCCGCCGTGCCGCCGCCGGGCACGCCGGTCGATCCGCGCGCCGACACCGGGCCGATCGTCAAGCCGCCGGTGCACGCCGGCGACTCCTGGATCTACCGCCGCTCCGACGGCAAGAGCAGCATGGTGATGCGCCAGACCGCCGCCAAGGTGACCGACGAGGGGATTGCCTTGCGCACCGAGCTGGCGCGCTCGGCGGACAGCTCCACGGCGCTATACGACCGTGAATGGGGCCTGCTGGCCAGCGGCTACAACGACTACCGGCCGGTGCTGCGCTATTACGCCTTTCCGCTCTATGCCGGCAAGCGCTGGAGCATCAATTCCGCGGTGAGCAACTTCGGCGCCGGCCAGACCAGCCGGGTCAAGGGCGAAGCCTGGGCCACCGGCTGGGAGCAGGTCGAGGTGCCGGCCGGCAAATTCCTTGCCCTGAAAATCGAGATCGACATCGAAACCGTCGACCCCGGCAGCCCGCAGCGTGTGCTGCGGGTGCGCGAAACCCACTGGTACGCGCGCACCGTGCTGCGCCCGGTGAAGGTGGAATCGCATGCCGTCGTGGGCGACGCCGCGCCCACCGGCGAGGTGATCGAAATGCTCTCCTACCGCATGGAGTGAGCGTATGCTTCCTGCATGGCGGCCCCGTCGGGAGCGCGTCGGCAGGCACGCTTGACTGGGCCCGCAACTGCCGCTAGCATCGTTCTAGTTAAAACTATTCCGCGCCGTCCCTTGAGCGGCGGCCCGTGCCCGTGGCCCGTGAACGACATCTGCGCACCCTGCGCTCGCTGGCTGAGTGTTATCACGCTTTCGAGCGCTATTCCGCGGCCCAGGTGCGCCAGTTCGGCCTGACGCCGCCGCAGTTCGACATTCTCGCCACCCTGGGCAACACGCCGGGCATGTCGTTCAAGGAACTGGGTGAAAAAACCCTGATCACCAAGGGCACCCTGACCGGGGTGATCGACCGGCTGGAGGCGCGCGGGCTGGTCAAGCGCGCGCAGTCCAAGTCTGACGGCCGCTCCACCCTCGTGCACCTGACGCGCAAGGGCGAAGAGGAGTTCGCGCGCATTTTTCCGCCGCACGTCGCCTATTTGCGGTTACCCTTCGCAGCGCTGGGCGACGAAGAGCAGGAGCGTTTCCTGGCGCTGGCGGAAAAATTGCGTCTGGCATTTGCATCCGCAATCCAGGATGATTCGTAGCACAATCCAGTAGCAGAGCAGGGCAGGGGGCCCAGGAAGACCCAAAAAGAGCCCGCGCTTTTCGACCCATGGTTTTACCAATCAACTTCTCTGGAGGTCAAGAATGAAAAAAGTCCTGATCGGCGCCGCGGTTCTGGCGTCACTGGCGGCAGGCTCGGTGGCGGCGCAGGTTCCCGCCGACCGCGCAGTGAAATACCGTCAAAGCGCCCTCACCGTGATGTCGACCAGTTTTGGCCGCATCGGCGCCCACGTCAAGGGTGACATCAAGCTCGACAGCGCGGCCCTGGCCAGCAATGCCGAGGTGGTCTCGCTGATGAGCCACTATGCCTTCGACGGTTTCCAGCAAGCCACCCCGCAGCCTTCCACCACCGGCAAGGGCGCCAAGGCCGAAATCTGGAAGGAATGGGACAAGTTCAAGAAGATGCAGGGCGACCTGCAAGCTGCCACCGCCAAGCTTTCCGCCGCTGCCAAGAGCGGCGATGCCGATGCCATCAAGACGGCGTTTGGCGAAGCCGGCAAGTCCTGCAAGGCCTGCCACGACGCCTACCGCGATCAGTAAGCGAGTGCTTCAGGCGCAATCACGGGCCTCTTCGGAGGCCCGTTTTCATTGCCGTGCCGCTGTTTCCGGATTGTCAAAGAGCAGCTTGGGGAGCGGGGCCTGCGACGCACTGGCGAGCGGGGGTTGGCGACCCGGTCCAGCTCCCGGGTCTAGTTCCCGGGTCTAGCTACCACCTGTCAGCTTCACCGCGTTGACCAGGAAATAAACCACGGCCGCCGCGATCGCCAGCAGCACCAGCGCCAGCGCCGTGTTGCCGTGGCGCGAGGCCTGCATCTCCTCGCTGGCGCGGCCGGTCACCTTGCGGTAGCCG
>DATAZV010000019.1:0-10233 GCA_036271855.1 Burkholderiales bacterium
CTCGATGAGCCTGACCCACAACGCCCTGCTGACGGCGCACCGGCGCGGCATGGTCCGCACCGGAATGGTGAATTTCCGTGTCGCCCGCGACTACGCCACGGGCTGCATCCGCGAGTTCCAGGTCAAGACACCCGGCACCGAGGCACTGGCGCGCAATCTCTCGGGCGGCAACCTGCAAAAATTCATCCTCGGCCGCGAAATCGGCCAGGAACCGAAAGTCCTGATCCTGGCCCAGCCCACCTGGGGCGTCGACATCGCCGCCGCCGCCGCCATCCGCCAGGCGGTGATCGACCTGGCCGCGCGCGGGGTCGCGGTGCTGGTGGTATCGGAAGAGCTGTCCGAGATTTTCGAGATCTGCGACCGCATCGCCGTGATGGCCGGCGGGCGCCTGGCCAGCCCGCGCCCGGTGTCGGAGACCAATGCCGAAGAGATCGGCCTGCTGATGTCCGGCATGTTCCCCGGGGCCGCGGGCGAACCCGTCGCGGCCGCCGCAACGACGGCCTAGCCGCACTCCACCATGATCCGTACCCCCTGGCGGCTGGTGCCGCGTACCCTGCCCTCGCCGCGCATGCGCTTTCTGGCGCCGGTGATCGCCGTCGCGCTCACGGTGATCTTCGGCTGCATCGTCTTTGCCTCGCTCGGCCTGTCGCCGCTGGCGGCAATGCGGGTCTTCATGATCGAGCCGCTATCCTCGGTCAACGGCGTCTCCGAACTCCTGCTCAAGGCCTCGCCGATGTGCCTGATCGCCCTCGGCCTGGCGGTCGGCTACCGCGCCAACGTCTGGAACATCGGCGCCGAAGGCCAGATGTACGTCGGCGGCATTTTCGCCAGCGGCCTGGCGATCTACTTCCACGAGCGCGGCGGCGCCTGGCTGCTGCCGGCGATGGTGATCGCCGGCGCCATCGGCGGCGCCGTGTGGGCCTCGATTCCCGCGGTGCTGAAAACCCGCTGCCACGCGAATGAAATCCTGGTCAGCCTGATGCTCACCTACGTCGCCGACCTGCTGGTCAAATACCTGGTCTACGGCCCCTGGCAGGACCCGGCGGCGAACAACTTCCCGCTCACCGTCTCGTTCTCCGACAACGCCCTGTTCCCCCTGTTCGCCTCCTTCGGCGGCGACTGGCTGGAAGGCACGCGGGTCAACGTGTCGCTGATCATCACCCTGGTGGCATTGCCGGTGGCCTGGCTGTTCATGCAGCGCACCTTCGCCGGTTACCAGCTCACCGTCGCCGGCCTGGCGCCTTCGGCAGCGCGCTACGCCGGCTTTTCCAGCCCGGCGGCGATCTGGATGGCGCTGCTGATCGGCGGCGCCGCCGCCGGCATCGCCGGGGTGATGGAGGTCGCGGGACCCCTGGGCCAGTTGAACGACCGCTGGACCCCGGGCTACGGCTTTACCGCCATCATCGTCGCCACCCTGGGGCGCCTGCACCCCTTCGGCATTGCCCTGGCTTCCCTGCTGATGGCCCTGGTCTACCTGGGCGGCGAGGCGGTGCAGATCAGCCTGCAGTTGCCCAAGGCCATCAGCCTGGTGTTCCAGGGCCTGTTGCTGATGCTGCTGCTGGGTTGCGACGTGATGGTGAACTACCGCATCGAGCGGCGCCGCCCGGCGCCCGCCGCCGCGGTGGAAATCAAGTGAGGCGCGAACCATGACCCTGGACTCCCTCACCCCCCTGTTCGCCAGCGCCGTCGCCGCCGCCATCCCGCTGCTGCTGGCCGCCCTGGGCGAGCTGATCACCGAGCGCTCCGGCGTGCTCAACCTGGGCGTCGAAGGCATGATGCTGATGGGCGGGGTCACCGCCTTCATCGTCGTCGCCCACGGCGGCGGCCTGACCCTGGCGACCATCGCCGCCTGCTGCGCCGGCATGATCGCCGCGCTAATGTTCGCCTTCGTCACCCTGACCCTGCAGGCCAGCCAGGTGGCGGCCGGGCTGGCCCTGGCCATCCTGGGCAGCGGGGTGTCGGCTTTTCTCGGCCGCGGCTATGTCGGCAACCCGGCCAAGGTGTCCTTCTCCGAGCTGCCGATTCCCCTGCTGTCCAAGCTGCCGATCGTCGGCCCGGCCCTGTTCTCGATGAATGCGCTGGGCTACCTGGCGGTGATCCTGACGGTGGCCACCACCTGGTTTTTGTATCGCACCAAGTCCGGCCTGATCCTGCGCTCGGTGGGCGAATCGCCGGTGGTGGCGCAATCCCTCGGTTTGCAGGTGATCCGCCTGCGCTATCTCGCCACCCTGTTCGGCGGCCTGATGGCGGGACTGGCGGGCTGCTACTATGCCGTGGCACAGTTCAAGATGTGGCAGGAAGGCCTGACCTCGGGCAACGGCTGGATCGCCCTGGCGCTGGTGGTGTTCGCCAGCTGGCGTCCGGTGCGCCTGATGCTGGGTGCATTGTTGTTCGGCGGAGTGACGGCCTTCGGCCTGTATTTGCAGGCCGTCGGGGTGCAGGTTTCGGCCTTCGCCCTGGCTTCACTGCCCTATATCGCCACGGTGGTGGTGCTGGCGGTGATTTCGCGCGACCAGCGCGCCTTGCGCCGCAACGCGCCAGCCTCGCTGGGACAGTCGTTTTTTGGCATGTAATCCGCTAGGTGTTGGGGGCAACCTGATAACACGAAGGCCACTTCGGACGCATTTCGGGGGCATTTTGTTCGCAGCAATCTTTTATCGACGAGGAGATCCGCAATGAAACTGTTCAAAAAATTACTGGCCGTCGCCGCCGTTGCCGCCCTGAGCGGCAGCCTGGCTGCCGACGCTGCCGATCCGGTGAAAATGGCCTGGGTATACCTCGGGCCGGTGGGTGACGGCGGCTGGACCTATGCGCACGACCTCGGCCGCAAGGCCGCCGAGGCCAAGCTGGGCGCCAAGATCTCGACCACCATCGTCGAGAACGTGCCCGAAAGCGCCGACGCCGAGCGCGTCATCCGCGATCTGGCCACCAAGGGCAACAAGGCCATCTTCACTACCTCCTTCGGCTACATGGACTCGACCCTGAAGGTCGCCAAGTCCTTCCCCAAGGTCAATTTCTACCACGCCACCGGTTTCAAGAACGCGCCCAACGTGGCGATCTACAACACCCGCATGTATGAGCCGGCCTATCTCGCCGGCATCATCGCCGGGCACGTCAGCAAGAAGGGCGTGCTGGGCTTCGTCGCCTCCTTCCCGATTCCCGAGGTGCTGCGCAACATCAACGCCTACACCATGGGCGCGCGCAGCGTGAACCCGAAGATCACCACCAAGGTGGTCTGGATCTCCAGCTGGTTCGACCCCTCCAAGGAACGCCAGGCCGCCGAGGCGCTGATCGGCCAGGGTGCCGACGTGCTGCTGCAGAACACCGACTCCTCCGCCGTGCTGCAAACCGCGCAGGACAAGGGCGTGCTGGCCTTCGGCTGGGACTCCGACATGACCGCCTATGCGCCGAAGGCGCACCTGGCTTCGTGCATCGAGGTCTGGGGCCCTTACTACACCAAGGTGGCCGAATCCCTGATCGCCGGCAAGCCGATGACCACCAACGTCTGGGGCGGCATCAAGGACGGCATGAACGACCTGGTCTCCGTCAGCTCGCTGGTACCGCCGGCCGCCGCCAAGGCCGCCGCCGACAAGAAGGCGGCGATCGCCGCCGGCAAGTTCAACGTCTTCGCCGGCCCGATCAAGGGCCAGGACGGCAAGGACAAGGTACCGGCCGGCAAGACCCTGACCGACAAGGAAATCGACGGCATCAACTGGTACGTCGAAGGGGTCGAAGGCACGGTTCCCGGCGCCAAGTAATTCCGGCATACTTGCAGTAACGGCAAGGCCCGCTTCGGCGGGCCTTGCTTGCGTCAGACAGGCGTTTTCCCAAACGCCGCGCGTTTTGCCAAGCTGTTCCGCGGCCCACCAGCTTCCAAGGCCGCATGTATCGAGGTCCATCATGGCAACCGACATCGCCGACTATATCCGCCGCCTGCCGAAGGCGGAGTTGCACATTCATATCGAAGGCTCCCTTGAGCCGGAACTGATGTTTTCCCTGGCAGCGAAGCACGGCATCAAGCTGCCTTACGCCGACGTCGAAGCCGTGCGCCGCGCCTACGAATTCAGCAACCTGCAGGAATTCCTCGACATCTATTACGCCGGCGCCGCCGTACTGGTCGAGCGCGGCGACTTCCGCAACCTGATGCTGGCGTACCTGAAGCGCGCGCATGCCGACGGCGTGGTGCACAGCGAAATCTTTTTCGATCCGCAGACCCACACCGCACGCGGCATTGCGATGGGCACGGTGATCGAGGGCCTGACCGACGGCATCAACGAAGGCAAGCGCGCCTTCGGCATCACCGGCGAATTGATCCTCTGCTTCCTGCGCCACCTGAGCGAGGAAGACGCTTTCCAGACCCTGGAGGCAGCGATGCCTTACAGGCACCTGTTCATCGGCGTCGGCCTGGACTCTTCCGAGGTCGGCCACCCGCCCGCCAAGTTCGAGCGCGTGTTCGCGCGCGCCCGCGAACTCGGCCTGCATGTGGTCGCCCATGCCGGCGAGGAAGGCCCACCCGCCTACGTCACCGAGGCACTGGACCTGCTGAAAACCGAGCGCATCGACCACGGCGTGCGCAGCGAGGCCGACCCCGCCCTGTGCGCGCGCCTGAAGCAGATGCGCATGCCGCTCACCGTCTGCCCGCTGTCCAACGTCAAGCTGGCGGTGTTCAAGCAAGCGTCCGACCACAACCTGAAGCGCCTGCTGGATATGGGGCTGATGGTCACCATCAACTCGGACGACCCCGCCTATTTCGGCGGCTACATGCAGGACAACTACATGGCGATGGCGCAGGGCCTGAATCTGACACCTGCCGAGCTGAAAACCCTGGCCGCCAATTCGATCAGCGCTTCCTTCCTCCCCGAGGCGGCGAAGAAGGATTGGCTCTCGCGCATCGAGGCGGTGGCGGCATGATCGTTTCTACCACCACCCTCACTACCAACCTGGCGGTCCTCAACGACTGGCATCCGGTCGCCGACGCTCGCCACGTCGTCACCGAAAAAATTATTCCCGCCACCCTGCTGGGGCAGGACCTGGCGCTGTTCCGCTCTGCCGACGGCACCGTGCATGCGTGGGAAGACCGCTGCCCGCATCGCGGCACGCGCTTTTCCATCGGCCACATCGAGGACGGCGAAGTAGTCTGTGCCTACCATGCGTGGCATTTCGCGCCCAGCGGCCAGTGCACCAAAATTCCCGCCCTGCCCGACCATACGCCGAGCGCCGCCACCTGCGCGCGCACCTTCAAGGCAAAAGAGCAGTACGGCATGATCTGGGTCTGCCTCGGCACCCCCGCCGCCGACGTGCTGCCCTTCCCTGAATACGCTGAAGCCGGCCTGCGCAAGGTGCTGTGCGGGCCATATGAAGTGGCCACCAGCGCGCCGCGCATCGTCGAGAATTTTCTCGACATGGCGCACTTTCCCTTCATCCATACCGGGATCCTCGGCGACCCGTCGAAAACCGCGGTACGCGACTACAAAGTGGATACCGCGTGGGACGACGGCACCGGGGACAAGGGCATACGCGCCACCGACTGCTTTTTCTGGCAGCCGCAGACCAATAGCCTGGCGCACGGCGGCAGCGAGGTGGAGTACACCTACCGCGTGGTGCGCCCCTTCACCGCCATTCTCACCAAGGCACCGGCGGCACAGCAAGACTTCTGGGAAGCCATCAGCCTGCATGTGCAGCCGCTGGAAGAGGAAAAAAGCCAGGTGTGGCTGGTGCTGGCGGTGACCAACTTCGAGCAATCGGAGGAGGATTTGCGCGCCTTCCAGGAAAAGATTTTTGCCGGTGACGTGCCAATCCTGGAAAACCAGGTGCCCAAGCGCCTGCCCCTGGCCGCCGGTGCCGAAATGCCGATGCGCTGCGACCGCATGTCGCAAGCCTATCGCCGCTACCTGTCGGAGCGCGGCGTCCGTTTTGGAGTGATACCGGATTGAGCGCACGCACTGCTTATCGCGGCACCCTGGTCGATTTCACCGACGATCCACGCGTCAGCGCCGGCGCCCTGCGGGTGATCGAGGACGGCTTGCTGGTGGTGAATGACGGCAAGGTCGAGAGCGCCGGCCCCGCTGCTGCCGCGCTGGCGGCGCTGCCCCTCGGCACGCCTTTGGTCGACCATTCCGGCCGCCTGATCATGCCGGGCTTCATCGATGCCCACGTGCACTACCCGCAGACCGACGTGATCGCCAGCCACGGCAAGCAATTGCTCGACTGGCTCAACGACTACACTTTTCCGGCGGAAAGCAAATTCTCGGATGCGGCCCACGCCGCCGTCGTCGCCGAGTTCTTTCTCGACGAACTGGAGCGCAACGGCACCACCACCGCCGCCATCTACGCCACCATCCATCCGGAATCGGTGGATGCGATCTTCAAGGCGGCGCAACAGCGCCGCATGCGGGTGATCGCCGGCAAGGTGATGATGGACGTCAACGCGCCCGACAGCCTGCGCGACGAGGCCGAGCAGTCCTACGCCGATTCGAAAATGCTGATCGAGCGCTGGCACGGCAAAGACCGCCTGCTCTACGGCGTCACGCCGCGCTTCGCCGCCACCTCCACCGAGCGCCAGCTGGAACTCGCCGGCAAGCTGATGGACGAGCATGCCGGCATCCACATGCAGACCCACCTGGCCGAAAACCACGCCGAGGTGAAGTGGATATCCGAACTGTTTCCCTGGAGCAAGAGCTACCTCGGCGTCTACGAAAAGTTCGGCCTGGTGCGCCCCGGTGCGCTGTATGGCCACTCGATCCATCTCAGCGGCGACGACTGGAAAACCTTGGGCAAGAGCGGCGCGGCGGTAATCCACTGCCCCACTTCCAACCTGTTCCTCGGCAGCGGCCTGTTCGACCTCGACGCCGCGAATGCTTCCGGCACTCTCGCCGGACTGGCCACGGATGTGGGCGGCGGCACTTCCTTTTCCATGCTGCGCACCATGCACGAGGCCTACAAGGTCGCGCAACTGGCCGGGCGGCCCTTCACCAGCCTGGACGGTTTTTACCTCGCCACCCTCGGGGGCGCACGCTCACTGGGCCTGGCCGACAAGCTGGGCAACTTCGACGCCGGCAAGGAAGCCGACTTCATCGTCCTCGACCCCAAGGCCACGCCGCTGATCGAGCGGCGCTACGGCGTTGCGCAGAACCTGACGCAAAAGCTGTTCGTGCTGATGATGCTGGGAGACGACCGGCTGGTGGCGCAGACCTATATCCTGGGCGAGGCGCGCCTCACCGCCTAGCCCGGCAGCCATATCGGGCGAGGCGGCGCATGCGCGCGGGACGGGCGTGCGCATGGCTTCCCGCACGCCTCTGGTGCGATTGCCGGCGGCTTTGGCCCGGAATCCATGGCATGTGCTTTGCATGAATCCGGTCACCCTTATCTCAGCCCTGCATCGACCGGGCCGCAGGAGAGCACAATGATTTTCTATACCCCACCCAAGACCGCCGACCACATCCCGGTGATCGATTTCGCCGACGCCTTTTCTCCGGACCTGGCCAAGCGTGAGGCGGTAGCCTGGGAGATTCACAAGGCTTGCCGTGACGTCGGCTTTTTCTACCTCGCCGGGCATGGCGTGGCGCCGGCGATGATCGAAGCGCAATTCGAAGCCGCGCGCGAATTCTTCGCCCTGCCGAGCGACACCAAGGAACTGGTGAACCTGAGCCGCTCGCGCTCCGGCTTCGGCTACGAGCCGTTGTCCGGCCAGACCCTGGACAGCGGCGCGCCGCCGGACCTGAAGGAAGGCTTCCAGTGCGGCATGGATGTTCCGGACGACCATCCCTACGTGCGGCGCGGGCTGGAGCGCTACGGCCTGAACCAGTGGCCGGCGAGCCTGCCCGGCTTTCGCGCCCAGACCCTGGCCTACCACGCCGCTATGATGGACCTGTCGCGCAAGCTGCTGGCTATCATCGCGCTGTCGCTGGACATCGACGAGAACTTCTTCCATCCCATCACCGAGATGCCGATCGCCACCCTGCGCATGCTGCACTATCCGCCACAGGCGGCCGACGCCGCCGCCAACCAGCTGGGCGCCGGCGCGCATACCGACTGGGGCCTGGTGACCCTGCTGGCCCAGGACACGGTGGGCGGGCTGGAGGTGCGCAACGCCGCCGGCGAGTGGATCCGCGCCACGCCCATCGCCGGCACCTTCGTGGTCAACACCGGCGACCTGCTGCAGCGCTGGTCCAACGACATGTACAAGTCGAACATGCACCGCGTGCTCAACAGCAACACCTCGGGACGCTCGCGCTATTCGATTCCCTTTTTCCAGGACGGCGACAACGACGCCATCGTCTCCTGCTTCGACTCCTGCCGCGATGAAGCGCATCCGGCCAAGTATGCCGACTGCAACATCGGCGAATACCTGGGGATGAAAATCCGCGAGACCTACGGCATCTCGCGGGCGGCGGCATAAATGGCGGGCATGGTCAAGCTGGAGGTAAGCTATTTCGCCCGCGACATCGATGCACTGGCGGCTTTTTATACCAAACTGTTCGATGTGAAAACCATCGACGCCGTCGCTTCGCCGATCTACCGCGCGGTGGATTTTTACGGCACCCGTTTGGGTATCCACGATTTCAAGGCCTACGACCTGCTGGAAATCAGCGGCCGCCAGATGAAGGGCGCGATCCCGAAACCGGTCGGCACCTACATTACCTGCAACGTCGACAGCAAGGAAGAACTCGACACCCGCCTGGCGCGCGCGCTGCAGCTCGGCGCCCGGGTGCTGAAGGCGCCCTACATCAGCTATTACAATGCCTACCAGGTGGTACTGGCCGATCCGGAAGACAATATGTTCCGCATCAATTACCAGATGTAGCGCGAACATTTTCAGGAAAATGGAATGGCGATAACCCAGATCCGCAATGCCGAAGTGGTGGTGACCATGGATACGCTGCGCCGCGAAATCCGCGGTGGCGCGGTGGTGGTGGAAGACCAGCGCATCGCCTTTGTCGGCACCGCGATCGAGGCGCAGGAGTGGATCGCCGCCGATCCCGCGCGTACTCCGGAGGCGACCATCGATGCAACGGGTTGTGTCGTGACCCCCGGCCTGGTGAACTGCCACCACCACCTGTTCCAGACCCTGACGCGCAGCATCGGCACCGGCCGCGGCCTGAAGCTGTTCGACTGGCTGAAAATGCTTTACCCGATCTGGGGCGGCATCAACGGAGAAGCGGTGCACGTCTCCGCCAAGGTCGGCCTGGCCGAACTGCTGCTCTCGGGGGCCACCACGGTGGCCGACCATCTCTACATGTTTCCCAACGGCTCCAGGCTGGACGACGAGATCGCCGCCGCCGCCGAGCTCGGGGTGCGTTTTCATCCCACCCGCGGCAGCATGAGCCTGGGGCAGTCCAAGGGCGGCCTGCCGCCGGACAACCTGGTGGAAAACGAACAGGACATTCTCGACGACAGCCTGCGGGTGATCGAGGAGTTTCACGACCCCGAGCCCTTCTCGATGCTGCGCATCGGCCTGGCGCCCTGCTCTCCCTTTTCCGTCAGCGCCGACCTGATGCGCGAGTCCGCACGCATGGCACGCGGCTTTCGCAACGTCGGCCTGCACACCCATCTGTGCGAGACCCTGGACGAAGACCGCTTTTGCCTGGAGAAATTCGGTGCCCGGCCGATCGACTACGCCGAATCGCTGGAATGGCTGGGTAAGGACGTGTGGTTCGCCCACATGGTGCACCCGAACGCGGAAGAGGTGAAGCGCCTGGGCCACACCTGTAGCGGCATCTGCCATTGCCCGAGCAGCAACATGATCCTCGCCTCCGGCATCGCGCCGGTGCGCGCGATGGTCGATGCCGGCGTGCGCGTCGGCCTGGGGGTGGACGGCTCAGCCAGCAACGACGGCAACCACATGCTGGGCGAGGCGCGCCAGGCGATGCTGCTGCAGCGGGTCGGCTGGCCCGGCTTCGAATCAAGCGCGGACCGCATGTCGGCACGGGAAGCACTCGAGCTCGCAACGCTCGGAGGCGCCAAGGTATTGCAGCGCGACGATATCGGCAGCCTGGAGGTCGGCAAGGCTGCCGACCTGGTGGCTTTTCGCATCGATGACCTGAGTCATGCGGGTGCCTTGGGCGACCCGGTGGCGGCGCTGCTCACCTGCGCGCCGGGGCCGGCGTGGCTGTCGATGATCAACGGCTGCGTGGTGGTCGAGGGCGGACAGCTCAAGGGCGTCGACCTGCGCGCGCTGATCGAAAAACACAATGGCATCAGCCACGCCATGCTGGTACGCGCAGGCGTGGCCTG
>DATAZV010000020.1:0-8497 GCA_036271855.1 Burkholderiales bacterium
AGTGGCCTTGGCCTCGCCGCCATACATTTTCGCGCTGATGTCGGGCAGGCTCATGCCGGTCTTGGTGGCATGGCCGTTCACCTTCAAGCTGTCGAACTTCAGCGGCATGCCGATCGGCAACTGCCAGCTGCTGGCGTCCAGGGCGATTTCCCAGCCGCCGTCCTTGGGCTCGATTTTCAGCTTCGCCTTGCCGCCGTCCACCGACACTTCGGCATGCACCAGGCTCAATCCGTTCATTTCGGCATCCAGGTCGATCGGCGGCAGCTTGCCGGATTCGAGCTCGATTTCCGCATCGCGCAGGCGCAGCTTGCCCACCTCCACCGGCGGCGCCGAAGGCGTATCGGGAGGCGGGGTGCCGGCGCCGCCATTTTTCGGATTCGCCGTGTTCTGCGGCCCGGCCGCCAGCCCGGCCAGCAGGTCCATGCCCTTCTTGGTCACTATCAGCTTGTCCGCATTGATGCTGCCGATCTTGCGCGTGGCAGAGAACAGCGTCGTCACTTCCGGATAGATGGTCACCGAGCCGACGCTGATGGCGCCCTCGCCAACGTCGATTTTCGATGCCGTCAGGTGCGGCAGGGGCAAGAAAGCCAGGCGCAGGTCGCCCACCGCCACCTTGGTGCCCAGCGCCGCGCCCGCCTTCTCCTGCACCGGGCCCAGCCACGCGCTGGTGGGGATCAGGAAGGGCACCACCAGCAGCAGCACGATCAGCGCGGCAATGCCGGCCAGGATGTATTTGAGTCGCTTGCTCATACTTGGAGTTAGCTCTTGTTTTTGCCCGGGATCCGGGGCTGTATCGCCAAACCGGCAGAAAAGAATATACCCCGGCCGCGCCGCCCGCGCTGTCGGCGCTCTCTTACGCCACGAGCAAAAGCGCAAAGTCGGGGACAAAGCCCGCCCTGTTGCGTTGACGGACCAGGCCCAAAAATGCTATTATTTGAGTCTCAATTCCCTGATAGCTCAGTCGGTAGAGCGACGGACTGTTAATCCGCAGGTCCCTGGTTCGAGCCCAGGTCGGGGAGCCAAAGATTCAAGCACTTACGCCACCTCAGGGTGGCGTTTTGCTTTTCCCTTTAAACAGGAATGGGCCGTGACCGACATTCATCGAAATCCGGCCTCTTCCAGGAACGGGATGAATCGCGAGGCTGAAACGCCGATGGTCCGGCGCGCCCTGTTCGACGGTGATCTATTGCGTGTCGATCACATCGTCGCCCGCCCCTCGTCGCCGGCTTGCGGCGAGATCGAGCGCCAGAGCCTGAATGTCCTGGTCCTGCCGATCACCGGTGTGTTCGCCAAGCATGACGGCCCGCGCCGGCACCTGATCGCGACATCGAATCACGCAGTCCTGCTGGCAGCCGATGCCCCTTACCGCATCAGCTTTCCGGGGAGCATCGGCGATCAATGCCTGGCCCTGCGGATGTCCGGCGCCGGTCTCGCGCGCGTGATGCCCGAAATGATCGCCGGCGACGGCTTCGACGCCTCCGTCCTTTCCTCCCACGCTCTGCTCCCACCGGCCCTGATGCTCGCCCGCAACCTGCTCTGCAGGCGCCTCGCAGGCGGCGCGGGCGATCCGCTGGAGGTGGAGGAACTGGGCATCGGCCTGCTGGTCTCCACCTTGCGCGCCGCCCGCAAGGAACACGCCGGCAGGCGCCACGGTACACCCCGCGGTTCGGGCCGCCGCTCGCGGCAGATCGAGCGCGTCAAGGAGGCGGTGTCGATCCACCCCGAAAGAAAATGGACCCTGGGCGATCTGGCCGATCTCGCGTGCGTCTCGCCCTGGCACCTGGCGCACGTGTTCCGCGAAGAGGTGGGTACCTCGGTTTATCGCTACGTTCTGCGTTCGCGGCTGGCCAAGGCCCTCGACACGGTGCTGGATTCGGATACCGACCTGACCGCCATCGCGCTCGAAGCCGGCTTCGCCAGCCACAGCCATTTCACCGCCCGTTTCCGCGCGCTGTTCGGCCTGACGCCGGCGGCGTTGCGCGGCGGCGCGGACGCCGGAACGGCCGCCGAATTGCGCAAGGCGATTTGCGCAAGAACGTGATAGCGCGCTGAGCCGCCGCTGCCTAAGCTCCCTGCTTTCTCAAGGGAGCCTTATGCATCAAACGATCAACCGTAGGACATTCCTCGGCGCGCTGGCCACCGCCGCCATCGCCGGCGCTTGCGCCGGTCCTCAAAACACGGGAGCCAACACCACCATGGACGCCGCATCCTTTCACGCGCGCAGGCGCTTCGTCGATACCGCGTCGGGGCGCATCGCCTACGTCGAGCAGGGCAGCGGCCCGGTGGCCCTGTTCATTCACGGCGTGCCCCTGAACGGCTTTCACTGGCGTCACATCATGGCGGCGATGCAGGACCGCCGGCGCTGCGTCGCCCTCGACCTGATGGGCCTGGGCTATACCGAAATCAGCCCGAACCAGGACGTCTCCTTCGTCGCCCAGGCGAAAATGATCCGCCAGTTCATCGACGCCATGGGATTCGACCGCGTCGACCTGATCGCCAACGACAGCGGCGGCGGCATTTCGCAGATTTTCGCGGCCAACAACCCCGGGCGCCTGCGCAGCCTCACGCTGACCAATTGCGATACCCACGACAACTGGCCGCCCTCATCCGTCGCGCAGAACATGGAGGCCGCCCGCAAAGGCAACCTGGTCGATCTCTACGCCGCCCTGATCGACGACAGCGCGGCGCGATATACGCGGATGTCGCGGGGATACGCGGACTCGCGGGTCCTGAGCGAAGAGGTGTTCCGCGTCTATATCGACCCGCTGCGCTCGAGCAAGGAGCGCCGCGACAATTTTCACCGCTACTGGACCTCGTTCGACAACGCGCAGACCGTGGCGATCGAGCCGCTGCTGCGCCAGCTGAAGGTGCCCACGCTGATCGTCTGGGGCCTCGACGACATTTTCTTCGACGTCAAATGGGCGTATTGGCTGCAAAAAACCATACCCGGCGCGGTGCGCGTGGTCGAAGTGCCGGATGCCAAGCTGTTCTTCGCCGAGGACCGCCCGCAGGCGCTGATCAACCCGCTGCGTTCATTCCTGGCCGCGGAACCCCGCGGGGCCTGAACCTCGCTTCGGCCGGAAAACGCAGGCGCCGGGACATCTACCCCGGGTCTCACAACACGGGTTGCGGCGCCGGTTTCTTCCCGGACCGGCGCCGATTCCTACGCCGGAATCAGCCGCGAACCGACAGCGAAAAGCACCCGAAAAACCGATAAAGGAGGAGCCCTATCCCCTCAACTCAGGAGTCAAGAAATGAAAAAGCTTCTTGCTGCTTTCGCAGCTACTGCGGCCCTGGCGTTTGCCGCGCCGGCAGCCCAGGCCGCCCAAAGCGCGGACGTGTACGTCAGCCACGGCCAAAAGGCCCAACTCACCACCGTTGCCTGGCACCGTCACTGGCATCGTCGCCATCATCGCCGCCACTATCGTTGATGGACCCGGCGCGACGCGCACCGCTCGATCAGCGCGTCGCGACCACGAACAACCTGGGAAAAGGCAGCAGCACGCTGCCGTCCGGCAGCGCCGGATACGCCTTGGCCACCTGCGCCTGATAGCGGGCCAGGAACTCGGCCTGCTCGCCCGCTTCCAGCGCATCGAGAAACGGCCGCAAGGCACTGCCCTTGAACCACTCGACCACCCCCGCCGCCCCACCGGCCATCACGTGGTGGTAGACGGTGCGCCAGACGTCTACCTGGCCGCATAGCGGCTTGAGCAATTCGTAATACCAGCGCGCATCCTCGCGCGCGGTACGTTCCACGCCCGCCAACTTGTGCGCCCAGGGTCCCGACAAAGCCGTTTCACGCATCAGGATGTGCGCGGGCTCGTCCAGGTTGTTCGGCATCTGCACCGCCAGGCTGCCGCCGGGCCCGAGCTTTTGCACCAGGCGCGGAAACACCGTAGCGTGCTCCGGCACCCATTGCATCACCGCGTTGGCGAGGATCACGTCGTAGGGTCCCGGCGCACTCCAGTTTTCGATGCCGGATTCCTCGAAGCTGAATTGCGGCAGACGCTTGCGCGCCGCCGCCACCATGTCGGCGGAACTGTCCATGCCGCTGATCGCCGCGCCGGGAAAGCGTGCCGCCAGCACCTCGGTGGAATTGCCCGGCCCGCAGCCGATGTCCACCGCCGCTTTGACTTCCTGCCCGGGCACGGCGGCCAGCAGGTCGCGCACCGGGCGGGTGCGTTCGTTTTCAAACTTGGTGTACTGCGTGGCAGACCAGCTCATTGCGTGCTCCTGGAATTCCCGATTCTTGAACAGATGCGAAGGTTACGCCAAGCTTGCCGGATTTCCAATGCCGCCGCCGCGCTTACTGGCGCAACTGCTTGTTCAGGCTATTGGCTTCTTCGCGCTTCATCCCGAGGAAGGCGTACGCGCATGCGGCGGCGATGCCGATGGCCAGGAAGTTGATCGCCAGGGCCGCAAATTTTTCCGCCGTCGCCGCGGCGCCGGGAAAACCGTCCACCAGGCATGCGCCAAACCATACCGGGTAAACCGCGCACTGCACCGCCGCCGCCACGCCGATCAGATAGCGCCGGCCGGCGTCGTCCGCGCTGCACAGGCCCGCGGTGACGCCGATCACGGCGGCCATGCAAGCCCCGGCGACCACGGAGCGGAACCCGCCATACACCAGTTGCAGCGGCTCTAGCCACGCCAGCAGCGCGCCGGCGGCCACCGCCGTCAGCGTGCTGATGCAAAGGGCGCGCGCGCCGTGCTGCGCCAGGCCCCAGTGCTTGTTCCACAGGCCGAAGCTTGCGGCCAGTATTTGCGAGAGAAACGGCAGGAACAGGGCGGCCAGGACGATTTGCACCGGGCTGTTCTCGAACATGCCCTGCGCCAGCAGCAGGGAGGCCGCGACGGCCCGGCCCCAGTAGCTCGGAGTGATATGGCTCAACTGCCAGAGGTCCTGGAACACGTCGATCGCCGGTTCGGACATCGGCCGGGTGATGTCGTGCTGCTGGTCGGCGCAAAGGATGGAGCGCAGCTCGCGCGTACTCACCGTGCATTCCTCGATGCGAAACCAGGGGGACGCCAGCAGCGCTTCGAGAAACTGCCGCGCCGCCGGCGTGGCCACTTCCAGGCTCACCTGCCGGCCCTCGCCGCCGGCAGCCGGCAGGCTTACCGTACCCACCGCCAGGTGCGCAATGCCGCAGCCGAGCGCCAGCTCCACAACCCGCTGCGCCATCGGCGCTGCGCAAGTAACCCGGACTTCGTGCATTGTATTTTTTTCAAAAACAGCTTGATTCTGGATGGACTTGCCGGGCAAAGCAGAGTTCCGCCGGGGAGCGTGAATTGCTGCGCTAAGGGACTCTCGACTTTTAACCCAGGAGGCCCTATGGATCAATCCACCCGCCGTGGCGCGCAAGCGCCGGCCATGCAGGGCGTGCAATCCGAGCCGATGCCGCCCTTCCAGCAACAGCATCAGGCCAAGCCGGGCCAGGAATCGGCGCTCCAGCCCCGGCCGCGCTACAAGGCGCCGAACTATCGCGCCGCCGGCAAGCTGCAGGGCAAGATCGCGCTCATCACCGGCGGCGACTCTGGCATCGGCCGCGCGGTGGCGCTGCTGTTCGCGCGCGAGGGCGCCGATGTCGCGTTCACCCACCTGGACGCCGAGCAGCAGGACGCCGACGAGACCCGCGCCGCCATCGAGGCCGAAGGCCGCAAGTGCCTGGCGCTGGCAGGCGACCTGAGGGATGCCCAATACTGCAATCACATCGTCGATGCCACGCTGCAGGAATTCGGCGCGCTCGACATCATCGTTTCGAATGCCGGGCACCAGAACCGCAAACAACTGGTCGACCTCGACGACGAGGAAATGGTGGCGACCTTCGAGACCAATATCTTCGCCTACATGCGCGTGCTGCGCCGCGCCCTGCCGCACCTGAAGCCGGGCGCCTCGGTCATCGCCACCAGCAGCGAAACCGGCATTCTGGGCGCCAAATCCCTGCCCGATTATTCCTCCACCAAGGGTGCGATCAACGCCTTCACCAAATCGCTGGCACAGGACCTCGCGGGCAAGGGCATACGCGTCAATGCGGTCGCTCCCGGTCCGGTATGGACGCCGCTCAACCCTTCGGACAAGGGCCTGCCGGCGGACAAGGTGGCGAACTTCGGCGCCAGCTATCCGATGGGCCGCGCCGCGCAGCCCGAAGAGCTGGCGCCGGCCTACGTATTCCTGGCGTCGGAGGCTGATTCGTCGTATATCACCGGCATTGTCCTGCCGGTGATGGGCGGGGTGACCGCGGGCGGCTGAAAAGCCCGGGGGCTCAGGACAGGTCGATCAGCGCGATCCCCAGCTCGGGCCGCTTTTTGCGCCTGAGATGGGCCGCGGTCTCGACCAGCGTCACTTCCAGCGTCGGATGCACCTTGCCCTCGAGCAGGTGGCCGCCGCGGGTGCTGCCGTCGCTCAAGCCGAGAACCGCGTGCATGTGCAGGCTGGGCTTGCCGTCGTCGCCGGTGGCGATATCGCCGAGAATGCTCAGCACTTCGCATTGCTCGCCCACTGGAATGCGCCGGTAATCCTTGGTGCCGAAGTCGAACCAGCCGACCGTCGCGCTGCCGAACGCCCCCAGCGCGCTCAGCGAAGCAGCCGTCAGCTTTTGCGCGGCAGCGAAACCGGCAATCGCCTTGACCACCTCTTCGTCGGCATCGAGTACCAAAATCCAGGTGCGTTCGCCGGCATTTTCCCAAACCAGTTTTGATTTCATCGCTGCTCCGTCAAGATCGCGAGCGGGCTCGTGCCCGCGGCGCCAGCAGGGGCGCCGCCCATATCCCAGCAAGAGGGGTACCCCGAGCAGGCACGGCCCCGGGCGAACGGGCCGGTTATTTTTTCCGGTAACTCCTGCATCGACCGGACATTGCCGGCAACGAAAAATCATCCACACTTAGTTGGCGAGATTCTGTATCTTGGTTTCCATTGCCTGGCGACTGTGTACAAGGACTGCGCACAGCGCTAGGGCCAGCCCGCCGCTGTTGCGCAAATTGATGGGCAATGGCTGGCTGCGCGCGCATACGCTCTTTAAAATCGGGGAACAGCGGCGTTCGTCGCAGGCATGGTGATGAAGCCAAAAAACTCGCGGTCTCAAGGTGAGTTTCGTCGCTACTACACTTGTAGTTTGGAACGACGACAAAAACCAGAATTTCCTCAGGTTTTATCAGGTTGCGCCAAACCACGGGCGCAACAAGCGCGCACTTGGGACAAAGTGCCTGCGCAATTTAGCGAAAAACCTCAGGTTTTCTCAGGTTCCGGGGCCAGACCAACACAAACGTGTTGACCGCGCCCTCCGGCGCCCTACTCCGCCTTGATGCCGGCAGCCTTGACCACGGCCGCCCATTTCGCAACGTCGGCCCTGAGCACGCCGTCCATTTCCTCCGGCGTGCTGCCGACGCCAACGGCGCCCTCGGCGGTCAGGCGCCGGGTGAAGTCGGCGGATCTGACTACCTTGGCGATGGCCTTCTGCAGCGTATCGACGACCGGCTTGGGGGTACCGGCCGGCGCCAGGATGCCGTTCCAGCCGCTGACGTCGTAGCCACGCAAGGTCTCGCCGATGGTCGGCACTTCGGGCAGGATCAGCAGGCGCTTGTTGCCGCTCACGCCCAGCGCCTTGATGCGTCCGGACTGGATGTGCGGCACTACGCTGCTGGCGGAGGCGACCAGGTACATATTGACCTCGCCACCGAAAACACCGCTCAACACCTGCGGGCTGCCCTTGTAGGCGATGTGCACCATCTTCACCCCGGCCATCGAGCAGAACAGTTCGGCGCCGAGATGGCCCAGGCTGCCGGCGCCGACCGAGCCGAAGTTGAGCTGGCCCGGGTGGGCGCGGGCGGCATCGATCAGGTCCTTCACCGAGTTGCCGGCGAAGTCCTTGTTGACCACCAGCACCATCGAGACATTGCTCACCAGCGAAACCGGGGCGAAGGACTTGACGGTGTCGTAGGGCAGGCTGCGAAACAAGCTGGGATTGACCGCGTGCGAGGGAAACACCATCAGCAGGGTGTAGCCGTCCGCCGGCGAGGTGGCCACCGCTTCGGAGCCGATGATGCCGGAAGCGCCGGGCCGGTTGTCGATGTAGATCTGCTGGCCGAGGTCGGTACCCATCTGCTGCGCCAGGGCGCGCGCCAGGGTGTCGGTGACGCCGCCGGCTCCAGAGGGAATCACCAGCCGGACCGGATGATCGGGAAAGGCGCAGCAGGCCGCGCGCATGAACAGCGCGCAAAAGAGCAAGGCCACCAGCCGCAGGGCAGAAATTTTCATTTGCACACACCAGCCATGAAACTATTTTCGATCCAGCCGATGGCGCGCGATGAACTCGCGCACCGCCGGCGCGCACAAGTCCGGCGCCACCGCGCCGGTGTGATAGCCATCGACATCGATCATCTTCAGTTCGGCGCCCGGAATCGCCTGCTGGTAGGCGCGGAACTCCGCCAGGCCGCGGCGCGGCGAGTCGTTCGCCAGCACCAGCACCGGGCGCCGCACTCGCGGCAACTCGGGCGTGAG
>DATAZV010000021.1:0-29357 GCA_036271855.1 Burkholderiales bacterium
CAGGGACGATTCGAAGCGCGCAATTGGCGGGGATTTCCCGCGCAAATCGGTCTTTGAATCGCCTCCCGACACGGCAAAATCCCGCAAAGAGATCCAGCCTTGGCCGATCAACGCCGGCGCGGCAATCCGCCGCTGCGGCAAGGGCTGCAATGACACCCGCCGGATTGGCACATCCCGCGCTGCCGCGCCACCAGCAAGCAGGTGACCCATCGATGAACATGCAATCCGCACAGACGCCGGCCACGCTGAAAAAGATAGCGGTGGCCGACTTGCGCGCCGGCATGTACCTGAGCAAGCTGTGCGGGTCGTGGATGCAGCATCCGTTCTGGCGCACCAGTTTTGTCCTGCAGGACGCTGCGCAGATCAAATCGCTGCTCGACAGTGGTATCGAGGAGGTGTGGATCGATACCGCCCGGGGGCTGGATGTGTTGCAGGCGCCGCCGCCGGCCCAGGCTGCCGCCGCGGTCTCACCGCCCGTGCCTGTCCCGGCGCCCGTCCCGGCACCCGCCGCTGCGCGGCCGGTTAGCGTGACCGAGGAAATGGCGCGTGCCCGCAAGATCTGCGCGGCGGCTTCCGGAGAAGTCGCCTCGATGTTCCAGGAAGTGCGCATGGGCCGGGCGTTTTCCTCGGCCGCCGCTGCCGCCCTGGTGGCCGACATCACCGACTCGGTGCGCCGCAATCCGGACGCGCTGATCAGCCTGGCGCGCCTGAAAAACGCCGACAACTACACTTATATGCATTCGGTCGCGGTGTGCGGCCTGATGGTGGCCTTGGCCGGCAAGCTCGGCCTCACCGAGGCGCAGACCCACGAAGCCGGCGTTGCCGGGTTGATGCACGATCTGGGCAAGGCGCTGATGCCGATGGACGTGCTCAACAAGCCGGGCAAATTGACCGACAACGAGTTCCGCGTCATCCAGGGGCATCCGCAAAAGGGCTACGAACTTCTGCTCGAAGGCGGCGCGGCCGGCCCGATGGCGCTCGATGTCTGCCTGCATCACCACGAAAAAATGGACGGCAGCGGCTACCCGCACGGCCTGAAAGGCGAAGCCATCAGCTTGTACGCGCGCATGGGCGCGGTGTGCGACGTCTACGACGCGATTACCTCGAACCGCCCTTACAAGGCCGGCTGGGAGCCGACCGAATCGATCCAGCGCATGACGGCCTGGAGCGGCGGGCATTTCGACAAGAAAGTGTTCGAGGCCTTCGTCAAGAGCATCGGCATTTATCCGACCGGTTCGCTGGTGCGCCTAAGCTCGGGGCGCCTGGCGGTGGTGACCGGCCAGGGCAAACAGTCCTTGCTCAAGCCGGTGGTGCGGGCTTTTTTTTCCACCAAATCGAAGCTCCACATCGTGCCCGAGGTGATCGACCTGGCACGCGCCGGCGTGACCGAGAGCATCGTCGGCGGCGAGGACAAGGATGCCTGGGGCATCACCAACCTCGAGCGCTTCTGGATGGAATAGCGGCCGGCAATCCCGGCGCTTACGGTTTGCGGAAGATGGCGTCGCACCCCGGCTCCGGCGTGCTCTGTCCGTCGAATTCATCGACCAAACCCAGTTCATCCTGCAGGAAGCGCACGCAGGCCTGAAATTCGCCGGGTGCGGTGGTGGTGATGACGCGGTAGATCGAGCCCTCGTTGCCGCGTATGCCGATCACCATGACGGCGGCGCCGGTCACTGAAGGCCCGACGAATGCCTTCAGCCACTTTTCGATTTTCTCGTCGTTCGCCAGGGGCGTGCAGTTCGGGTCGATGGCGTAGCGCATCTTGAGCAGGCCCTAGGCCGGGCTGGCCGCCGCGTCGGCGCCGGCATAAAAGCGTTCGCCCAGTTCTTCGAGGCCGAGTTCGGCCAGCACTTCGCGCAGGCGCTCGGCCGGGCGGCGGCGCGGCAGGTCTTGGTACTCGGCGATGATCAGCTCGTTTTTCATCGAGTGTTCCCAGCCCACCAGTTCGGTGACGCTGACGTGGTAGCCATGGGCTTCCAGTTGCAGGCAGCGCAAGGCGTTGGTCACCTGGCTGCCGAACTCGCGGGTATGCAGGGGATGGCGCCAGATTTCGGCCAGTGGCCCGGCGCTCAATGCCTTCGCCTTGTTCTTGCGCAGCACGGCGGCGACTTCGGCCTGGCAGCAGGGCACCAGCACGACAAAGCGCGCCTGCTTGGCCAGGGCGAAGCGGATGGCGTCGTCGGTGGCGGTGTTGCAGGCATGCAGCGCGGTGACCACATCCACCGTGGGCGGCAACAGCGGCGACCCGATCGCCTGCGCCACGCTCTGGTTGAAAAAGGACATGGCGGGAAACGCCAGGCGTGCCGCCAGTTCGCGCGACTTCTGCACCAGGTCGTCGCGCGTCTCGATGCCGTAGACGTGCGAATCGCCGGGTGCGCGCCCGGCCGCCTTGAAAAACAGGTCGTAAAGGATAAAGCCGAGATAGGACTTGCCGGCGCCGTGGTCCACCAGTTTCAACTCTCCGCCCGCATCCAGCGCCTGTTGCAGCAGCGGCTCGATGAACTGATACAGGTGGTACACCTGCTTGAGCTTGCGCCGGCTGTCCTGGTTCATTTTGCCGTCACGCGTCAGGATATGCAGTTCCTTGAGCAGTTCGATCGACTGGCCGGGTTTGATTTCGTGCATCTGGCTCATCTGAGGGCGGGGCGGGCAGTGCTCAAGGCTTGAGAATCCGCCGATGGTAGCGCAACGGCGGCGTGGCGCTCCCGCCTGGCAGTTTCCGTGTCCATTTCGCCATCCCCCAGAATCCGTGACCGGCATTATGACCACCGAAAGCCTCGTCCCAGGCATGGCGAGGGGCCGCGCAGGTGCCTGTCGGAAGGCGCTGACGTCCATATCAGCGCGCCTTGCGTTCTGTTTCGCGTAGGTCACCCTTAAGCTTTGGAACTGTGAGCCGCCTCCCGCGGCCCCCGATTTTTCCCAGGCGAAGGAGACTTTCATGTTGCATTACGCGGTGGTATTTCTGGTCATTGCCCTGGTGGCGGCGGTTCTGGGCTTCGGCGGCATCGCCGCCGGCGCCGCGGGGATTGCGAAAATCCTGTTCCTGGTATTCCTGGTGCTGGCCATCGTGGCGTTTTTCTCCGGCCGGCGCGTACTCTAGCGATGCAGGCTCCCTATCTGGCCGCCGCGGGCGAGGCGCCCGTGCGCGCCCACCTTGGCGCGCAAACCCTGGCGCGCGAAAGGCAGGCCCGCACGGATCAGGCCGATACGCAACGCCTGGTGGTGGCGCAATTCGTCCGGCGCAATCCCGGGCGCACGGTCGGTGTGGTAGCCGTGCTGGGATTGCTGACCGGGATGTTGCTGCTGCGTCGCTAAAACGCGACTTTGCGGGATACAGCGCCGCGTTTTTTGGGGCGCATGGCCGGCGTGTCGGCGGTCGCCGACAGTAGAGCAGGGAATCAGCCTGCATCCGCGCGTCGCGGTCGCGGGTAGCCTGAAAGCTATCGGATATCCAGGTGCTCCCATGACTCGGCGCAGCAAGGGGGTTCTCGCAAGCTTGTTCGGATTGTTTGCGGTGGTCCTCGTCTTCATTCTCGTGTTCGATTTCAACTGGCTGCGGGTGCCGGTGCAGAACTACATCTCGAAAAAGACCCAGCGCGAATTTCGCATGTCGCACTTGGCGGTGAAACTCGGCCGCTATCCGCGCGTGATTTTGAACGATGTGTTTTTCCAGAATGCCGACTGGTCCAAGGAAGGCCCGATGGCGAAGATCGGAAAATTGGAATTTACCGTCTCGCTGCGCGACCTGTGGGACCACAAGGTGGTGTTGCCGCGCCTGGCGCTGTCGAATGCCGACATCACCATGGAAGAACTGGCCGACGGGCGCAAGAACTGGACATTTTCCGACCCCAACGACAAATCGGCGACGGTATTTCGCGTCAGTACCCTGTCCGTGGACCACGGCAAGCTGCACTACGTCAATCACGGGCCGCCTTTCGACCTGACCATCAATGCCGATACCGTGGATACGGCCCAGGCGGCGGATGTGACGAATGCTTCGAAGCAGGCCTCCAATCGGAGCCTCACTACACGCTATATCTTTGGAGGCAAGTATCGCGACGCCGGCTTCAATGGCCAGGCGTTCACCGGCGACGTGCTGACGTTCCAGGAATCGAAGGTGCCGTTTCCGATTCGCGGCAACATCCTCGCCGGCACGACCCGGCTGGACGTCGACGGCAGCGTCGCCGATGTGGTGCATATTTCGGCGATCGACACACAGTTGCATATCAGCGGCAAGACCCTGGCCAATCTCTATCCCTTCCTGCTGCTGCCGCTGCCGGCCTCGCCGCCCTATGACATCAAGGGCCGGCTGAAAATGAACGGCGACCATTTCGCGATGGACAACCTGGTCGGCCGGATCGGCGAGACCGATATCAACGGGCGCGGCACCTACGAGCGCCGCCAGCCGCGGCCGCTGCTGAGCGGCGAACTGCACTCGAAGCTGCTCAATATCGCCGACCTCGGGCCGCTGGTCGGCCTGAAGACCAGGGACACCGGCGGCGCCGCAAGGCCGACCCAGGCCGGGACCGCAACCCGCGAAGCAGCCAGCGGCGGCGAACACGCCAGCGGTGGCGACAAGGTGCTGCCCACCGGTACTTTCGACACCACGCGACTGCGCGCGATTGACGCCGACGTCACTTACGAAGCCGGCAAGGTGCTCGGGCCGCAGGCCCTGGCGCTGGAAACCTTTTACGCTTCCCTGCACGTGCACGATGCGCAGTTACGCCTGACGCCGCTGCAATTCGGCTTTGCCGGCGGGCGCATCATTTCCACCATCGCCCTGGATGCGCGCGGCAAGCCGCTCAAGGGCAAGGCGGACATCGATTTTCGCCATGTCGAGGTGGCCAAACTGTTTCCAAGCCTGACCCGGGTGGTCAAGGGCGAGGGCTTGGTGGGCGCGCAAATCCGCCTGCGCGGCGAGGGCGACAACGTCGCCGCACTGGTGGGTTCATCCAGCGGCACGGTGGCCGCGGCAATTGCCGACGGGCGCATTTCGAATCTGCTGGACGCAATGGTCAGCCTGAACGGCGGGCGCGCGATTCCCGCCTTCCTGACCAAAGACCACGACATTCCGATCCGCTGCGGCGGCGCGGCCTTCGATGTCACCAACGGCGAGGCGAAGTCCACCCTGATGGTGCTCGACACCGAGCAGACGCGCATCGACGGCGAGGGCACGGTGGACCTGAAGAACGAAAAATTCGACATCACCTTTTCGCCCAAGCCCAAGCATCCCGGGATTCTTTCGCTGCGCACGCCGCTGCGGGTCTATGGCTCCTTCCGCCACCCGGACTACGCGTTGGACAAAAAGGTGCTGGCATTGCGCGCCGGCGGCGCGCTGGCGCTGGCGGTGGTGTCGCCGATCGCCATGCTGTTGCCCTTGTTGGAGACGGGCCCGGGCAAGGATACCGATTGCGCCGCGGTACTGGATCCGGTACAGGGAGCACGGCAGGAGGCCAGTTCGCAAAAGGTCGGCGCGCCCAAGCCGGTGGCGGCAAACCGGCCGAAGGCGGCCAGCCAGTTGAAGGCCACCGGTGACCCAAATTCGCTGCCGCAGGGCCGGGAGCGCAAGCTCGCCAGGGCACCGCAATAACCGCTGCAGCCGGTGCTGCAAAGACGACAAGCGGGTGTGTAATACATCCAGGCCCGGCGGCGCCTCGCTTCAGGCATTGCCGATCTCGGGGAAGTCCTGCGGCCCGGCGACCTCCTGCCCGCCCTCGAACTGGAAGTTGATTTCCAGCGGCACGCAGATGAGGTTGAGCGAGACGATGCTTTGCATCAGGTTGACCGGGTTGGCGGCGAAATTGGCCGGGTTGTACAGCGGCGGGGCGTGCCACCACATGCGATAGCCGTAAGAGTGGATCAGTTCCAGCAGCGCGGGCGACTTGTCGCGGCGGTCGTTCTCCACGTACAGCAGCGGGCGGCAGCGGGCGACCGTGGCGCGCGCGCTTTCCAGCACGTCGTGCTCCATGCCTTCAACATCTGCCTTGATCATGCGGCAGGCGGCCAGCTCCAGGCTGTCGATCGCCAGCGGCTGTACGGTTTCGCCGGCCCCCCCGGTCACCAGGGAGATGCCGCCGAAGTTGTTCGGTGCCGCGTAGTCGAGCTCGGGCACCTGTAACGGAGACCCGGTGGCGGTGGCCGCTGCGTGCAAGGTACGCACATGCGGCAGGCCGCTCAGTGCCACGTTCGCGCATAGCACCTGGAATACACGCCTCTGCGCTTCGATCGCGTACACCGCCCCGGTGGCGCCGACCGCACGGGCAATCGGAATGGTGAGGGCGCCGATGTTGGCGCCGGCCTCGACCACGATGTCTCCGGGGCGCAGCAACTGGCGCAGCATGTCGAACTCGAGTTCGCTGAACTCGCCATATTCGCGCAGCGAGGCGCCGATGTAGGCATCGTGGGCGAAATACAGCATCGGCCCGTGGCGGGTCAGGCGCGCCTCGAGGGCGGGGTTGGCGGAAAGCAGGGTGGCCGGGTCGGCGCTGGCGGACGGCATGGCGGCTTGCGTCGTCTAGCGCATGCCCGGGAAGCCGCCGCCGCCCATCATGCGGCCCATGCCGCGCATCATTTTCTGCAGGCCGCCCTTTTGCATCTGTTTCATCATGCCCTGCATCTGCTCGAACTGCTTGAGCAGGCGGTTGACTTCCTGCACCTGCACGCCGGCGCCGGCGGCGATGCGCTGCTTGCGCTTGGCCTTGATCAGTTCAGGCTTGGCGCGCTCCAGTTTGGTCATGGAATTGATGATGCCTTCCATGCGCTTCACGTCTTTCTCGGCACGGCCCATGTCGGCGCCTTGCGCGGCCTGGGCGAATTGCGCCGGCAGCTTGTCGACAAAGCCGGCCAGGCCGCCCATCTTGCTGATCTGGCCGATCTGCGACTTGAAATCTTCCAGGTCGAAGCTCTTGCCCGACTTCAGCTTGGCGGCGACTTTCTGCGCCTCCTCCATGTCGATGTTGGCATGCGCCTCTTCGACCAGCGACATGATGTCGCCCATGCCGAGGATGCGGCTGGCCATGCGCTCGGGATGGAATACTTCGAAGCCGGTGAGCTTTTCGCCCACGCCGGAGAACTTGATCGGCGCGCCGGTGATATGGCGCACCGAGAGGGCGGCGCCGCCGCGGGCGTCGCCGTCGAGCTTGGTCAGGATCACACCGGTCAGCGGCAGGGCGTCGTGAAAGGCTTTTGCGGTATTCACCGCGTCCTGGCCCAGCATGGCGTCGACCACGAACAGGGTTTCGGCGGGTTTCAGCGCGGCGTGCAGGGCGGAGATTTCCGCCATCATCGCTTCGTCGATACCCAGGCGGCCGGCGGTATCGACAATCAGCACGTCGTTATAGTGGGTCTTGGCCCAGGCCACGGCTGCTTGGGCGATGGCTACCGGCTTTTGCTCCGGCGTGGAAGGAAAGAAGTCGACGCCGGCCTGCTCGGAGACTGTCTGCAGTTGCTTGATGGCGGCGGGACGGTAGACGTCGCAGGAGACCGTCAGCACCTTCTTCTTGTATTGCTCGCGGATCAGCTTGGCCAGCTTGCCGGCAGTGGTGGTCTTGCCCGCGCCCTGCAAACCGGCCAGCAGGATGACCGCGGGCGGGGTGACGGCGAGATTCAAGCCAGCGGTTTCGCCGCCGATGATCGCCGTCAGTTCCTTGTGCACCACCCCGACCAGGGCCTGGCCAGGCGTCAGGCTGCCGACGACTTCCTGGCCTTGCGCCTTTTCCTTCACGCGGGCGATCAGTTCGCGCACCACCGGCAGGGCGACGTCGGCCTCCAGCAAGGCCAGGCGCACCTCGCGCAACATGTCGGCCATGTTGGTTTCGGTCAGGCGTGCTTCGCCGCGCAGGGTCTTGACGACTTTGGAGAGGCGGTTGGTGAGATTGTCCAGCATGGTTCGGGGGCCAAAAAGGAAAATGCACGCCTGCGCAGGGGCAGGCGAGCGACTACAATTCGGGAATGCTGTCGATTTTACTCCACGTGCTGGCCGGGGCCGCCTATGCCGCGCTGGCCCTCTACTTCTGGAATACCCGCTGGATCAGCGCGCGCGCCGGCGCCGCGATACAGGGCTCGGCTGCGATTGTCGCGCGGCACCCGGGCTTTCGCGGCTGGGAGCGCCTGCTGCTGACCCTGGCGGTGCTGTTTCATGCCTGGCTGCTGCAAGGCGACATGTTTGCCGGCGGGCAATTCAGTTTCGGCTTCGCCCACGCGCTGTCGATCATGACCCTGCTGGCGCTGCTGTTCTATGGTGCCGAAAGCTACGTCCACCCGCTTGAGGGCTTGCCGGCCCTGGTGCTGCCGCCGGCGGCGATCTGTGTAATGCTGCCGCCGCTGTTCGCCGGCGGCGTGTTTACCGCCCAGCTCAAATCGCCGGCGTTTGCCGCGCATATCGCCGTGGCCATGCTGGCCTCGGCCTTTTTCGCCATTGGCGCCGCGCATGCGGTGCTGATGGTGACGATGGAAAAGCGCCTGCACGGCCACGCGCGCACCACCGGGCCGATGGGCATGCCGCCGCTGTTGACGATGGAGCGCCTTCTGTTCCAGGTGCTGGGGGTGGGCTTCGCCTTCCTTACCCTGACAGTGGCGTCGGGGGTGTTTTTTTCCGAGGAGATTTTCGGCCGCGCCCTGCAGTTCGACCACAAGACCGTATTCAGCCTGCTGGCCTGGCTGATTTTCGGCGTGCTCCTGGTCGGGCGCGTCGCCTATGGCTGGCGCGGGCGCACGGCGCTCAAGGGCACCTTCGCCGGCTTCGCGGCGCTGCTGCTGGCCTACGTCGGCAGCCGCTTTGTGCTGGAAGTGATCCTCGGTCGGGTGGCAGGCTGATGGGCAAGATATTGCTGCTGATTGTGCTGGCGCTGGTCGTCGTCGCCTGGTTTCGCGCGCGGGCGCGGCGCGAGGAGGTCGACGAACTGGCGGCACGCAAGCAGGGAAACGGCAGCCAGGCGCCGCGGCAGGTGGCACCGGAGCAGATGGTCTCCTGTGCCCGATGCGGGCTGAACCTGCCGGCCTCGGAAGCGGTATTCGATGCCGGCGGCGTCGCCTTTTGCGGCGCGCCGCACCTTGAGGCGATGCGGGCGCGGGAGAAGCGGTGAGCGCGATCCTGACCCGGCCGCTGCTCAGGCGCGAGGAAGGTTTGTCCTCGGTGGCGCCGGAAGCGTTCTGGAAGTCGCTGTTCTACTTCAACCTGTCGCGCATGATCCTGGCGGCGGTGCTGCTGGGCGCGGTGCTGACCTACGGCGACGGCCGGGTATTCGGCGCTGCCGACCCCAAGCTGTTCTACAACACCTGCGTCGTCTATTTTTTGCTGTCGCTGGCCTTCGCCTGGGCGCTGAACCGGGTGCGTACCATGTTCAGCGTCCATTTGGCGGTGCAGGCCGTCACCGACGTAGTGGTGATCATTTGCATGCTGCACGCCAGCGGCGGCATCCGTTCCGGCCTGGGGATATTGCTGCTGATGCCCCTGGCCGCGGCGGCCTCGGTGTCGCGCGGCCGCACGTCCCTGTTTTTCGCGGCCTTGGCGACGTTCGCCCTGCTGGTGGAAAACACCATCTGGGTCTTGCGCTACGACATCGGCCATGCCGACTACCTGCCGGTGGGCCTGATGGCCGGCGGCTGTTTCGCCGTCGCCCTGGTGACCAACCGCCTGGCCAAACGCCTGATCGCCAATGAAGAGCTGGTGCGCCTGCGCTCGGCCGACCTGCGCAACCAGCTGGAGATCAACCGCCTGGTGCTGCGCGACATGCCCAGTGGCGTGCTGGTGATCGACACCGGCGGCACGGTGCGCCTGGCCAATCCGGAAGCGCAGCGCCTGCTGGGCGGCGAGTGGCTGGGCGGACAGGAGCTGTTGCGCCTGGCACCGGAGCTGGATATGGCGCGCCTGCGCTGGAAGCAGGCCAGCGGGCCGACCTACCCGCAGATCACCATCGGCGGGCGCGAGCTGCAGGTGCGCATGCTGGAGGCCACCGGCGGCGCCGAGGGCGAAATGCTGATCTTCCTGGAAGACGCCAGCAAGATGAAGCAGCAGGCGCAGCAGGTCAAGCTGGCGGCGCTGGGCCGGCTCACCGCCAACATCGCGCACGAGATCCGCAATCCGCTTTCCGCCATCAGCCACGCCGCCGAGCTGCTGGGCGAGGAGGCGCCGCGCGACTCCACCCAGATGCGCCTGACCCGGATGATCGGCGAGAACGCGGCGCGCCTGGACCGCATCGTGCAGGAGGTGCTGCAGCTGAACCGCCGCGACCGCGCCGTGCCGGAGCCGGTGGCGCTGCTGCCTTTTTTGCAGAACCTGGTGGACCAGGTGGCCCACGGCGAGAAAATCCCGGCCGAGGCCTTCGTGCTGCACCTGCCGGAGGACGCGCTGGTGCATTTCGACCGCCAGCACCTGAACCGGGTACTCTGGAACCTGGTGGTCAATGCCTGGCGCCATTCGAAAAAGGGTACCGGCTCGCTCAAGCTGGTAGTGCTGGTGCCGCCACAAGGGCACGCGGGAACGCCGGCCGACGCGCGCATCGAACTGCACGTCGCCGACGACGGCCCCGGGGTGACCGCCGAACACGCGGGACAGCTGTTCGAACCTTTTTTTACCACCGAGTCGCGCGGCACCGGCCTCGGGTTGTATATTGCGCGGGAGCTGGCGGCTGCCAACCGGGCGACGCTGGATTACCTGCCGCGCGCGCTACGCCGCTCCGAGATGCTGGAGTGGACCGGCGAGCACGGCGCCGATTTCTGCCTGTCGATGGAAGGCCATGTTAAAAACTCCTGACACCCGTAACAGTCGCGGCGGAACCGCCGGCCGCGGCGCGCGCCCGCGCGTGCTGGTGGTCGACGACGAAGCCGACCTGCGCGAGCTGCTTGAACTAACGCTGGTCCGCATGGGCCTGGACGTCGACCTGGCCGAAGGCGTGGCCGCGGCCAAGGCGCGCCTGGCCGAGCGCAGCTACGACCTGTGCCTGACCGACATGCGCATGGGCGACGGTGACGGCCTGGAGCTGGTGAAATTCATCACTGCAGAGTGCGAGGATCTGCCGGTGGCGGTGATCACCGCCTACGGCAGTACCGACAACGCCATCGCCGCGCTGAAGGCGGGCGCCTTCGACTATCTGGCCAAGCCGGTGGCCCTGGAACAGTTGCGCACCCTGGTGAAATCGGCCCTGGAAGTACCGGCCGCCGATGCGGCGCAGGCCGGTGGCGGCGAGCGCCCACTGATCGGCGCCTCGCCGGCCTTGGCGGAGGTGCGCGAGCTGATCGGCAGGGTGGCGAAAAGCGCCGCGCCGGTGCATGTCAGCGGCGAGTCGGGCAGCGGCAAGGAGCTGGCGGCGCGGCGCATGCACGAGCTCTCCGGGCGCGCCGGCGCTTTTGTCGCGGTCAACTGCGGGGCGATTCCGGAAAACCTGATGGAGGCGGAATTTTTCGGCGTGCGCAAGGGCGCCTTCACCGGCGCCGACAACGAGCGCGACGGCTTTTTCCAGGCGGCCCATGGCGGCACCCTGTTCCTCGATGAAGTCGCCGACCTGCCGCTGGCCATGCAGGTCAAGCTGCTGCGAGTGATCCAGGAGCGGCGCGTGCGCAAGGTCGGCGGCACCGCGGAAGACCCGGTGGACGTGCGCATCGTCAGCGCCACCCACCAGGACCTGGCCGCGCTGGTGGCCGGCGGGCGCTTTCGCCAGGACTTGCTGTACCGCCTGAACGTGATCGAAATCGACATGCCTTCGCTGAAGGAGTGCCGCGAAGACATTCCGCTGCTGGCCGAGGCTATCCTGTTGCGCCTGGGCACGCAGAACGGACGCGCGCTCAAACTGGCCCCCGAGGCGGTGAAGAGCCTGGCAGCCTATGACTATCCCGGCAACGTGCGCGAACTGGAAAACATTCTCGAGCGCGCCGCCGCGCTGGCCGCCGGGCCGCTGATCGAGACCGGCGACCTGCGCCTGGCGCCGCTGGTCACCGGGGGCACTGAAGGGGAGGGTGCGCCCACCAAGGGCGGTGCCCTGGCCCAGGGCCTGCCGCTGCAGGACTACCTCGACCAGGTCGAGCGGGCGGCAATCGAGGAGGCGCTGGAAAAGACGCGCTACAACCGTACCGCTGCGGCCAAGCTGCTGGGCGTCACCTTCCGCTCGCTGCGCTACCGGCTGCAGCGCCTGAACATCGAATAGTGGTGGCCCGCCGCGCACCGGCCGCACCCCCGGCGGCGGCCCTGGCGGATGAGGGCTGGCATCCGCGCGCCCGGCGCGTGGACTCGCCCAACCGCGACACCCGGCCCGTCGGGACGGCGGTGGGGCTGGTGGTGCTGCACAACATCAGCCTGCCTCCCGGGCGCTTTGGCGGGCATGGGGTGGAGCAGCTTTTCACCAACCGCCTGGATCCGGCGGCCGATCCTTTTTATCCGGAGATCGCCGGCCTGAAGGTCTCGGCGCATTTCTTTTTGCGCCGCGAAGGCAGCCTGCTGCAGTTCGTTTCCTGTAATGAGCGTGCCTGGCACGCCGGGGTGTCGCGCTGGCGCGGGCGCGAGAAGTGCAACGATTTTTCGATCGGCATCGAAATCGAAGGCACCGACGACACGCCATACACGGCGCGCCAGTACGCACGCCTGGCGCGGCTAATCGCCATGCTGCGTGCGGCCTATCCGGGCATCACCGGCATTGCCGCGCACTCGGAGATCGCGCCCGGGCGCAAGACCGATCCCGGGCCGGCCTTCGATTGGGCGCGCCTGATGGCGGCGGCCAAACTGCCGCGCGCCTGGCGCCGGCTTTAGGCTGATCCGCCGGCCAGCCGCTGCCGCGGGCGCGGCTTGCGCGTGATTTGCACGTGACCCACAAAGCACCCACGCATGCTCCCGCGCCGACGCGTAAACCAGAATCGTGCGCTTCGTCAAGAGCGCAATTGGTGTACCTGTTGCTTCGTATGCCAAATGCAAAAACTCTTGCATGACGGGAAAATTGATACTAGACTTAGTTTTACGCGTACCGATAGACACAAGATGTTGTAGGCGACGTCCAAAATCAATCGGGGTAGCGCGACAGGTTGCGAAGCAGGCGGAGGTGCGGGGATCAGGGTGCTGGCCGGGCCCGGGATTTACCGCAGCGCGCAATGGCATCAAGCGGCACGGAGGAAACCAACATGTATATGTCCTTCCAGAAAGCAGCCGGCCCAGTGATGGGCGCGGCGGTGCGACAACCCGGCCGGGCCTGCCTGGTACCCACGGGCCCAGGCGGCCCGCGCAACTACGTTCTCTAGCAACACACTCTTTCAAGTCATATTCCGGGGCCGCCGGCTCGCGAAAGGTCTTCGCGTTTCACCGTCGCGCAATCGCGTTTATCCATCAGCGCACACACAAAATCAGGAGACTGGCCCAATGCAGTCCGCTCAAACCACCGAAACCGCCCGCCAAGGCGTAGCCCCCATCACCAGCCGTTCCGCTTCGCCGGTGGCCGACGCGCAGACCTTGTCCAGCCAGTACAAGGTGATCCGCCGCAACGGCGCGGTGGTGCCTTTCGAGCCGTCGAAGGTCACCATCGCCATGACCAAGGCCTTCCTCGCCGTCAATGGCGGCCAGGGCGCTGCATCGGCGCGCATTCGTGAAGTGGTGGCGGCGCTGACCGACAACGTGGTGGGCGCGCTGGTGCGCCGCCAGCCCGCCGGCGGCACCTTTCATATAGAAGACGTGCAGGACCAGGTGGAACTGTCGCTGATGCGCTCGGGCGAGCATGAAGTGGCGCGCGCCTATGTGCTGTACCGCGAAAAGCGCGCGGAAGAGCGCGCCCGGGTGAAGGAAAAGGCGGCGCCGGTGGTGGCCGATTCCGGCTTGTCGATCACCGACGACGCCGGCCGCCGCGTTCCCCTGGACATGGCCCGCCTGCAGCGCCTGGTGGAGTCGGCCTGCGAGGGCCTGGCCGAAGTCGACACCGCACCGATCATCGAATCGACCCTGAAAAATCTCTACGACGGCGTGCCCGCCGCCGAAGTGCGCAAGGCGCTGGTGCTTTCCGCCCGTACCCTGATCGAATCCGACCCGGCTTACGGCTATGTCACCGCGCGCCTGCTGCTCAACGACGTGCGCCGCGAAGTGCTGGGCGAGGAAGCCACCCAGGCGGACATGGAAACCCGCTATGCCGAATACTTCCCGAATTTCATCAAGCGCGGCATCGACGCCGAACTGCTGGACGAAAAGCTCGGCCAGTACGACCTGAAGAAACTCGGCAAGGCGCTGGTTGCCGGCCGTGACAACCAGTTCGAGTACCTGGGCCTGCAGACCCTGTACGACCGCTACTTCCTGCATATCGACGAGGTGCGCATCGAGCTGCCGCAGGTGTTTTTCATGCGCGTGGCCATGGGCCTGGCGCTGGGCGAAATCGACCGCGAAAAGCGCGCCATCGAGTTTTACGAGGTGCTGTCGAAGTTCGACTTCATGTCCTCGACGCCGACCCTGTTCAACGCCGGTACCCGCCGCTCCCAGCTTTCCTCCTGCTACCTGACCACGGTGGCCGACGACCTCGACGGCATCTACGAGGCGATCAAGGAAAACGCGCTGCTGTCCAAATTCGCCGGTGGCCTGGGCAACGACTGGACCCCGGTGCGCGCCCTGGGCAGCTACATCAAGGGCACCAACGGCAAGTCGCAGGGCGTCGTTCCCTTTCTTAAGGTGGTGAACGACACCGCGGTGGCGGTGAACCAGGGCGGCAAGCGCAAGGGCGCGGTCTGCGCCTACCTGGAAACCTGGCACATGGACATCGAGGAGTTCCTCGAGCTGCGCAAGAATACCGGCGACGACCGCCGCCGCACCCACGACATGAATACGTCGAACTGGATTCCCGACCTGTTCATGAAGCGGGTGATGGAAAACGGCGAGTGGACCCTGTTCTCCCCGGCCGACTGCCCCGACCTGCACGAAAAATTCGGCAAGGCCTTCGAGAAGGCCTACACCGGCTATGAGGACAAGGCCGCCCGCGGCGAGCTCAAGCTGTTCAAGAAGGTGCCGGCGGTCTCGTTGTGGCGCAAGATGATGTCGATGCTGTTCGAAACCGGCCATCCCTGGTTCACCTGGAAGGACGCCTGCAACATCCGCTCGCCGCAGCAGCACGTCGGCGTGGTGCACTCGTCCAACCTGTGCACCGAGATCACCCTGAACACCAATGCCGACGAAATCGCCGTCTGCAACCTCGGTTCGGTCAACCTGCGCGCCCACCTGAAGGAAGGCAAGCTCGACCTGGTCAAGCTGAAAAGGACCATCGGCATCGCCATGCGTATGCTCGACAACGTGATCGACATCAACTACTACGCGGTGGCCAAGGCGCGCAATTCCAACGCCAAGCACCGCCCAGTGGGCCTGGGGATCATGTCGTTCCAGGACTGCCTGCATGAGCTGCGCATCCCCTACGGCTCGCAGGAAGCGGTGGAATTCGCCGACCGCTCGATGGAAGCGGTGTGCTACTACGCCTACTGGGCCTCCACCGAACTGGCGGCCGAGCGCGGTCACTACTCCAGCTACAAGGGTTCGCTGTGGGACCGCGACATCATGCCGCAGGACACCATCCGCCTGCTGCGCGAAGAGCGCGGCGGCTATGTGGATGTCGACGAGACCACCAGTCTGGACTGGGATTCGCTGCGCAAGCGCATCAAGGAACACGGCATGCGCAATTCCAACTGCGTCGCCATCGCGCCCACAGCCACCATTTCCAACATCATCGGCGTCTCCGCCTGTATCGAGCCGACCTTCCAGAACCTGTATGTGAAGTCCAACCTGTCGGGCGAATTCACCATCACCAATGAATACCTGGTGAAGGACCTGAAGCGCCTGGGCCTGTGGGACTCGGTGATGATCGCCGACCTGAAGTATTTCGACGGCTCGCTGTCGAAAATCGACCGCGTGCCGCCGGACATCCGTCATCTCTACGCCACCGCCTTCGAAGTCGAGCCGAAGTGGATCGTCGAAGCCGCGGCGCGGCGCCAGAAATGGATCGACCAGGCGCAGTCCCTGAACATCTATATGGCGGGCGCTTCGGGCAAAAAGCTGGACGACACCTACAAGCTGGCCTGGCTGCGTGGTTTGAAAACAACGTATTACCTGCGCACCATGGGCGCGACCAATGCCGAGAAGTCCACCGTCAAAGCCGGCCAGCTAAACGCCGTGCCGAGTTCCGGCGGCCTAGACGGCATGTCGGCAGCGCCGGTGCAAGCAGCGCCGGCGCCGGTGATGCAAGCTTCCCCGGAGCCGGAAATTGTCGGCCAGGTGTGCATGCTGCGTCCGGGCGATGCCGGCTACGAGGAATGTGAAGCCTGCCAATAGACTGATTCCGACAAAAGCGGCGCTTTCTTTTAAAAGAAAGCTCCGCTTTTGTCGGGATTGATTTGTATGAAATCGCTGGCAGAGCCAGTCGATTTCATAAGTTAAAAGCGACGAAACAGCAAAGACGTACCGAATCAAGTTGTACCGATAGACCTACGATCGGAAAGAGAAGACCTATGTTGACGTTTGAAGATGATGTGCCAACGCCCCGTAGCATGCCTGCAATGGGGGGCGGCGCGAATGCGCATCCAGGGATGATGCTGGGCCTGCAGAGCGTGGCACAGCCGCTGGCCGGCACGCCGCACGTGGCCGGCATGACCCCGCCGCTGGCGCAACTGGCGGGCACCCCCGTCACCGCGCTGCGCCGGGTCAATGCCGCCGACAAGCGCATCATCAACGGCGCCACCGACGTCAACCAGCTCGTCCCGTTCAAATACAAATGGGCCTGGCAGAAATACCTCGACTCCTGCGCGAACCATTGGATGCCGCAGGAAATCAACATGAACCGCGACATCGCGCTGTGGAAGTCCGCCACCGGCCTGACCGAGGACGAGCGCCGCATCATCAAGCGCAACCTGGGCTTTTTCGTTACCGCCGATTCGTTGGCTGCAAACAACATCGTGCTGGGCACCTATCGCCACATCACCGCCCCGGAATGCCGCCAGTACCTGCTGCGCCAGGCCTTCGAGGAAGCGATCCACACCCACGCCTACCAGTACATCGTCGAGTCCCTCGGGCTGGACGAGAGCGAGGTCTTCAACGCCTATCACGAAGTGGCGTCCATCCGCGACAAGGACGAGTTCCTGATCCCCTTCATCGAGACCCTGACCGATCCGCATTTCAAGACCGGCACGCCGGAGAACGACCAGAAGCTGCTGAAGAGCCTGATCGTCTTCTCCTGCATGATGGAAGGCATGTTCTTCTACGTCGGCTTCACGCAGATCCTCTCGATGGGCCGGCAGAACAAGATGACTGGCGCCGCCGAGCAGTACCAGTACATCCTGCGCGATGAGTCGATGCACTGCAACTTCGGCATCGACCTGGTGAACCAGATCAAGATGGAAAATCCGCACCTGTGGACCAGTGAATTCCGCGAGGAGATTCGTCACCTGTTCAAGGAAGCGGTGGAGCTCGAATACAAATACGCGGAGGACACGATGCCGCGCGGCGTGCTCGGATTGAACGCGCCGATGTTCAAAGGCTACTTGCGCTACATCGCAAATCGTCGTTGCCAGCAAATAGGTATTGACCCCTTGTTCGCAAACGAGGAGAATCCGTTTCCGTGGATGAGCGAGATGATTGATCTCAAGAAAGAAAGAAATTTCTTCGAGACTCGCGTGATCGAATACCAGACCGGCGGCGCGCTTAATTGGGAATGAAGCGAACGCAAGCCGTGAGTGCAGCAAGGTAAAGCTCATCGCCAGAAAAAGGACCCAATGGGGCTTAGTAGAAATTCAAGTAATGCGGAATTTGCCAGCGCGCCGGCCAGCGATCGCGGGGGACTCGCTCCCCCGAAAAAAACAGGTCATGCGCAACAGGTGAAGGGCCGCATTGTCTCCAGAAAAAACGCCGGGCGTGGCATTCGCTCCGGCGTTTTTTTTGGGGGAAACGCCGCCTGAGGTATAGCAAGCCCGCCTCGGGCAGCGTGTAAAGCATTCATTAGCGCAAGAGAAGCTTCATTGCTTGCGCCGATGAATAATCCGGGCTAGTACAGACGGGTTTTTTAGTTGGTAGTTTTTTTGACTCTTCATGAAGGAGAAATATCATGGCAACTGCAAAGAAACCAGCAGCGAAAAAGCCCGCCGCCAAAAAACCGGCGGTGAAGAAGGCAGTCAAGAAGCCGGCGGCTAAGAAGCCGGCCGCTAAGAAGGCAGCAAAGAAGCCCGCTGCCAAAAAAGCGGCCAAGAAGCCAGCGAAAAAGGCTGCAAAGAAGGCTGTAAAGAAGGCTGCGAAAAAGGCTGCAAAGAAGCCTGCGAAGAAAAAGGCTGCGAAAAAGGCCGCCAAAAAGCCTGCGAAAAAGAAGGCTGCGAAAGCAAAGCCTGCGGCAAAGCCGGCGGCTGCAAAGCCGGCGGCGGCAGCCAAGCCTTCCACCGCGGCAGCTCCGGGCTCACGCCCGGCGCTCAACCCGGCGGCGGCGTGGCCTTTTCCTACGGGAAGCCGTCCTTAAGCCGTTGTGCATTACCCCCGGCCGCTTGCGGCCGGGGACTCAATCCGCGAGACGAGCTCACCCTCTCGCGGATTTTTCATTTCCGGCCGCCTATCCCCTGTTTCGTGTCGATGGATTTCCGGCGGCGCCCCGGGCTGCGCTTGCTGCGGCGCGCGTAGCCATGCGCCGCGGCCGTGCCGCCGTGCTTTAAGATAGCGTCCATGCTTTCACAGATCCTTCTCATCATCCTCAGCGCCGTGTATTGGGTGCTGGCGCCGGCGGTGCTGCTGCGCTTCTACATGCAGTTGCTGTCGCTGCCGTTTCGCAATCCCGTCGGGCAATTCGTCCGTGCCGTCACCGACTGGATCGTCCTGCCGCTGCGCCGCATCTTCAAGGGCGTGGGCTACGACTGGGCCAGCCTGATCGCCGCCTACCTGTTCGAGCTGGCGTACATTTTTCTCGGTTCGGCCGTCTACCTGCGCTTCGCCGCCTATGCGACGCCGGTCGGCCTGGCACGCTGGCTGGTGGCCGGCGTATTCGGTATGGCGGCGACCGTCGTGGCCCTGCTGATCGTCCTGCTGATCGCCTACGTGGTGCTCTCCTGGGTGGTGCGTGAGCGCAATGTCACGGCCGACATGCTGACGGTGATGGTGGCGCCCCTGCTCAGACCGGTGCGCCGCCACATGCCCCTGGTCGGCGGTTTCGACCTTTCACCCCTGGTTCTGGGGGTGCTGCTGCAGATCATCTACGTGATGCTGATCTACGCTCAGGCCGCGGTGATGACGCTGATCCGCTGATGTCCTGGTATCGCTTCGATGCCGCGCGCGGCCTGCTTGTGCTGCAGGTGCAAGCCCAACCCGGCGCGCGCAAGGCACCGGAGCAGGCCGACATCGAAGCCTATGGCGAGGATGCGCTCAAGGTGCGCATTGCCGCCCCGGCCGTCGACGGCCGCGCCAACCAGGCCTTGTGCGAATTGCTTGCCGCGCGCCTGCAGGTGGCGCCCGCCAAGGTGGAAGTCACGCGCGGCGCCAACGCGCGGCGCAAGGTCGTCACGGTGCGCCTCGCCGCTTTCGATCCGAATCTATTGTGCAGCGCGAGATGACCGGTCACCGGGCCGGCCTGCCGGCGAGATAACCCGCCCGATATAACGCCCGAGCTTCAGCGGCGCCTTATGCTGCTTGCGCCCCTTCTTGCTGTGGGGCTAGAATGGCCAGCCTCAAGTCCGGCTCCAAGAAAGACAAAAACGCTGCGAGGAGAATTGCCAGCGCCCCCGGTGAGCCGCTTTGGGTTTCGAAGCAGTCAAATCAACGAGGAGACAATATGAAGATCAACGCAGGCATAGCCGCGGCATTCATGCTGACCGCGGGCGGCATTGCGCAGGCACAGCCGGCCGCCGCGCCAGCACCGTCCTGGCAGCAGGGTATGACGTCCGACCAGGCCACGTCCACGCTGCACCCGCTGGCAGGCATCGTCACCGGCCGCCCGGCCTCCGAGTTGCCGCTCAACAAGCTCAAGGTGCCCGCCGGCTTCAAGGTGGAAGTATTCGCCGACGGCATTCCCGACGCACGTTCGTTGGCCATCGGCGACAAGGGCACGGTGTTCGTCGGCAACCGCAACCAGAGCAACGTCTACGCCATTACAAACAATGGCGGCAAGCGCGAGGTCAAGGTCATCCTCAAGGGACTGAATTCGCCCAACGGCGTGCTGTTCCACAAGGGCACCCTGTTCATCGCCGAGCCCACCCGCATCCTGCGCTACGACGGCATCGAGAGCAATCTCGACAGCCCGCCGGCGCCCAAGGTGGTGATCGACGGTCTGCCGCAGCAGCCCGGCCACTTCTGGAAGACCATGGCGATGGGTCCGGACGGCAAGATCTATTTCAACATCGGCTCGCCCGGCAACATCGTGCTGCCCGGCTACATCCAGGCCTCGATCTCGCGCGTCGACCCCAATACCGGCAAGTTCGAGGTGATGGCCACCGGCGTGCGCAACAGCGTCGGCATGGACTTCGATCCGCGCAGCAAGAAGCTGTGGTTCTCCTCCAACGCACGCGACTGGCTGGGCGACGAGGGCCCGGCCGACATCCTGTCGATGGTCAAGTACAAGGGTGAGGAGCATGGCTACCCGTACTGCCACCAGGGCAATATGGCCGACCCGATCTACGGCAAGCTGCGCTCCTGCAAGGAGTTCTCGCCGCCGGTCTACAAACTCGGGCCGCACGTGGCGCCTCTGGGCATGCGCTTCTACACCGGCAGCATGTTCCCGGCCGAATACAAGAACAATGTTTTCCTGGCGCAGCACGGCTCCTGGAACCGCACCGTCAAGCACGGCTATAACGTGATCCGCGTGGTGGTCGACCCGAAGGGCCAGGTGGTCAAAGCCGAGCCTTTCCTCGAGGGTTTCCTCACCGACGAAAAGGCCGATCCGCCGATGTGGGGCCGCCCGGTCGACGTGCAACAGATGAAGGACGGTTCGTTGCTGGTTTCCGACGACTACAACGGCGTGGTTTACCGCGTCAGCTATAGCAAGTAGTGATGTCCGTTCGCCTGCAGTCTTACCCACAGGCGGGCGGACGCAAAACGGCGGCCGGGGCGCGTGCCCTGGCCGCTGTTTTTGCGTTTGCCCTGTTCACTGTTGCCGCACCGCGTGCCGCGCTGGCGGCCGGCGACATCAAGGTCGGTGAGCAAAAGGCCCAGGTCTGTGCCGCCTGCCATGGCGCCGCCGGCAATTCGGCCAATCCGATGTATCCGATCCTCTCCGGCCATCCGGCGCAGTTCATCGCCACCGCGCTGTTCGAATTCCGCGAAGGCAAGCGCAAGAACGCGCTGATGTCGCCGATGGCGGCCAAGCTGACCAACGCCGACCTGAACGACCTCGCCGCCTATTTCAGCGCCCAGCCGGCACCGCCGCCGCTGCGCCAGGCCACCGCGCCCAACGTCGCCGCCGGCCGCGACCTGACGGTGAAAAACGCCTGCATCGCCTGCCATGGCGCCAAGCTCCTCGGCCAGCAGCAGATGCCGCGCCTGGCCGGCCAGTTCCAGGACTACCTGCGCGTCCAGCTCACCGCCTTCAAGGACGGCACCCGTGGCGACATGGACGGCACCATGAGTTCCGCCGCCCAGGGCCTTTCGCCGCAGGACATCGATGTCCTGGCCGATTATCTTTCGGGTTTGCCGACCCAATAGCCCGGTGAGACCCATCCGACCTTCCCAGCACTGCCGGCTGCCGGCAATCGCACCCCGGCCGCTGCTTGCAGCGGTTCTGGCCTTGTGTTTTGTCCATGCCGCACAGGCACAGGACGCGCCGGCGCCGCCCGCCAAGCCGGCAGCGCCGCTGGCTTCCGGCGCTCCGGCGCCCACGGTGGTGATCAGCGTCACCCAGGTCGAGCAGCCCGCCTTCGATCTGCCGGCCTCGGTCGACGTGGTGACCGGTGCGCAATTGCGCGACGGCCAGCGCGGGGTGAATTTGTCGGAGACCTTAAGCCGTGTCCCCGGCCTGCAGGTGATGGACCGGCAGAATTACGCCCAGGACCTGCAGATCTCCTCGCGCGGCTTCGGCGCGCGCTCCCAATTCGGTATCCGCGGCATCCGCCTGTACGCCGACGGCATTCCCGCCACCCAGCCGGACGGCCAGGGACAGACCTCGCATTTTTCGCTCAGCTCGGCCTCCCGCGTCGAAGTGCTGCGCGGGCCCTTTTCAGCGCTGTACGGCAACTCGGCCGGCGGCGTGATTTCGATCTACACCGAAGACGGCGGGCCGGGCCTGACTGTCACGCCTTCGTTTTCTGTCGGCAGCTACGGCGCCTGGCGTCTGGGCATGCAGGGTTCCGGCTCGACCGAAAGCGGCAATGGCCGCTACATGATCGACTGGGGCCAGTTCTCGATTCACGGCTATCGCGATCACGATGCCGCCCGGCGCGAACTGGAAAACGCCAAGCTGAAAAGCCAGCTCGACGAAAACACCACCCTCACCTGGGTGGTGAATCACGTCAACATGCCGAACTCGCAGGACGCCCTCGGCCTGTCGCGTGCCGAAGTGGCCTCCAACCCGCGCCAGGCCGACTCCACCGCCGTGCAGTTCAACACCCGCAAGAGCCTGGAGCAGTCGCAGACCGGTCTGATACTGGAACACAAATTCGACGGTGCCGACAGCATGCGCGTGGCGGCTTACGCGGGCACCCGCCACATCGTCCAGTACCAGGCGATTCCGGTGGCCACGCAGACGCCGGCGTCCAGCCCCGGCGGCGTGATCGACCTCGGGCGCGACTACGCGGGCGTGGATGCGCGGTGGATTCACCGCGGCTACCTGAACGATGGGGCCTATACGCTGACGGCGGGCTTCAATATCGACAATCTGGACGAGGCGCGCAAGGGCTACCAGAATTTCATCGGCGCCACCCTGGGCGTGCAGGGTGCCTTGCGGCGCAACGAAAATAACACCGCCACCACCTTCGACCAGTACGTGCAGGGCGAGTGGCAGGTGTTCCGCGGCTGGCGCCTGTCCGCCGGGGTGCGCAATTCGCGGGTTTCCATCACCTCGCGCGACAATTTCATCGTCGCGGGCAACGGCGACGACAGCGGCGACACGGTCTACCGCGCCACCACACCGGTGGCCGGCGTGGTGCGCGAGATCACCGAAAACATCAACGTCTATGCTACCGCCGGGCGCGGCTTCGAGACCCCGACCCTGAACGAGATTGCCTACAGCCCGGGTGGCAGCGGGCTCAACTTCGCCCTGCGGCCTTCGATCAGCAAGCAATACGAAGCCGGCGTAAAAATGCATTTTGGCCGCACCCTGGTGAACGCCGCGGTGTTTTCCACGCGCACGCAAAACGAGATCGTGATCCAGACCAACAGCGGCGGGCGCACCGTCTACCAGAACGCCGGGGCCACCTCGCGTGACGGCTTCGAGCTGGCTGCCGAAACCTGGTTCGGCAAACAGGTTTCGGCCTACCTCTCTTACACCTCCGTCAACGCACGCTATCGCCAGGACTATTTCACCTGCCTGGCTGCCCCCTGTACCACGCCGACCACCCTGGTGCCTTCCGGCAGCCGCATGCCCGGGGTCGCGCAAAACAGCGCCTACGGCGAATTGGCGTGGCGTTCCAGCGACGCCACCGGTCCGCGCGCGGCCCTGGAAGTGCGCATGATGGGCAGCGTGCCGGTGGATGACCGCAACACCGACGCCGCACCCGGCTACACCGTATTCAACGCGCGCATCGGCTGGCTGCAGCGTTCCGGGCCGTGGACCGTAAACGAGTTTGCCCGCGTCGACAACGTCGGCAACCACCAGTACATCGGCTCGATCCTGGTCGACGATGCCAACAGCCGGTTTTTCGAGCCGTCGCCCGGGCGCAACTACACGGTCGGGATGAGCGCTTCGTACAAATTCTGGTAGCACCCAAAAGTAAAACCTACTTTTGGGTGGTTCTGACTGGCAAAAAATCGCTGGCAAAGCCAGACGATTTTTTGATTGAACGGCGACGAAAAAGCTAAAGACCCAGGGCGGGCAGGCCGTATCGTGCGCGGGCTCGCGTGCAGCTATCGTTGTCAGCGCCGGCTTCGCCGTGGCGCTGGAATGCGTGGCAGGGGGTAGGGCGGTCGGCGTAGATGGCGCAACTGACGGCTTCGCCTACCGTGCCCGCGAGAGCGGTGCAGCGCGGGCTCTTGGTATTAGTACCGGCCATGCACAGACGGTGCGGCGGCAGAGGCTCGGTGAGGGCGGCGGAAACGCGGCCGCCGGCGTCATCGGCTTCGCTCCAGTAGAAGGGGACGACGAAGCTGGCGCAGCAGGCGCCGCAGCGCATGCAGGGGTTGACGGCGGCCGCGCTGCTCATCCGGCCCCGCGCTCTACCAGAGGGAAAAGCCGAAGTGCTTGGCGTAGAGTTCGCCGATTTCGTCGCGGGTCATGCGGTGGTTTTGCGCGCCGCGTTCGGCGATTTTCAGGGCACCCATGATCGAAGCCAGGCGTCCGGTGTCTTCCCAGTCGAGCTGGTTGACGATGCCGAACAACAGGCCGGCACGGTAGGCGTCGCCGCAGCCGGTGGGATCGACCACGCGGTCGGCCTTGACCGCGGGAATTTCCAGGCGCGAGCCGTCGGTGTAGATGTGCGAGCCTTCGGCGCCGCGCGTCACCACCATCGCCTGCACCAGCTTGGCGATCTCTTCGAGAGACTGGCCGGTGCGCTCGGTGAGCATCTTCGCCTCGTAGTCGTTCAGCGCCACGTAGTCGGCCATGCTGATGAAATCCATCAGCTCCTCGCCATTGAACATCGGCAGGCCCTGGCCCGGATCGAAAATGAAGGGGATGCCGGCTTCGGCGAATTCGCGCGCATGCTGCAGCATGCCGTCGCGGCCGTCGGGCGCGACGATGCCGAGGTTGACGTCGGCCGCGTCCTTGACGTGATTGACATGGGAAAAATTCATCGCGCCGGGGTGAAAGGCGGTGATCTGGTTGTCGTCCAGATCGGTGGTGATGAAGGCCTGTGCGGTGAACGACTCCGGCACCAGGCTGACATGCTTGGAGGACAGGCCGAGGCCTTCGAGCCGGGTGAAATAGTGCTCCGCGTCTTCGCCCACCGAGGCCATGATCAGCGGCTCTTCCTCCGGGCGATGGGCGATCATCCGCAGGTTGTAGGCGATGTTGCCGGCGCAGCCGCCGAACTCGCGCCGCAACTCCGGCACCAGGAAGGCGACGTTGAGGATGTGCACCTGGTCAGGCAGGATATGGTCTTTGAATTTTCCTTCGAACACCATGATGTTGTCGAAGGCCATCGAGCCACAGATGAGGACGGACATGAGTAGTTATTCTCCCGTGAAGCCGCTGCGCTGAGGTCAAGCGGCTCCCTGAAACTGACGATGGGCGTATTGTAATGGCGAATCCGTCCGCTCCAAAGGGGAACCGGGGGCGAACCGAGCGGACCCTCTTAAGGGTAGAACGCGTACAGCCGGTAGCCGTTGGCCTTGAGCTGGCTGGCGTCGATCGACAAGCGCACCTGGTACTCGCCGTCTGCACCCAGTTGGGGCAGAGCGGCGCCGGCCGCGCGCAAACCGTACTCTTCCGGCTTGATCACACGACGTGCCTGCGGGCTTTCCTGGGCGTCGATCAGGGTGAGTTCGAGGTAGGGCAGCTTTTGCGCCAGGGCGGAGCGGTTGCGCAGCAGGGCGTTTAGCTGCAGCAGGGTGGGGTCGGCGGGATCGGCTTCCAGCGAAGAGGACTCGATGCTGATCGCTTGCGGATCGACCGGCGTTTCCAGCCTGCACGCAAGCTTGACGCACATCTGGGTCAGCCAGGGCTTGGTCTCGGGCTGCAGCAGCGCCAGTTGATCGCGGTAAAAATAGGCGCCCTGCGCAGCCAGCGCCAGCAGGGCAAGCAGCACGCCGGCGAAGGAAAACCAGGCGAAGCGGCGGCGTGGCCGTTCTTCCACTTCTTCTTCTGTCTCTTCCGTTTCGCCCAAGGCAGCGTGCTGCAGCGGCCGCGATACCGGGGGAGGCGGTTCTTCTTCTTCGGTCAGCGCTTCCAGCGCCTGCGCATCCTGGTGCTCGAAACTGTTCGCCAGCGGCTCGGAATCTGCCGGCAACGGGCGCGAATTGGCGTCGAGCACGCTGAAACTCGACTCCGAATCCGCAGGCCCCGGCGAATCCGAAGGCGGATGGGTGGCCGGGTCGCGGGTGTGCACCAGGCTGGCCAGGGCGCTGAACACGTACTGGCAGCGGCCGCAGCGCACCTTGCCCTGGCGCGAAACCAGCTGGTCGGTGGTGATGCGAAACGAGGTGCCGCACTCGGGGCAGCGGGTGAGCATCGACATGGCGGCTCGGCGTGGGATGCTTTAGTTTTTGGTACCGGAGAGGCAAGTCCAGCCGTCTTCGCGGCGGAACGCGGTCAGGGCGATCAGCGGCCGGTAGGCGGCAATCACTTCATCTTCCTGCGAGTCGAGAATACCAGAAAGCGTGAGTCGCCCGCCGGGCTTGACGTGGCCGACCAGGGCCGGGGCCAGGACCTTGAGGGGATTGGTAAGGATGTTCGCCACCACGACGTCGGCGGTGAGCGCTGTCAGGGCATCGGTATTGCGGATCTCGAGGGTGCAGCCGTTGGCCTGCGCATTGTCGCGGCTGGCGATCAGCGCCTGCGGGTCGATATCGGTGGCAAACACCGGCGCGGCACCGAATTTAGCCGCCGCCACCGCCAGGATGCCGGAGCCGCAGCCGTAGTCGAGCACCGATTCGCCGCCTTTGATATGGGTGTCCAGCCATTGCAGGCACAGGCGCGTGGTGGGGTGACTCCCGGTGCCGAAAGCCAGTCCCGGGTCCAATCGAATGGCCAGCGCCTTGGGATCGGGCGGCTCGTGCCAGCTGGGGACGATCCACAGGCGCTCGGAGATGCGGATCGGCTCGAACTGCGACTGGGTCAGGCGCACCCAATCTTGGTCCGCCACTGCTTTGGTGGTGTAGGGCGGCACCTCGGCATAGCCGGCGGCGCTGGCCGCCTCCCGCGCCAACGCCGGCGCATCGGCTTCAGCATCGATCAGCGCGACCACCACATTGCGGCGCCACGCCGTATTTTCGATCGCCATGCCAGGCTCGCCAAACAGCGGCTGCTCCTGCGCGGTATTGGCATCGGCATCTTCCACCGAGACCGAGAGCGCGCCGGCTTCCATCAGGGCGTCGCTGAAGGCCTCAGCTTCGCGCTCGGCGCAGACAAAGCGCAGTTCAAACCAGGGCATCGGATTCTCTGTCTACGCGATTGTTTGAAATTGACCGAAGATAACCATATTGGGGCGACTGCGGCAAAGCCCGAGGCTTCGGTGGGTAAAAAGGGGGCGGCTCCCCTTTTGTCGCGACGGCTACGCGTTTTTGCGCGAAGCGAGCTTGTGCTCCAGGTAATGGATGCTGGTGCCGCCGTCGATGAAGTGGGTGTCGTCCATCAGTTGCCGGTGCAGCGGCAGGTTGGTCAGGATGCCTTCGACGATCATCTCGGAGAGTGCGATGCGCATGCGCGCAATCGCCTGGTTGCGGTCGGCGCCGTAGGCAATCACCTTGCCGATCATCGAGTCGTAATTCGGCGGCACCGTATAGCCGGCATAGACGTGCGAGTCGACGCGGATGCCGGGGCCACCGGGGGCGTGGAAATTGGTGATGCGCCCGGGCGAGGGGGTGAACTTGAACGGATCCTCGGCGTTGATGCGGCACTCGATGGCATGCCCCTTCAACTCGACGTCGCGCTGGCGAAAGCGCAGCTTTTCACCGGCGGCCACCTTGATCTGCTCCTGCACGATATCGATGCCGGTGATCATTTCGGTGACTGGGTGTTCGACCTGCACCCGGGTGTTCATTTCGATGAAATAGAACTCGTTGTTCTCATACAGGAACTCGAAGGTGCCGGCGCCGCGGTAATTGATGCGCCGGCAGGCATCGGCGCAGCGCTCGCCGATGCGCTCGATCAGGCGGCGCGGAATGCTGGGCGCGGGCGCTTCTTCCAGCACCTTCTGGTGGCGGCGCTGCATCGAGCAGTCGCGCTCGCCTAGCCAGACGGCGTTCTTGTGCTGGTCGGCCAATACCTGGATTTCAATGTGCCGCGGGTTCTCCAGGAACTTCTCCATGTACACCGTCGGGTTGCCGAAGGCGGCCTGCGCCTCGGTACGGGTCATGGTGACGGCGTTGATCAGGGCCGCCTCGGTGTGCACCACGCGCATGCCGCGCCCGCCGCCGCCGCCCGACGCCTTGATGATCACCGGGTACTTGATTTCGCGGGCGATGCGGATGATTTCCTTCGGGTCTTCCGGCAGCGCGCCTTCGGAGCCGGGGACGGTGGGTACCGCCGCCTTGATCATGGTTTGCTTGGCAGACACCTTGTCGCCCATCAGGCGGATGGTCTCGGGCCGCGGGCCGATGAAGGTAAAGCCGCTTTTTTCCACCCGCTCGGCGAAGTCGGCGTTTTCCGACAAAAAGCCGTAGCCGGGATGGATCGCTTCGGCGTCCGTCACTTCCGCCGCTGAAATGATCGCCGCCATGTTGAGATAACTCTGCGGGCTGGGCGCCGGGCCGATGCACACCGCCTCGTCGGCCAGCTTGACGTACTTGGCCTGGGAGTCGGCCTCGGAATACACCACCACGTTGCGGATGCCCAATTCGCGGCAGGCGCGCTGCACGCGCAGGGCGATCTCGCCGCGGTTGGCAATCAATATCTTGCCGAACATCGCCATCTCGTTTCCTTGTTTCTTGCCTGAATCGCCGCGGGCGATTTATTCGATGACGAACAGCGGCTGGCCGTATTCCACCGGCTGGCCGTTTTCGACCAGGATCTGGGTGATGGTGCCGGCCTGGTCGGCGGGGATCTCGTTCATCAGCTTCATCGCCTCGATGATGCAGATGGTGTCGCCCTCGGCGACCTTGGAGCCGATTTCGACAAAAGCGGCGGTGGTCGGCGACGAAGAGCGATAAAAAGTGCCCACCATCGGCGATTTGACCGTGAAGCCAGGCGCTTCAGCGGCCGGGGCGGGTGCCGCAGCCACTGCGGGCGCCGCAGGTGCGGCCATCATCGGCGCTGCGTGCGCGGGCACCATCATCATGCCGCCGGCAGGCGCGCCGCCGCTTTTGACGATGCGGACCTTCTCCTCGCCTTCGGTCACTTCCAGCTCACTAATTCCGGAGCTTTCGACCAGTTCGATCAAGGTCTTTAATTTACGCAAATCCATGCAATTACCCTTTATTTCCTGTCATCTGCTTGAATTTTGTCGATAGCGAAGGCCAATGCCAGCATATAGCCGCGGCTGCCCAAGCCAACGATGGTGCCGACGGCCAGGTCGGAGAAATAGGAGTGGTGGCGAAACGGCTCGCGCTTGTGGATGTTGGACAAATGCACTTCCACGAAAGGAATCGCCACGGCCGCAAATGCGTCGCGCAGGGCCACACTGGTATGGGTGAAGGCCGCCGGATTGATGAC
>DATAZV010000022.1:0-5739 GCA_036271855.1 Burkholderiales bacterium
CGAGAGGGTGGGCTGGGTGATGTGGCTGGCGAGGGCGGCGCGGTGGAAATGGCCTTCGCGCGCCAGGGCGGCGAGGTAGCTCAGGTGGCGCAGGTTCATCGGCGGGGGAAACGGCCTGCGCGAGGCCGGCGCGGCGGCGGAAGAACGGAGAAGGGCATGAGCGGTGTGGTGGGTTCAGGGGTCGCGCGGCTTGTCGGGCAGGGTGTCGTGTGCTTGCGCGTCCGCGCTGAAGCGGCCGTCGGCAACGGTGCTTGCGGCGTTTTTCGCGTTGTCGGCAAGCCATCCTATTTGATCGGCGGGGTGGACGTCAAATGCCGGCACGTAGGGCTTGATGTCGATCAAGGGGGCGCCCTCGAGCACGTCCACGCCCTCGATGCGCAGCAGATTGCCCTGCACTTCCAGCAGGCGCACCACCGACAGGCCGATGGGGTTGGGCCGGGCCGGCGCGCGGGTGGCGAAAACGCCGTGCGGGCGCGGGTCGAGAAACGGCACCACCGTCAGGCGCGCCGCGCCGGCGCGGTGAAAGTGGTAAAGCAGAATGATGTGGGAAAAGCCGGCGAGGTCGGCCAGGCCCTCGGTGTAGGCGGGGTCCAGCTCCACCCGGCCCTGCACACCGGCGGCGGCGGAGGCCTGCACCGGCATGCCTTCGGGCTGGTCGAAGGGCGAGCGGATCAGGCCGATCGGCTTGAAGCGGATTTCGGACATGCTGGCCTCCAAAGAGCGCGGCACCCGCACCGGCCCCTCATTTCAACAGGTTTCGATATATCTTCGTGGATACAACGATGCGATATATCTGATAGGATATATCCATTCCTTGTGCGACGGGAGCCGGAGATGTGCCGAAGTGAACAAGCCGCAGCGCGGCCGCTGCTGGCGATGCAACCCAACAGCGGCGCCGCCGGCGTGCCCGACTGGCTGGCGCGGGTCGCGCCGCGTGCCGCCACCCCCCTGCGCAAAATGCCGGCACCGGCGCGCAAAAAACTGTGGGAGCTGATGCCCAACCTGCATTGCTCGGTGATCGGCACCTGCCTGACGGCGCCGGAGTTGCGCAAGGTACTGGGCCGTTTTGCCGAACTCGAACTGCAGCGCCTCTCCGACCTCGAAGTGCACGAGCAGGGCGTATCGGCCGCCGGCCGGCATGACGACGCCGGGCGCGCGCTGCAAAAGGCGCTGGACCGGCGCCACGAAGCGGTGCTGCGCCGTTTCGCCGGCGCCGCCAGCGCCGCCGAGCTGCGCCAGTTGTGGCACGAGGCGCGCCAGCACGGCGACCTGCCGGGCGCCTACTGGGCCACGCTCACCCACGCGCGCATCACCGATGAACTGGTGCACGAGGCCTTCGGCGAAGTGCACATGCTTTCGCACCTGGTGGGCGCGGCCAATCGCAGCGCGCTGACCCGCATCGCCGAGCTGGAAGAACGCGAGGCCGGCCTGCAATTGCGCATCGAAAAGCAGCAGGCGCGCTTCGGGCAACTGGTTGAGGAGCGCGACGCGCTGGCGCGCCGCCTGGATGTAGTGTCGCTGGAGCGCGCGGCAGCGCGGCCGGCGGCCGAGACGGTTGCCACGGAACCCGTCGGCCTGCTGCAGGAACGCCTGGCCGCCGAAATCGGCCGCCGCGAGCGCGCCGAGCAAAAACGCGAACAGGCGCGCGCGGCGCTGGCCCAGGCCCGCACCGAGCTGGCCGCGGTGCGCGAGCGCGAAAGCGCGCTCGACGCCGAGGTGGGCGCCCTCGAGGCGCTGCTGCTGGCGCAAGGCGTGCCGGAGGCGCGCGAGCGCGGCGGCGTGCCGGCGGGCAGCGTGATTTTGTATGTCGGCGGCCGCCCCGCGCAGGTGGAGCAGATCCGCGCCCATCTGGCGACAGCCGATGCCGAGCTGATGCATCACGACGGCGGCCTGCAGGAGCGCGTCGGCATGCTCGCCGGCATGATCAGCCGCGCCGACCTGGTGGTGTTCCCGGTGGACTGCATCAGCCATGGCGCGATGCATGCGGTCAAGCGCCTGTGCGGCCAGGCCGGCAAGCCCTACCTGCCGCTGCGCAGCGCCGGGCTGGCCAGCTTTGCCGGCGGTGTGGCGCGGATGTCAGCGTCACCCGACACGCACCTGGCGCTGACGGCAGCCTAGGCCGCGACCCCCCAAGGAGCAACTGATGCCTGGAATCCGCATGCCGGTATGGCGGCACCCCGGCCCCTGGCTGTTCGCCTTGTTGCTGTGCCTGGCGGGCGCGTCCTGGGGCCAGGCGCCGGGCGAGCTCGCTGTTTCCGGCGAAGGCTTCGCCGCGCGCACCATCACCGCCGCCGAACTGGCTGCCCTGCCGCGGGTGACGGTGCAAACCAAGACCAGCAACGGCGTCGTCAATTACGAAGGCGTGGCGCTGTTCGAATTGCTGAAGTTCGCCAAGGCGCCGCTGCAAGGCGAGATCCGCGGCGACAAGCTGCGCTTGATCGTTGTGGCCAAGGCCGCCGATGGCTACCGCGTGGTGTTCGCGCTGGCCGAGCTCGACCCGTCGATCGCGCCTGGCACGGTGATCGTCGCCGACCGCCGCGACGGCCAGCCGCTGCCGGCGGCCGAAGGGCCGCTGCGCATTGTCGCGCCCGGCGACAAGCGGCCGGCGCGCTCGGCGCGCCAGGTGCAGTCGATCACGCTCAAGCGGGTCGAGTAAGTCGCCGACCGCCGGGTCAGACCCCGGGGGCGCCTCACGCCATTCCCTGCACCACCTTCATGCCGCAATAAGTCGCCAGCAGCGCGCCGGCGAGGTTGGCGGCGATGGTGGCCAGCGCAAAGGCCAGCCGCCCCTGCATCATGAAGCCCACTACCTCGGCGGAAAACGCCGAGAAGGTGGTGAAGCCGCCGCAAAAGCCGCTGGTGACGAGCAGGCGCATGGCCACCGGCGTGTCGGGCCGGACGACGAAGTACGCCAGCGCCATGCCGATGATGAAGCCGCCGACGATGTTTACGGTCAGGGTGCCCAGGGGCACGGCGGCGAGCAGCGGGTTGAGGACGACGCTGACCCACCAGCGCAGCACCGAGCCCACCAGGCCGCCGGCGGCGACGACGAGAAAGTTATTGAAAGTCAGCATGCGGCTCCCTTGCTTGCGCTGACGCGCGGGTGTCAGGCATTAAAACGTGGCCTGGCCGGGGAAGCTTGAGGCACACGCCTGCAGCTTCCCGGTCAGGAATCTGTAGGCATCATCAGCCACGCCGTTGCCGGCGCGGCGGTTCGGTTGGAGGAATGCTTTTCTCCAGTGCGCAGAAGATTAGCAGAGGGTGATGCGGGCGCGCAAGCGGGCGCCGCTAACATTTACTTACACAATCACCCGGTGCCGAAGCAATTCCTTTACACCCGCGTGGGCCGAATCGGCCTAAGGTCCCGGGTGTTGCGGATGTTGCGCTTGGGCGCATGGCGGGCGGCGGGCGGCGGGTGATGATCCTGGATTCGATTGAGCTGATCGGGCTGGCAAACTCGGTGGAGGACGTATTGGCGGTGCTGCGCGCCTATGGCGACACCCTGGGCGACGCCGCGCTGCCGCAGTGGTGGCGGCAGTTGCCGCTGGCCGACGCCGAGCAGGCGCTGTGGCGCTTGTTCGCGCTGGAGGCGATCGTCCATGCAGCCTCCAAGCAGCTCGACGAACGCCGGCGCAGCACCGCCAAGCGCGCGCTGCAGGTGTTTGCCGCCGGGGTATGGAAAATCAAATTGCTGGCGCGGGCTGGCACGCCGCGGGCGGGTGGGGCGCAAGGTTTGGCCCCTGAAGCGGGACCCGCTTCTTCAACCTGATCAACAACGTCCGGAAAGGACTTGCACGGTGAAACCGTATCGAATGATTTGCCTGTGCGCCGCGCTTTGCCTGCTGGCCGGCGCAGTGCAGGCGCAGATGGGCGGGATGGGTGGCATGGGTGGGATGGGCCGCGCGGGACGCGGCATGGGCGGCGGTGGTGGCAGCACGCAAGGCGGCGCGGACTGCCGCCCGGCGCCGGAGACCAACTCGGCGGCGCAGGTCAATTTCCGCCTGTCGCAACTGCAGGACGCGCTGCACCTGCGCGCCGAGCAGATGGCGACCTGGCAGTCGTTCGCCGCCAAGGTACGCGCGCTGACCGAGGACGTCGCGCGCGAACAGGGCCGCAGCATGGACCTGCGCCCGGGTGCCGACAGCGGCCCGCTGCCGGGCTTAAAGCACGTCAGCCGCGCGGTGGAGGCGGCGCGCAGCCGGATGACGGCGCTGGAAGAAATCGAAGCCACCAGCACCGCGCTGTACAAGACCTTCACGCCGGAGCAAAAGACCCTGGCGGATGCGCGGGTGCCGGAAATCGTCGCGCCGCGGCCGCTCGCGCCGGTGGGCAGCGTCAACTAGGGGGCCGGCCGCGGACAGGAGAGCGGCTGCACCTTCAGGCCACGGCCAGGGGGGCGAGGAACCGGCTCTCGAAATCCTCGCGCGGCAGCGGCTTGCTGAACAGGTAGCCCTGCATCTCGTCGCAGTTGAGCAGGCTGAGGAAGCGCGATTGCTCTTCGGTTTCCACCCCTTCGGCCACCACCTTGAGCTTGAGCGAGTGGGCCAGGGTGATGATGGTCTGCACCAGCGCCAGGCCCTGCTGGCCGGCGGTCATTTCGATGACGAAGGAACGGTCGATCTTCAGGGTGTCGACCGGCAGCTTGGCGAGGTAGCTGAGCGAGGAAAAGCCGGTGCCGAAGTCGTCGATGGCGATCGGCACGCCGAGGGCGCGGATCGCCTGCAGGCGCTCGATGTTGTTCTGCACGTCTTCCATGATCAGGCTTTCGGTGATCTCCAGCTCCAGCCCGCCGGGCGCGCGCGCATCGACGCCGATCACCTGTTCGATCTCGGCGACGAAGCCGCGATTGCGCAATTGCATCGGCGAGACGTTGACGGCGATGCGCACCGCCGCCAGGCCGGCGTGGTGCCAGCGCAGATAGTCCGCCACCGCCTGGCGCAGCGCCCAGCGCCCGACTTCGTAGATCAGCCCGGTCTCTTCGAGGATCGGGATGAAGCGGCCCGGCGGCACCAGGCCGGTACGCGGGTCGTTCCAGCGGATCAGCGCTTCGGCGCTGGTAAGCCGGCCGCTGGCGAGATTTATTTTCGGCTGGTAATGCAGCACGAACTGACCGCGGTCGAGCGCTTCGCGCAGCTGGTTTTCCATCGTCAGCTGGCCGGCCAGCACTGTCATCTTGCGCGTGTACAGCAGATAGCGCTCGCCCGCCATCTTGGCCTTTTTCAGCGCCGCCTCGGCATTGCGGAACAGGGTATCGGCGTCGCCGCCGTCTTCCGGGAACAGCGCCATCCCGGCCTTCGCCGTGATCCTGAATTCGGCCTCGTCGATGAAAAAGGAGTGGCTGATGAAATTTTCCAGCAGGCCTTCGAGAAGCACGATGGCCGGCTGGGCCTGGCGCAACCCCGGCAGCACCACGGCGAAGCGGTCGGCGTCGATGCGCGCCAGGCAGGCGGCGTCGCCGATCTGCCCGGTCAGCCACTCGGCCACCTGGCACAGCAGCGCGTCGCCGGCGGGGCGGCCCAGGCTGTCGTTGATGTTCTTGAAGCGGTCCAGGTCGATCAGGAACAGGGCCAGCTGGCCGCTGGCGGGGAGATGCTGGGCCACCCGATCGAGAAACAGGGTGCGGTTGGCCAGCCCGGTGAGGGCGTCGTAATGCGCGAAATAGTCGAGGCGCTCCTGCTGGCCGATGTGGTCCATGGCGAAGGCGATGTCGCCGGCCAGCTCGGCCAGGAGATTCATCTC
>DATAZV010000023.1:0-13960 GCA_036271855.1 Burkholderiales bacterium
TCGCCGCGCTCCGACCTGTTTTCGCTGGGCGTGATCGCCTACCAGATGCTCACCGGGCGCCTGCCCTACGGCGCCGAAGTGGCGAAGGCGCGCAGCCGCGCGGCACAGCGGCGCCTGCGCTACGATTGCGCGCAGGGCGACAGGCGCGAGATCCCCGCCTGGGTCGACGAAGCGCTGCGCCGGGCCGTGCACCCCGAGCCGGCGCGGCGCTATCCCGAACTGTCCGAATTCCTGCAGGACCTGCGCCGGCCGAACCGCGAATTCCTGAGCCGCACGCGCGCGCCCCTGCTGGAGCGCGACCCGCTGGCGTTCTGGAAGTCGCTATGCCTGCTGCTGGCGGTGCTGCTGGTGCTGGCGCTGCTGCGCCATTGAACGCCCGTGCAGGCGCACCTCAGGCCAGCAAGTGCGCGGTGTTGATGATCTGCTCGGCGATGGCGCCCATCTTGAGTTTCTTTTCCATCGCCAGCTTGCGCAGGGCCGAGTAGGCCTCGTTCTCGCTCATGCGTCGCGACTGCATCAGGATGCCCTTGGCGCGGTCGACCAGCTTGCGTTCCTCCAGCTTGCTGGAGGCCTCTTCGAGCGCGTCGCGCGTTTCGCGCAGTAGCTTGAAGCGGGCGCGCGCGGCGGCCAGTTGCGAGGGCAGGTGCTCGCCGGAGAGACCGCCGGTTTCCCAGGCCTGCACACCGCAGGCGGCCGCCTGCTCGATGCTGGCCTGCGCGGTGTCGCTGGTGTATACGGCCACTGCGCAGGGCGCGTTGTCGTAGAGCACGCGCAAGGCCTCGAACAGCGCGGGCGAGGGCGACTCGATGGCGATCACCACGATGTCCGGCTCGATCGCGCTGGCGCGCTTGAGCAGGCGTTGCGGCTCGGTGATTTCGTCGAGCACGTTGTAGCCGGCGGCCAGCAGCCCCAGGCGCAGGGGCTCGGGCGAGGCGGGGGCTTCAGTCAGTATGAGGGCTCGCGGCATTGCGTAGCTCTAGTCTCGGTTATGTTTATCGGATAAGCGTCGCTGCTTGCTTCGTCGTTGCCTACGTCGTGTTTTATGCGGCCTTCAGGCGCGCGCGGGCGCACCGCGCCACAGGCTGCGCCAGCGCGTCTTAACCACCGCCAGGCCGATCAGCGCGATCACCGCGCAGGCGGCGAACATCAAAAAGCCGGCGCGATAGCTGCCGCCGGCCTGGTGTGAAAAACCCAGCGAGGCGACCAGCAAAAAACCGCCGACGGCGCCGGCCATGCCGATCATCGCCGTCATCTCGCTCATCTCCTGGCGAAAGCGCTGCGGCACCACCTGGAACACCGCGCCGTTGGCCATGCCCAGCGCCAGCATGGCGATGCCGAACACCACCAGCGCGCTCGGCGCCGAGGGCAGGCCGACGGCCGCCGTCACCAGGGTTGCCGCCGCCGTGCCGTAGAGAATGGCCAGCGCGCGAATCCCGCCCAGGCGCTCGGCGAAGTGCACGCCGAAGGGGCGGAACACCGAGCCGATGCAGCAGCACAGCGCCGCGCAGTAACCGGCGGAAACCGCGGAGAGGCCGAACTCGGTGGCGAAATACACGGTGAGGAAGGAAGCCAGGCCGACAAAGCCGCCGAAGCTCACCGCGTAGAAAAACATGAACCACAGCGCGTCGTGGTTGCGCAGTACCCGCAGGTAGTCGGCGCTTTTCCGCATCGGCGCCGGTTCGTCGCCGTCGCGCGCGGCCAGCAGGTAGTAGGCGAGGGCGAGGATCAGCGGCACCAGGGCCATGCCCAGCACGTTCTGCCAGCCCCAGGCCGCCGCCAGCGAGGGGCCGAAAAAGGCCGCCAGCACGGTGCCAAAATTGCCCGCACCGGTGATGCCCAGCGCCAGCCCGCGATGCTCGGGCGGGTAGATACCGGAAGCCAGGCGCAGCGCCGCGGCGAACGAGGCGCCGGCCAGGCCCAGCACCACGCCCAGCGCCAGCACTTCCGCGTAACTGTCGACGCCGATCAGCCACACCGCCATCAGCGCGCCGATCACCACCACCTGGCCGATGGCGCCTGCCAGGCGCGGCTGCAGGCGGTCGGCCAGCATGCCCATGGCGACGCGCAGAATGGCGCCGGCCAACAGCGGCGTGGCGATCATCAGGCCTTGCTCGGCGGCGGAAAGCTTGAGGTCGGCGGCGATCTGCACCGCCAGCGGGCCGAGCAGTACCCAGGCCATGAAGGTGAAATTGAAGTAGAGAAAGGCCGCCACCAGGGTGGGCGAGTGGCCGGCGCGCCAGAAGGGCACCCGCGAGGAAGCCCGTGATACAGGCTTGGACATTGAAACCATCTCCGTTGATGTGGTGCGCAGCAGCTTTGCGCGGCCGGCAATCCGGCATTTTATTCCGTACCTCGCAAGGCATATGCCAGCTTGCGCTGCCCTTTGCCAGAGGGGCGGCGCGGCTGTCGTGCCGGGACCGGGCGATCACGTGCCCATAGCAGTGCGCTTTGCACTGCGATAGGGCGCGCCGCCGCGGGCAGGGCGATGCGGGCGCCGCGCTCGCGTGCTCGGAACGCGTGCGACAATGAGAATATCGTCCAACGCCTGCCGCCCGCCATGGAATTGCCGCTGCCAACGCGCTTTTGCCTTGCCCGCGCCGCGTGCCGCCGCGTGGGGCGTGCTGCATGAGCCGCCACCTGGTGTTCAACGGCGACGCCGACGGCCTGTGCGCCGCCCAGCAGTTGCGCCTGGCCGGCTTCGCGCCGGACCAGGTGGTCACCGGCGTCAAGCGCGACATCGCGCTGCTGGAGCGGGTCGATGGCGGTGCCGGCGACGTCGTCTACGTGGCCGATATTTCGCTCGACAGCAACCGCGCGCCGCTGTTGCGCCTGCTCGGCGCCGGCGCCCAGGTGGTGTGGCACGACCATCACTACGCCGGCGAGATTCCCGCCCATCCGGGGCTCACGGCGCACATCGACACCGCTTCTTCGGCCTGCTCGAGCCTGATCGTCGACCACTTGCTGCAGGGCCGCTTTCGCGCCTGGGCAGTGGCGGCGGCCTACGGCGACAACCTGCACGCATCGGCACACGCGGCGGCGCAGGCCATCGACCTGAGCGAGGCGGACGAGGCCCTGTTGCGCGAATTCGGCGAACTGGTGAACTACAACGCCTATGGCGAAAGCGAGGCCGACCTGTGCATGCCGCCGGCCGTGCTGTTCGCGCGCTTCGGCGCCCATGCCGATCCGCGTGAGCTGATCGCCGCCGAGCCGGCGCTGCTGGCGCGCCTGCGCGCGTGTTTCGACAGCGACATGGTGCATGCGCACGCGCTGGCGCCCACCACCCTGCACGACGCGCCTTGCGGGGTGGCTGCCTATGTGCTGCCGGATGAGCCATGGGCGCGCCGGGTCAATGGCGTGTTCGCCAACGAACTGGCGCGCGCGCATCCCGAGCGTGCCCACGCGGTACTGGTGGCGGGCGTGAAAGAGGGCGCGCCGGGCTACATGGTCAGCGTGCGAGCGCCCAGCGTGCGGCCCGACGGCGCGGATGCGGTGTGCCGGCAATTCGCCAGCGGCGGCGGCCGTAGCCGCGCCGCCGGCATCAACTGGCTGCCGCATGACGATCTGCCTCGCCTCGGGCAAATCCTCGCTGCTGCCTATCCGTAGAACCCGGCCCAGGTGTACGAGGCGTTGCGGAGCCGCAACAAGCGTGGCCCCCAGTCCGCATCTTGTGCCCAATTTGGTGTAATTCGCTGCTATCCTGATGCCTACGGCGCGCTATTGTCTGGTTCGCGTCATAATTCATTTTCACGTTTTCGCCTAATTGATGAGCAATAATCCGATTCCCGCCGAAGTCACCGCCGCCCCCGCCAAACCGAACCTGCTGGGCCGTGTCGGTGCCTGGTTCAAGGGCGAGGCCAGCGGCGAGCCGGCCGTCTCCAGCTCCAGCCTGCGCACCTGGAAGCGCGACCTCGAAGCCTGCGCCAAGGAGCAGGGCGGGCCGGTGGCCTCGCGCACCCGCGCGCTGGGCCTGATCGGCCAATACGGGGCGATGGATGCGGCCACCCGCCTGGAAGCCCTGCGCGCCTTCGCCACCGAGCTCAAGCCCGATGCCGAGCCGCTGGAAAAGGCCTATGCCGAATACGCCGCCCGCCGCAACACGGCGGAAGAATGGGAACTGGAAACGCGCCTGCGCGAAGCCATGGTGTCGCCGCGCGCGCGGGTGATCCGCCAGGTCGGCTCGGCCGAGGCCGGGGTGCGCTTCCTGGTTGATGTGCGCGCCGAGGTGCTGAATCACCTGAAAGAGATTCCCGAACTCAAGGTGCTGGACGCCGAACTGGCCGAGCAGCTGGGCGCCTGGTTCGAGGTCGGCTTTCTCGAATTGCGCCGCTTAAGTTGGGACACGCCCGCCAGCATTCTCGAAAAGCTGATGGCCTACGAGGCGGTGCACGAAATCCACTCCTGGGCGGACCTGAAAAACCGCCTGGACCATGACCGCCGCATCTACGCCTACTTCCACCCGCGCCTGAAGGACGAGCCGCTGGTGTTCGTCGAGGTGGCGCTGACCAACGACATCGCCGGCAACGTGCAGGCGCTGCTCGACGTCTCCGCCCCGGTGTTCGACACCAAGCGCGCGCGGGCGGCGATGTTCTATTCCATCTCCAGCACGCAAGTGGGCCTGCGCGGCATTTCCTTCGGCAACTTTTTGCTCAAGCGCGTGGTGGAGGACTTGAAGCGCGACTTCCCCAAGCTGGCGCACTTCGCCACGCTCTCGCCGGTGCCGGGTTTCGCCTCGTGGCTGAAAACCGCGCAACTGCCGAACGAACTCAAGCTGGCGCTGGCCAATGTCAATGCCTCGCCCGACTGGGCGCGCGACGCCGAGGCCACCCACCGCCTGCGCGGCGCGCTGACGGCGCTGGGTGCCTACTACCTGGTCGAGGCGAAAGAAAAGCGCGGCCAGCCGCGCGACCCGGTGGCACGCTTTCACCTCGGCAATGGTGCCCGCCTGGAACGCATCCACTGGCTGGCCGACACCTCCGCCAAGGGCTTGAAGCAATCTTATGGCCTGATGGTCAATTACTACTACGACGTCGACCAGATCGAGGCCAACGTCGAGGCCTTCGACAGCAACGGCACGGTGGCCGCCAACAGCCGCCTGAAACGCCTGGCGGACCTGGGCGCGCGGGTGCTGGCGGGCAAGCAGGTGACGTCTTTCGCGGAAAGCTGAGGAGCCGCGCGGCATCAGTGCCGCAGCACCGCCAGCACGATCTCCACTGCGATCAGCACGATCACGGTGATTTCCATCAGCTCGGCGCGGCTGCTTGAAGCTTCCTCGTAGAGCGCGCGGTAGGTGTCGCGGATGATGGCAAGCTTGCGCTCGACCCCGGCGTAGACGGTGCGCACACGGAAGGTCTCCACTGCCGAGGTGTAGATACGCGCGAGGTAAACGTCCTCGGTCACCTGCAGCGCGTTGTCGACCTTCTCGGTCAGTTCGGTGACTTCGGCCACCAGCGCGTTGAGCTGGCGCGCCAGGCCGGCGTAGCGGCGCGCGGCGAGCAGGCTCAAGGGGCGGCGGATCGACTCGACCATCTTGTACATGCGCGGCAACTCGTCATCCAGCAGGCTGTCGTAGTAGCGCATTTCCAGCAGCTGGGCGTTGGCCACTTCGAGCACGTCGTCGACATCGGAATCGCCGCGCGGCTCGTAGACGAAGGCGCGGTCCCAGGTGAGGATCACCAGGTCGTCTTCGTAGTAGGAAAAGCGCTGGCGCAGCAGGTCGTTGCGCGCGGGCTCGGAGAGTGTGCGGTAGTCGCCCGAGAGCATGGGCACGAAGTCGACCTGCTCCAGCAGCTCGCGCGCCGAGGGCTGGGTGTCGAATGCATGCACCACGCCCAGGAGGTAGTCCTCTTCGATAATCGCCGGGTTGGGGCGCGACAGCGCGGCGCCCAGCACCTTGCGCAACTGTTCGAGCAGGGCCGCCCAGTGCGCCGTGTCGGTGCCGGGGCCGATGGCCTCCTGGATGTCGTTCATCAGGCGCGCGAAGGCGGTGACATCGCGGCCGTCCGCCTGCACCTGCAGGCCCAGGCTGACCACGCCAAAGTCGTACAGGCGCGCGGTGGCGCTGGCCTGCACGGTGCCGCTGGACAGTTCCAGGGTGACGGTGCCGATGCCCAGGGCCAGCGGCGGTACGCCGAAGCTGATGGCCTTGGGCGAGGTGCCGGTGAGGTGGGCGCGCGCGGCGGGGCCGAGGGCATGGGCGGCCCACAATCGCTCAGCTTGCGCCAGGTCGATGGAGTAGGCGACGTCGACCAGCCGCAGCGCGAGGATGTGGCCGGCAGTGACGACGAGCTTGCCCATGATCGGTTTCCTTCCGGGGCGGCCTGGCGGTGGCGGCGATGCCACCGCCACTGCGTTACCATTGCGCCTTTGGCGTTCGCATCGGGCCGGTATCCGCCTCTTGCGCCGCCGCATTTTTCCCTGCTTTTCCCCTGCTTTTTCCTTGACCTCGCCGTTATTTTCCCATGTCCCAGCCCATCACCGTCCTGCGCGACGGCCATATCGCCACGGTGGTGATTTCCACGCCCGGCAAACTCAACGCCCTGTCAGTGGCGCACTGGGAGGCGCTGGCCCAGGCGATGCGCGACTTGCAGGAACAAAGCGGGGTGCGCTGCATCGTGCTGCGCGGGGCCGACGGCAATTTCGCGGCCGGTGCCGACATCAGCGAGTTTGCCACCGTGCGCTCTAATGTCGCCAAGGGCACGCATTACCACGAGGCGACGGTGAAGGGCGCCAACGAGGCGATCGCCAATTGCGAAATCCCCACGCTGGCCTTGATCGAGGGCGCCTGTGTCGGCGGCGGGCTGGAGATTGCGTGCTGCTGTGACATGCGCATCGCCGCGCAGTCCGCCCGCTTCGGCGTGCCGATCAACCGCCTGGGTTTTCCCCTCGCGCATGCGGAGCTCACCGCCATGCTGGGCCTGGTGAGTCGCGCGGTGGCGCTCGAGATATTGCTCGAAGGCCGGGTGTTCAGCGCCGATGAAGCTTATGCCAAGGGCCTGCTGACGCGCATCGTGCCGGACACCGAAATCGAAAAGGAAGCCTATGCCGCCGCCGAGCGCATTGCCGCCGGCAGCCCGATGTCGGCGCGCGCCAACAAGCGCTGGATCAAGCGCCTGGCGCCGGTGCAGGAGGGCCTGACCGAAGCCGAGATTCGCGAGCACTTTACTTATTTCGACAGCGCCGATTACAAGGAGGGCGTGCGCGCCTTCCTGGCCAAGACCAAACCACAGTTTTCCGATTAACCTTTAAACCGTCAGACGAAAGACCTCCATGGCTGGACCTCTCTCCCATATCCGCGTGCTCGACCTGAGCCGTGTCCTCGCCGGCCCCTGGGCCGGGCAAAACCTCGCCGACCTGGGCGCCGAAGTGATCAAGGTCGAGCGCCCCGGCAAGGGCGACGACTCGCGCGCCTTCGGGCCGCCCTGGTTCAAGGACCCGGAAGGCAAGGATACTTCCGAAGCCGCCTATTACATGGCCGCGAATCGCGGCAAGAAGTCCATCACCGTCAACCTGTCGAACGCGCAGGGGCAGGAACTGGTGCGCGAGCTGGCCAAGCATTGCGACGTGCTGATCGAAAACTACAAAGTCGGCGACCTGGTGCGTTACGGCCTGGGTTACGAAGACATCAAGAAAGTCAACCCGAAGATCATCTATTGCTCCGTCACCGGCTTCGGCCAGACCGGGCCCTATGCCGAGCGTCCCGGCTACGACTTCATGGTGCAGGGCATGAGCGGCCTGATGAGCGTCACCGGCGAGCCCGACGGCGTGCCAGGCGGCGGGCCGATGCGCGTCGGCGTGCCGATCATCGACATTCTCACCGGCATGTATTCCTCGGTGGCGATTTGCGCCGCGCTGGCGCACCGCGCCGAGACCGGGGTCGGCCAGCACCTGGACCTGGCGCTGCTCGACACCGCGATGGCTTTCCTGTCGATCCAGGGCATGACCTATCTCACCACCGGCGTTGCGCCGGGGCGCATCGGCAACACCCACCCGACCATCGTGCCCTACCAGGTATTCCCGACGGCCGACGGCAATGTGATCCTCGCCTGCGGCAACGACAACCTGTGGTCCAAATTCTGCACTGCCGCCGGCTGCCCGGAACTGATCGCCGACGCGCGCTTTTCGAAGAACGCCCTGCGCGTGCAAAACCGCAAGGAGCTCGACCCTATCCTCAAGGCGGTGTTCGCCAGGAAGAACACCAAGGAGTGGGTGGCGATCCTCGAAGAGGCGGGCGTGGCCAACGGGCCGATCAACACCATCGACCAGGCCTTCGCCGAAGAGCAGGTGATCGCGCGCGGTACCCGCATCGACCTGCCGCACCCCAAGGGCGGCAAGGCCCCGCTGATCGCCAGCCCGATGAAGTTCTCGGCCACGCCGGTGGAGCACAAGGCGGCGCCGCCGACCCTGGGCCAGCACAGCGAGGAGATACTCACCGGCATGCTCGGCTACAGCGCCGAGAAGATCGCCGAACTGAAGGCCGCCGGGGCGTTGTAGCAGCGGCCAAAAAAAACGGCGGGGCAGATTCTGCCTCGCCGTTTCACCAACTGCGCGACATGCAAGCGCGCAGCCGTCGTACTTGCAAACCGCTCAGGCTCTTCTTGAGCGGCCTTCTTTTTATAATCCCGCCTTGTCTCCTGCTTTCCCGATACGGGGTCAGGCCAGCACTTCGCCGTGCACGCCGCCGGCCAGGGTCTTTTTCTCCCAGCGTTCCATCGGCACCACTTCGCACACCGGCCCGCCGGCGGAGCGGAACTTCACCGGCAGGTGGCCCGGCTCGGTGAGGATGTCGCCGCCGTTGTCCACCACCGCCTTGACGAAGGCGTCGAGGTCTTCGACTTCCATGCCGATGTGGTGGATGCAGGGGGCGGGGCCGGCGAAATCGGCTTCGTCCGAATCCGGGCTTTCGTAATAGATCAGGGTCAGGTCCATGTAGCCGTCGGTCAGGTGGCGCGAGATGTGGTCGCCGTTCTTGCCCTTGCGGCGCACGGTGTTGACGTGCTTGTAGCCGAACACGTTTTCGTAAAAGGCGCTGGTCTTGTCGAGATTCTCGACCTTCATCGCGATGTGCTTGATCAGGTTGGGCATGGAATGATCTCCGGTGAATGCCGCGAGGCAGAAGCCGCCGCGCGAGGTGCCCACTGGGCACGATTGAGTCATCTTACGCAAATCCGCCCGCGCCGTCAATCAATCATTCGAATGATTGATATGATGGAGGCCTGGGCGGCGCCCCGGGCATGCGCTATGCTCCTGCCGCCGCCCAACCCACCCCAGAACAATCCATGCGACAAGAATCGCGCAAACAGGACCAGCCGCTCTACGAAGTGGTGCGCGCCGGCATCAACGAGCGCCTGCACAGCGGGCGCTGGGCCGCCGGCGACCGCATTCCCACCGAGGGCCAGTTGGCGCATGAATTCGGCGTGGGTATCGGCACCATCCGCCGCGCGGTGGAAGAGTTGGTGGCCGAGGGCCTGCTGATCCGCCGCGCGCGCGTCGGTACCACCGTCGCGCGCCTCACCGACAAGCGCGCCTTCGACCTGTTTTTCAGTTTTGTGGACGCAGGCGGCAAGCTGGTGAAAGTGTCGGCGCGCCTGCGCAGCTTTCGCCGCGAAAAGGCCGGCAAGGAGCTGGCGCAGCGTTTGGGGCTCGCCACCGGCGCGCCGGTGGCGAAGGTCGAGAACCTGCGCCTGGTGGGTAACATGCCGGTGATGCTGGACCGCATCTGGATCCCGTTTTCCCGCTTCAAGGACCTGACGCCGGAGAGCTTCACTGCGCGCCGCGATTCGATCTACAGCTACTACCAGGAGGAGTACGGTGTCTCGGTAGTGCGGGTGCTCGAAGACCTCGGCGCCTGCAATGCGGACGCCGGCATGGCCGAAGCGTTGAAGCTGCCTGCCGGCGCGCCGCTGCTGCGCATCGAGCGCACCGCCTACACCTTCAAGGACACGCCGGTGGAGTTCCGCGTGCGCTTTGTCGACCCGCGCCACGCCCGCTACCGCAACGTGCGCGGCCTGCAGGACTAGGGCACGTCCCTAGTCGGCCTTGATGTTGCTCTGGCGGATGGTCACCTTCAGGCGCGCCAGGTCCTGTTCCTGAAACTGCTCGAACTCCCTGGTCGGCAGGCTGGCGGGTTCGAAGCCCGCCTTTTCCGTGCGCAGGGTGGCGTCGGGCGTGCGCATCAGCTCGACCATTTTGGCGCTCAGCTTTTCGATGATCGCCGTCGGCGTTTTCGCCGGCGCGTGGATGCCATTCCAGGCGATGTAGGCGGTGCCGGGAAAGCCCTGTTCCGACGCCGAGGGTACGTCCGGCAAGCCCTTGAAGCGGTGCGCGCCGGTCACGCCGATCGCGCGCAGCTTGCCGCCCTGCACGCCCGAGATCACGGTGGGCGCGGTGCTGAACATCAACTGCACCTGGCCGCCCATGACGTCGGTGATAGCGGGTGCCGCGCCCTTGTAGGGCACGTGGGTGATGTCCACATGCGCCAGCTGCTTGAACATCTCGGCGGCCAGGTGCGGCGCGGTGCCGTTGCCGGCGGAAGCGTAGTTGAGCTTGCCGGGATTGGCCTTCGCCGCGGCCACCAGTTCTTTGAGGTTGTTGATCGGCAGCGCGGGATTGACCACCGCCACCACGGGAATCGTGCCGAGCAGGCACACCGGGCGCAGGTCGGTGAGGATGTCGTAGGGCATTTTCGCCTGTAGCAGACTGTTGGCGGTGTAAGAGCTCGACGACAGCAGCAGGGTGTAGCCGTCCGGCGCCGCCTTCGCCACCGCGTCGCCGGCGACGATGCCGCCGGCCGCCGGGCGCGAGTCGATCACCACGCCCTGGCCCCAGGCTTCGGCCAGTTTCTCCCCGGCGATGCGCGCCAGCAGGTCTGTGCCGGGGCCGACGATGATGCGGATCGGGCGGTTCGGGTAGTCCTGCGCCTGTGCCTGCGCCGGCGCGGCGCACAGCAATGCAGCCAGCATGGCGCTCATTTGCATCAGCGCAGCCAAGATTCGATGGGGCATTTGTCTCCTCCAGATGACCAGGGATCGTACGACCGGGCGCTCTCTTATTGTTCGGTGCCTCGACCAGTTATACGGCGGATCGGCGTTTGCGAAAAACGCTTTAGCCTATTATATGAAGCGAAATCCAATGCGTGTCCATATGCAGCGCATCGCAAATCTGCATTGGCAAAATCACGAAGAGGCAAAGAAGTCACATGGTGAACAAGGCAGGCATCGAAATCACGCGGCTGGCGGAAATTCCGTGGGAGGCGCGCGTCAACGTCGACAACTGGCCGAACCGCGCCGGCATGTACTTCAACGACGATGAAACCAAACTCTGCATTCGTTTGATCGACTACCCGCTGGGCTCGGTCGAGCCGCGCCATGTGCACGCCGGCATGCACGCCACCACGGTGCTGAAAAACCGCGCCATCGTCGATGGCCTGACCCTGCATCCGCTCGACGTCATCCTGGGACCCAGCCACGAGCCGCACGGCCCGCTGGATTACCCCGAAGGCTGCATGCTGCTCTCCGCCTTCCAGGGCAGCTACTTCCACAGCGAAGTGGAAAAGCTCTCGGGCAAGAAGGAGTACCGGCTGATCCAGCAGGAAGGATTGCCCTGGCGCAACAGGGGCGAGGGCTGCCGCGCGAAGATGCTGGTCGACCACGGCTGCGGCAAGCTGCTGGTCGAAGTGCTGGAGTTCGCCCCCGGCGCGAGCCTGCCCGCGCAGCGCAGCGAACAACTCCATAACGCCCTGGTGTTCAAGGGCAGCGCCGTGGTGGCCGACGAAACCCTGGGCGAATGGGACTTCATCACCGTGCGCAAGGGCGTGGAGCACGGGCCGATCAGCTTTCCGCAGGGCGCGACCCTGCTGTACTTCAGCCTGCCGCACTAGCGGGCAGGCGGGAGCCTAGCTGCCCAGCACCTTGCCCAGCCAGACGCGTACCGCCTGGATTTCTTCCATGCACACCGAGTGCTCCATCGGGTACTCGTGCCACTCGACGCTGTAGCCGAGTTCCTTCAACTGGTCGCGCGAAGTCGTGGCGCGGGCGATGTTGATCACCGGGTCATCGCTGCCGTGGACCATGATGATGGGCACGTCGCGGTTCGCCGCGTTCGCTTCGGCCTTCACCGTGGAAGCCAGCGGCAAATAGCTGGAGAGCACCATCAGCCCGCCCAGGCGCTCGGCGTGGCGCAGGCCGGTTTGCAGCGTGACGGCGCCGCCTTGCGAGAAGCCGGCGAGAATGATGCGATTGGCGGCGATGCCGCGCTCCTTCTCACGCGCGATCAGTTTTTCGATCTCCGCCTGCGAGGCGCGCAGGCCCTCGTCGTCTTCCTGGCGCACCAGGTCGATCATCTTGATGTCGTACCAGGCGCGCATCACCATGCCGTTGTTGATGGTCACCGGGCGCGTGGGCGCGTGCGGAAAAATGAAGCGCACGCCGCCGGCCAGGCCGGGCAGGGTGTTGACCTCGATCTCTTTCACGATGGGCACGAAGTCGTAGCCGTCGGCGCCCAGGCCATGCATCCAGATGACCGAGGCGGTGGGTTCGGGACCGGTGGCGATTTCGACTTGTTCCAGAAGCTTTACGGGCATGAAACGTTCCTTATTTGCGCAGCGGCAGGGTGTCGCGCGCGCGGATGGCGGTTTTCGGGCGAAAGGCCTTGCAGACCTTTTCGTCGGTTTCGACGTAAGGCCCGCCGATCAGGTCGAGGCAATAGGGCACGGCGGCGAAAATGCCGCCGGCAATTTGCGCGCCTTCCTTGTCCTTCAGGCCTTCGAGGATTTCCCTGATCGCCTTCGGCTGGCCCGGCAGGTTGATGATCAGCGCCCCGGTCTTCGGGTTTTCGTCACCGGCAGGTTGAAAGCGGATCACCGCCACCTGGCGCGAGAGGACGGCGGTCGGCACGAACCTCAGGCTCAAGGCGCGCATCTGCTCGCCAAAGCCCGGCATCTCCTTGTGTGCCACGGCCAGCGTCGCCTCCGGCGTCACATCGCGCAGCGCCGGGCCGGTGCCGCCGGTGGTCAGCACCAGGTCGCACTTTTCAATATCCACCAGTTCGATCAATGCCTGTTCGATCTGTGCCTGCTCGTCGGGGATCAGGCGTGTCACCGGCTCCCAGCTTGTCAGCAGGGCACTGTCGATCCAGGCCTGTAACTCCGGCAGGCCCTTGTCCTCATACACCCCGGCGGAAGCGCGGTCGCTGATCGACACCAGGCCGACGCGCAAGGGACGGTCGAGCAGGTTCATTCTTCGTCCTCCTCGTTGTTCTCCCCGGGCGCGGCAGGCACGGCCGCCTTGCGCCGCGCGTCGATCTGCTCGCGAATCAACTGATACAGCTTGCGAAAGTCGCGCGGCGGCTTGCTCGTTTCGCGTTCCTTCTTGGCATTGCGCACCAGCACGCGCAACTGCTGCAAATCGGTGCCGGGGTAGGTGTTGGCGAATTCGCCCAGCACGCCGTCCTCGGCCAGCAGGCGTTCGCGCCAGCGCTCGGCCAGGTGCATGTCGCCCACCTCGGCCTTGGAGTCGCCGGTGAAACGGTCCAGCGCTTCGCGCAGGGGTTCCGGGTCGACGTCGCGCATCAGCTTGCCGATGTACTGATACTGGCGCCGCTTGCCTTCGTGCGCCGTGATGGTCTGGTAGTCGAGCAGGGCCTGGTGCAGCTTTTCCGGCAATTCGAGCTCGCCCAGCTGCGCGCGCGGCAGCTCCGAAAGCTCGCGCCCCAGCTCCTGCAGCGCCGTGACGTCGCGCTTGCGCTGCGACTTGCTGGGACGGTCGTATTCCGTCTTCGGCGGCGGCGTGGGATTGATAACGGGGGTGCGGGTGCGCATGCGGGGGGCGATACGGTGTCTGAACGTATAATTATATGTCGCCGGTCCCTCTGGGACTGGTCCGCGCGCGAATTCACCGGCGAAGCGCAGCCGGGTGGAATTACCCGCCTTCGCCCCCATCTGCTGTTTTTGCCCAGAACAACATCC
>DATAZV010000024.1:0-5791 GCA_036271855.1 Burkholderiales bacterium
ATCAACGCCGCCGCCTTCACCTGCGGCGTCGCCCTGCTGCGCGAATTCGCGCAAGTCAAAAGCGACCGCCGCGCCATCGACTTCACCGACGCCGAATGGCTGGCCACCAGGCTACTCACAGGCGAGGAACACGCTGCCTACCTGCACGCCCGGCTGGATGCGCGCGTGCGCCACCTGCTGCTCGACGAATTCCAGGACACCAACCCGATGCAGTGGGCCGCCCTGAAAGGCTGGCTCGCCGCCTACGGCAGCGACCACGCCCGGCCCTCGGTGCTGCTGGTGGGCGACCCCAAGCAGTCGATCTACCGCTTTCGCCGCGCCGATGCGCGCATCTTCGAAGCCGCCGGACACTGGCTGCAAGACCAGTGGCAGGCCGTGCACCTGCCGCTGAACACCACGCGGCGCAACGCCCCGCATATCGTCGATGCCGTCAACGCTCTTTTCAGCAACGAACCCACCTATACCCGTTTCCAGAACCAGACCACGGTGCTGAAGGATTTGCCCGGCCGCGTCGAGTTGTGGCCGCTTGCTTTGGGCAGCGAAAAGCCGGAGCCGCGCACCACCCTGCGCAACCCTCTGCTCGAAGCGCGCCTGGAAGCCGCCGACATGCGCCTGCGCCGCGAGCGCGAAGCGCAGTTGATCGCCGATCGCATCACCCAACTGGTCGGCCGCACCGCCTTGCGCGAAGGCAAGGCCGAGCGCCCCGCGCACTACGGCGACATCATGATCCTGTCGCGCAAGCGCGGCGCCTTGCCCGCCATCGAAGCCGCCCTGCGCGCCGCCGGCATTCCCTTCGTCACCGCGCGCCAGGGCGGGCTGCTCGAAACCATCGAGGCGCGCGACCTCTACGCCCTGATCGAATTTCTCGTCACCCCGGCGAACGATCTCGCGCTGGCGCATGCGCTGAAGTCGCCGCTGTTCGGCGCAAGCGACGCCGACCTGATCGCACTCGCCGGCATCGGCGAACCCGGCATCACCTGGTGGGCGCGCCTGTCGAACGCGCTGCAACTGCCGCCCTCGCTGGCGCGCGCGCATCGCCTGATCGCCGCCTGGCGCGAGGTCGCCGGCCTCTTGCCGGTGCACGACCTGCTCGACCGCATTTACCACGAAGCCGAAGTCCTGCCGCGCTACGCGCACGCCATGCCCGCCCATTTGCGCGAGCAGGCGCTGTCCAACCTCGAAGCTTTCATCGCCTTGGCCCTGCAACTCGAAGCCGGGCGCTTTCCCAGCCTGCCGCGCTTTCTCGACGACCTCAAAAGCGCGCGCCGCGGCGAACTCAACGAATCGCCCGACGAAGCCCCCACCGCCAGCCACGAAGCGGTGCGCCTGATGACCGTGCATGGTTCCAAGGGCCTGGAGTCGCCGGTGGTGTTTCTCGCGGACGCCAACGCCGGCAGCGCGCGTGGCCGCAACAGCACCCTCATCTCCTGGCCGCCGGAAGCCGATGCCCCCGAACATTTTTCCCTGATCATCGGCGGCGCCATCGGCGCGGCGCGCGAGCCGCTGGTGGCTGAGGAAGAAGCCGCCGACGCCATCGAGGAACTCAATGTCCTCTACGTCGCCATGACCCGCGCCAAGCAATTGCTGGTGGTCACCGGCGTCGAGAATCGTAACGCGAAGGAGGAGGGCGCCTACCAGCGCATCGCCCGTGCCCTGCATCACCTCTACGAAAGCCAGGCGCCCGAACTTGAACCGGGCATGCCTTTGGCCTGGGGCAGCCTGCCGGAAATGCAGGTGCAGGCACCGGGCGTTGCAGCCACGTCTGCAACGCAAGCAGCAAGCGACTTGCTCTCCGCCGTATTCGACGTCCCGCCTGTTGGCACCCGCCGTGCGCCTCCCACCGCAGCCATGCTCGCCGGCACCCAACTGCATGCCGTGCTGCAGGCCGTGCTGGACGAAACCGACTTCGGCCGCAAAGCCCCCGAGGTCGCCGAAGTCGCCGCCCGCGCCGGCACCTCCCTGCACCTGGCCATGCAACTCCTGCGCAGCGCGCGCCAGGCCCTGGCCTTGCCGGCGCTGGCGCGCTTTTTCGATCCTGCGCAGTTCGTGCGCGCCGTCAACGAACTGGAAATCATCGCCGATGGCGAAGTCAAGCGCGCCGACCGCGTGGTGGAGTTTTCCGACGCCCTCTGGGTGCTCGACTACAAGGCACGCGTTACCGACGAAGAGTTGCCGGCCTACCGCATGCAGATCACCGGCTACAAGGAAGCGCTGGCGGCGATCCACGCCGGCCGCGAAATCCGCGCCGGACTGATCGACCTGGCGGCGGGCAGCCTGATCGAGTGTTGATCTGCCCGCACCTGCCATAAACCCGTTTGTCCGCCATCCAGGCGATGACCAGAGGCCGGTTCATCGGCACTATCGTTCGCGCACTTGACGATTCCCGATATTCGCGTATCTTCGGAACCAGAAGCCGCGTCTCTTTCTGCGTTCGGCACTACCCTTCGCCGGGCTGCTTTCTTTAACATCCGCAACGACGTACCGCGTGGTCCACGCATCGCGCCGCGCCGGGGTAACACAAACATGGTGGGACGTATCTTAAGGCGCACCACGTTTGTAGTTGAAAATTCCGATTTTTTCTCAGGTTTTATCAGGTTGGTGAAAACGCGGTGAGGCGATTTGTAGTTTGAACCTGTTATTTACTGTGGTTTCAGGCTCAACGTATGCTGCAAAGTGCATATTGGTTTTTCGGGCTGCGACGCTACCATAGCCGCACTTGAATAAGCGGTGCTCCGCGCGCCCAGCCGTCCCGGGTCAAGGAAGCGCGAGATTTCCGTCACCGTTGCCTGTTTCAACCTGATCCCCCATGAACTGGATAGCCGCAAGCCTGGCCGATGCAGCACGTCTGGCGTTTTCGCTGGACCCCAAGCTGTATTCGATCATCGGCCTGTCCTTGTCGGTCAGCCTGGCCTCGGTGACGCTGGCCTCGGTTGCCGGCGGGCTGATCGGCGCGGCGGTGGCGGTGGGGCGCTTTCCCGGACGACAAGTGCTGATCGTGCTGCTCAATGCCGCCATGGGCCTGCCGCCGGTGGTGGTCGGGCTGGTGGTCTACCTGATGCTCTCGCGCGCCGGGCCGCTGGGCGCGATGGGCCTGCTGTTCACCCCGCAGGCGATGGTGATCGCGCAGTTCGTGCTGATCACCCCGCTGATCGCAGCGCTAACGCGACAGGTGATCGAGGATGCCTGGCGCGAATACGAGGAGCAGTTGCGCTCGCTCGGCGCACGCGCCTGGCAAGCCGCGCTGACGCTGCTGTGGGACACGCGCTTTTCGCTGCTTACCGTGGTGCTGGCGGGCCTGGGGCGGGCGATGGCCGAAGTCGGCGCGGTGATGATCGTCGGCGGCAATATCGACGGCGTGACGCGCGTGATGACCACCACCATCGCGCTGGAAACCAGCAAGGGCGATCTGCCGCTGGCGGTGGGCCTGGGGGTGATCCTGCTGCTGATCGTGCTGCTGCTTAACGCCGCGGCTTACGGCATTCGCGAATGGGCGGCGCGACGCCATGGCTGAACCGATGATCAGCTTGCGCGACCTGGTGTTCGAAGGCCGCGGCCATCGCGCCATCGATGGCGTGTCGCTGGAATTGGCCGCCGGCCGCACCGCGATTCTCGGTGCCAACGGCGCGGGCAAGAGCGTGCTGCTGCGCCTGATGCACGGGCTGCTTGCGCCCAGCAGCGGCGCGGTGCAATGGTCTGCCATCGAAGGCCGCGCGCCGCGCCTGGCGATGGTGTTCCAGAAGCCGGTGTTGCTGCGCCGCTCGGCGCTGGACAATGTGATCTACGGCCTCAAGCTGTCGCCCGCGCACCGCGCTGAATCGGCGCCGCGCCTGCGGGAACGCGCATTGGCGGCGTTGGCGCGTGTCGGGCTGGCGCAACTGGCGGATCGTCCGGGGCGCGTGCTTTCCGGTGGCGAGCAGCAGCGCGTGGCGCTGGCGCGGGCCTGGGCGCTGGAGCCGGACGTGCTGCTGCTGGACGAGCCCACCGCCAGCTTGGACCCCGCCGCCATGCGCGCGGTCGAAGCCATCATCCTCGGCATCGCCGCCGGCGGCACATCGATTGTCATGACCACCCACCATCGTGGCCTGGCGCGGCGCTTTGCCGACAGCGTGGTGTTCCTCGACGCCGGGCAGGTCGCCGAGCACACGCCGGTGGACGAATTTTTTACCCGGCCCCGCTCCAGCGGCGGCCACGCTTACCTCGAAGGAGAAATCGCATGAACCTCAATCGTCGCGGATTCATCGCCGGCGCCGCCCTGCTGGCCGCATGCACCGCCTGCAGCCTGCCGGCGCAGGCACAAGCTCAGTCACAAGAACGGTTCATCACCGTGGCTTCCACCACTTCCACCGAGCAAAGTGGCCTGTTCGGCTACCTGCTGCCGATTTACGAAAAGAAATCCGGGGTGCAGGTGCGGGTGGTCGCGGTGGGCACCGGCCAGGCGCTGGACATGGGGCGGCGCGGCGATGCCGATGTCGAATTCGTCCACGACAAGGTGGCGGAAGAGAAATTCCTCGCTGAAGGTTTTTCCATCAAACGCCAGGACGTGATGTACAACGACTTCATCCTGGTCGGGCCGAAAAACGATCCGGCGAAGGCGCATGGCCGCGACATCCTCGAAGGCCTGCGCAAAATCGCCGCCGCCAAGGCCGCCTTCGTTTCGCGCGGCGACCGCAGCGGCACCAACGCCGCCGAGTTGCGCTACTGGAAAGATGCCGGCATCAACCTGGATGCGGTAAAGGGCCCCTGGTACCGCGACACCGGTTCCGGCATGGGCCCGGCGCTCAACACCGCCGCCTCGATGGACGCCTACATCCTCGCCGACCGCGGCACCTGGCTGTCGTTCAAGAACCGCGCGAACCTGGACATCGTGGTCGAAGGCGACACCAAGTTGTTCAATCAATACGGCGTCATGCTGGTCAACCCGGCGAAGTTTCCACATGTGAAAGTCGCCCTCGGCCAGGCCTTCATCGACTGGCTGGTCTCGCCCGAAGGCCAGCAGGTGATTGCCGGCTACAAGATCGGTGGCCAGCAATTGTTTTTTCCCAACGCAAAACCCTGAGGTTTTATGTTTAAACTCGGCCATGCATTTCTTGTTTCCGCACTCTTCGGGCTGCCGCTCGGCGCTCTGGCGCAGGGAGCGCCCGCTCCGGTCGGCGGCGCGCCCTTGATCCTCAAGGTCTATTCCGCAGGCAGCCTGAAAGGCGCGTGGACCGAACTGGCGCGAGCCTGCCAGGCGAAAAAGGGCGTGCGCCTGGAGTTCGAATTCGGCGCCTCCGGCCTGTTGCGCGCGCGCCTGGAGAAAGGCGCGAATGGTGGAGAGCGAGCCGACCTGTTCACCTCGGCCGACACCGGCCACCCGAAGACCCTCGCCGACAAGGGCCTGGCGCAGACTATGCGCGTGTTCACCGGCAACCGCCTGTGCGCCCTGGCCCAGCCCGAACTGGGCCTCACCACCGCCAACCTGCTGGACAAGCTGCTCGACCCGGCGGTGCGCATGGGCACTTCGACTCCCAAGGCGGACCCTTCCGGTGACTACACCTGGCTGATGTTCGAGCGCGCCGGGGCAATAAAACCCGGTGCCTTCGAGGCGCTGAGCAAAAAGGCAATGCAACTGGTCGGTGGGCCCACGTCCGCGCCGCCGCCGAAGGACCGCAGCGCCTACGGAAAATTCATGGACGAGCGCGTGGTGGATGTGTTCATCACCTATTGCACCGGCGCGGTGACGGCCTTGCGCGAGGTGCCGCGCCTGGTCAACGTTGCCCTGCCGGATAACCTTTCAGTCACCGCGACCTAC
>DATAZV010000025.1:0-1595 GCA_036271855.1 Burkholderiales bacterium
CAAAGCGCCGCCGCCAACAGGACCAGCAGCGCGATCAGCAGGAATTTGCCCAGCTTTTTCATGCCTGCGTCACTTCACGAATAAGTTGAAATTGCCCACCAACTGGTCGAGCGAAAAATAATAAAAGCCGTACAGCAGCAGCAGGATCACCGGCGGTCCGGCCATCCAGGCCAGCGCCGCCAGGTTACGGCCGCGGTTCGGCGCCGCCTGCACGTCGCCACCGGCCGGATAGGCAGCGGGAAACAGGATGTGCTTGCCGTCCAGGCCGGCCGTCTCGGCACCCTCGACCAGCACCTCGAGCTGCTTTTGCTTGATGCTGTCGAGCATCAGCCGGTCGGAGGTGAAGGCGTAACGCCCCTTGAAGCCGAGCATCAGGCAGAAATAGAATACTTCACGCACCGCCTTTTCGGCTGCCGGCAGCGCTTCCAGGCGCTGGAAGAATTCAACCCCTGCGCGCGACGTATTGAACAGGCTTTTTTGCAGCTGCTGCCCCTGCCAGCGCGGCGCTTCCGCCCAGCGCGAGGTCAGCACCGCCTCGTCGACATAGGCGACCACCGGGAACAGGGCCTGGCGGTAGGCCTCGTCGGAAGCGCCCATGCCGCGCGCCATCTCGGCGCTGGTCTTGACCAGCGATTCGACGCGGTCGCGGAATTTCTCGTAGGGGTCGCCCGGCTTGCGCAGGAACAGCCGGGTGTACGACAGCAGTTCGATGAAGCAGTCAGCCAGTCTCATGGCATCACCCTAGCCGCCGGCCATGGCATCGAGATGAACGGCGTAAAAACGCTATTCTGCAACACATTGAGGCCGGCCGTCGCGGCCGCACCGGATCGGGCCGCGTTCATCGTTTCACCACCACCAGCTCGGCGCGCAAGTCGCCGGGGGCTGAACTCCAGTGCATGGCGATGTCGCCCTTGGACTCGACCGCCTCCCATTGCTCGGAGAACTGTTCGCAGCGGAAATACAGCGAATTGGCGCGCCGCGGCAGCCCCTGCGGCGGCTCCTTCAGATGGATCATCTCGATGCCCGGCAAGGCGCGCGCGATCAATTGCGGCACGTAGGCGGAGGCGCCGATCTTCGACTCGCGCAGGAATTCGTCGATCAGCGCCGGCTCGCCGGCATTGTCGCTGCGCAGGACGAAGTAATAACGGTTGCGGCTGGAGAAAAAATCGCGCGGGATGTCGGCCACGTAGAGCGCGTCGGCTTCGCGGTATTCCAGGCGCACCACCAGTTCCGGGCCGATGGTCAGTTCGTTGAGCAGCAGGCGCAGCAGTTGCTGCACTGCGGTGAAGCAGCGGCCGAGGTCGGCGTGGTCGTAGGCCGGCACCGCGCTCTTGCCGTCGCCCTCGCCCAGCATGTTGACCCGCTCCGAAAAGGAGGACAGCTCGCCCACCAGCTGGCGCAGAACGCCGTACGCGACCCACGGATGCACCTGCGGCGTCTCCGCCAGGTGCACCAGCTGCGGCACGAAGCGGTTGAGCGAGCGCAGCGCCAGCAGGTAGAGCATGTAGCTGGCGTCGAACTCCGCCTTTTGCACTTCGCGCGGGCTTTTGTAGCCTTCGAGCTGGCGCGCGCGCCCGGTGATCTCGTCGCGGATG
>DATAZV010000026.1:0-8818 GCA_036271855.1 Burkholderiales bacterium
AAGCGCGGCATCCGCCTGCTCAAGGGCTCCAGCCTGGTGCGCTATGGCAATCCGCTGTATGCCTTGCCCTGGTACGTCGGTCTGGGCACCCAGGGCGCGGGCAAGACGGCGGCGATGCAGCGCGCCCGCCTGGCCTCGCCGATCCAGGAAACGCCGATTCTGGGCCAGGTCAAGCCGACCAAGACAATGGAGTGGTGGCTGTTCGACCGGGCGGTGATCCTCGACCTGTCCAGCCGCTACGTGGTCAATCCGGCCGACAAGGGAGTGCAGGCGGAGTGGAAAAAATTCCTCGGCCTGCTGGCGGGCGTGCGCCGCAAGGAGCCGCTCAACGGCGTGATCGTGACGATTGCCGCCGACGAGCTGCTCTACTCCTCGCGCGAGCGCATGCTCGAGCGCACCCGCAGCCTGCGCATCCGCATCGACCAGCTGATGCGCCTGACCGATACCCGCTTCCCGGTCTACGTGGTGGTCACCAAGTGCGACATGCTCTACGGCATGACCGAGTTCTCCGACCACCTGCCGCCGGAGACCCTGCGTCAGGCGCTGGGCTACGTGCACCAGTCGGACACCCGCTACGCCCGCGAATTCCTCGACAACGCCTTTGTCAATGTCGCCGAGCGCCTGCGCGACCTGCGCCTGGTGATGACGCGCGACATGGAACAGGTTTCCGCCGGCCTGCTGCTGTTTCCCAACGAGTTCGAGCGCCTGAAGCCGGCGCTCGACGAGTTCTTCAGCGCCGCCTTCGGCGAAGACCCGTACATGGAAGCGCCGATGCTGCGCGGCCTGTTCTTCACCAGCAGCCAGCAGGGCGGCGGCGTCTCCTCCTTCGTGCTGAAGGACTCCAACCTGCCGGAGCAGACCTCGGTGCTGCGCATCCGTGAAAAGGCGCTGTTTATCGGCGACCTGTTCTCCGGAGTGCTGGCGCACGACCGCAACCTGCACCACCCGCTGAACCAGGCGCTGCGCTGGGGCCGCATCACCCGCAACCTCGGCCTGTCGTGCTGGGTGCTGGCCTGCGTCCTGCTGGCAGTGGTGTTCACCGGCTCCTTCGTGCACAGCTGGAACACGGTGAACGACCTGCGCGAATCCTACCCGGCGATCCCGCAGGTATCGGGCAAGTTCGCCCAGGACCTCAACGCGCTGGCGCGCCAGCATTCGGCACTGAACCAGCTGGCGGCGCGCAACGACCATTGGTGGGTGCGCTGGCTGCCGTTCAACCAGCCGGTGCGCGCCCTGCAGGGGCGCCTGGCGCAGGCTTATGCGGGCGCCTTCAACCAGTTTGGTGTCGCCGCGATCGACGACCGCCTGGCGCGGCGCCTGAACCCGCTGGCCGGCAACGCCGCCACCGAGCCGACCGACATCCAGTTCGTGGTGCGGCGCCTGAACCTGCTGCGCGCCGAGGCCGACGGCGGGCCGGGTGCCAACCTCGAAAGCCTGCCCGATCCGGTGCCGACCAACCTGGCGCTGGCCAAGGTGCACGGTGAGATCTCGCCCTACGACCTGGCGCCGGACGCCGCCGCCACCTACAACGTGCTGTACCGCGCCTACCTGCGGCGCGAGTCGCAGACCGCGGTACTGAGCCAGGAGCGCAGCCGCCTGGAGAACTGGCTGAACCAGCTGGCGCTGTCCGGCGGCAATATGGACTGGCTGGTCACCTGGGTCGACGAGCAACCCGGCATGCGCCCGGTGGCCCTGGCCGATTTCTGGCACGGCTCGCGCGCCGCGCAAGACGAAATCGTGGTGCGCGCCGCCTTCACCCAGCGCGGGTACATCGCGATCGACAAATTCCTTTCCGAAGTCGAGCGCAGCCTTGGCAACAACAACTTCAGCGAGCGCCGCGCCAGCTTCCTCACGTGGTACCGCGGCGCGCGCCTGAAACAGTGGCAGGACTTCTCCCAGGATTTCAACCGCGGCAAGCTGACCCTGGCCAGCGAGGCGGAATGGCGTGCCCTGTTGCCGCGCCTGATGGGCGACGCGGGCCCGCATATCGCCCTGCTCAACCGCATCAACGACGAACTGCGCGATACCCCGGACGAACAGACCCCGGCCTGGCTCAAGCTGGCGCGGCGCTGGCAGGGCATCAAGGCGCTGGGCAAGGCAGACGGCTTTCTCGGCCAGGCCGGGCGCGTCACCGGGGTGATCAGCAACTCCGGGCCGCAGCTATTGCGCGATACCGTTTCGGGCGGCGTCGGCGAGGGCAAGAACCTGATCCAGACCCAGCTCAACGCTGGCAAGGCCTATGCCACGTATGCCGGCGAGGTCTCCAAGGCGGCGGCCGAGGCCAGCAGCGGCATGGGCAAGGCCGCCGGCCTGGCTTCCGGCCTGTTCCAGGTATCGGCCGACCCGGCGGCCAAGGACCCGGCGCCCCTGGCCGTGGCCTTCGACGCCCTGAAGGAATTGCGCGGTACCCTGATGGAGCCGGCGCCGGAAGCCGAGCCCACCTGGCGCCTGATCGGCGGTCCGCTGCAATTGCTCTCCCAATACACCCAGCAGCAGGCCTCCTGCACCCTGCAGAACGAATGGGCGAAGGCGGTGCTGTTTCCGCTCAAGGCCGCGCCCTCGCCGGCGGACGCGGCCGACATGCTGTACGGCCAGAAGGGCCTGTTGTGGGCTTTCACCGACAACGCCGCCAAGGGCTTTTTGCAAAAGGGCGCGAGCAACTTCCAGCCGGTCGAATCCTATGGCTCCTCGCTGCCTTTCACCCCGGAGTTCCTGCAGTTCGCCGGCAATGCGCTGAACCGGCAGCAGGCGATGAACATCGGCATCAAGCGCGCCGAGATCGACAAGGAGATCGCGCAGAACCTGTCGCAGTCCGCCGACCTCGACACCAAGAAAAGCCAGGGCGACCTCGCCGCCCGCGGCAAGGACCTGGAAGCGCAGCTGGCGGCCAACCGCCAGGCGCAGGACAAGCTGCGGGCGATGCCTTCCAACGTCACCCTCAACGCGCTGCCCACCCACGTCAACCAGGACGCCAAGGCCTTCCCCTTCGCCACCATCCTGACCCTGCAGTGCGCGCCCGACCCCAAGACCCTGACCAATTACAACTTTCCCGCCACCGGCGCCTTCACCTACATGCCGAACCAGTGCGGCGATGTTTCGCTGCAGATCAAGGTGGAGAACCTGTCGCTGATGAAGGTATGGACCGGGCCGAACGCGCTGCCGCAATTGCTGCTGGATTTCTACGACGGCCAGAAGACTTTCACGCCGGATGACTTCCCCGGGCAGAAGGCGGCGCTCGACGCCCTCAACATCAAGTCGATCAGCGTGCGCTACCAGTTCTCCGGCCATCTGCAGGTGCTGCGCCAGGCCGACGAACTGTTCGACCTCAAGCGCCGCGAGTTGGCGATGGCCGATGAGTCCAAGCGCATCCAGGGCTACAACATGGGCGTCGACGACAAGGCCTACCTGGAGAAAAAGGACACCATCAAATCGAAGCAGGAAGACCTGGTGGCGAAGGAAAAGCAACTCGGTGTCGAGGTGCTGTCCGGCCTGCGCGTGCCCGCCACCGCCGCCGAATGCTGGACGCCGTCGGCCGAATGGCTGCTGGCGGCGCCGCCGCAATACAACATCCCGGCGCCGAAGGTATCCAAGCGCGTGATGACGCGCGCCGCGCCGGCCCCCGCGCCGGTGCCCACGGCGGGCGGCCGCTACCAAATCCAGATCGGCATCTTCGGCCAGCCCGAGACCGAGCGCCTGGCAGCCAAGCTCAAGGCCGACGGCTATGCGCCGGAGGTGGTGCGGCTGACCGGCGTGCGCTCGCACCTGTACCGGGTGCGCATCGGCTCCTACGCCAGCCGTGCCGAGGCGCAGGCCAAGCTGGCGGAAATGGACACGCGTTACAACGTCGTCAGCGCCGCCGTCGGCCGCGAAGAAAGCGATGCCTCGGGATCGCCGCCCGCCGCGATGCCGGGCGAGCGCCGGCGCCATCGCCGCGTCAGCGGCCTGCCGATGGCCGGCCCGATGGAAGTCGAGAGCATGCGTCCGGTCGCCTGGCCGATGGCCTGGCCGGTGCCGCCGGTGCGCCGGCCGGCCGCGCGCCCGCAGGCGGCTCCCTCCGCCAAACCGCAGGCGAAATCAAGCGCTACCGTGGCCTCGGCCGCGCCGGTACCGCGCCTGACGATCTCCGGGCTGGATGCGCTGTCGGAATCGCTGCAAAGAATGGGCCGCTAGTCGCAGCAATCCGCGTTGTGCCGTGGACACCCGGGTGTACCTCAGGCGGTCATGCTTCATCATTGGCGGATGGGGTGGGATTCGAACCCACGAACGGGTTGCCCCGTTGCCAGTTTTCAAGACTGGTGTATTCAACCGCTCTACCACCCATCCGATGCAGCGCTTTTCCGCCGGGCGCCATTTTACCCGGCAGGCCCGGGCCGTGGACGTTCAGGCGCCGCTTTTTTCCAGCCGGTAACCCTGCAGGTAGACCGAGACCAGGCGCCAGCCGGTTTCGCCGCCGTTCAGGTCCAGCTTGCGGCGGATGCGCGAAATATGCGTGTCGACGGTGCGCGTGTCCAGGGTCGCCGTCTTGCCCCACACCGACTCCAGAATGTGCGCGCGTGACAGCAGCTTGCCGGAGTTGCGGAACATGTACAGCGCCAGCTCGAAATCCTTCGGCGTCATTTCCAGCAATTCGCCGTTGTGCTCGATGCCGCGGGTGGCCAGGCGGAAAGTGAACGGCGGGCAGGCCAGGGTGCCTTCCGGCGTCTCGCGCGGGCGGCCGCGGCGGGTCAGGGCTGCCACCCGCGCCAGGGTCTCGGCGCGGCGCAGCGGCTTGGCCAGGTAATCGTCCGCGCCCAGGGTGAGGATGTGCACCACGTCCTCCTCGCTGTCGCGCGCGGTGACGAACATGACGGGTACGGGGTCGACGACGCGCTCGCGCAAGATCTTCAGCGCTTCTTCACCGCTCACATCCGGCACGTTCCAGTCGAGGATGTGCAGGTCGTAGGACTCGCGCGCGATCTCGCGCAGGTAATCGTTGCCCGAGGTGAATACGCGGCAGTGGTAGCCGGCCTCGGTCAGCCAGGCATTCAGGATGGCCGCCTGGTCGGGGTCGTCTTCAAGCAGGGCGATGCGCATCAGTGCAGCTCCGCCAGCAGGCGCGTGTAGCCGTCGAGCAAGCCTTGTACCCGTGCGGCGTCACGCGCTTGGGCCGCGTCTTCGAAGGCACGTCCGGCATCGCTGATGGCGTCGTGCCCATAGGTCGAACCCAGGCCTTTGAGGCGGTGGCCGATGGCGGCAATTGCGGCAAAGTCGCGTTCAGCCAGGGCGGCGGCCAGCAGGCCCGCGTCGGCGGCGCGGCGCTCGAAGTAGGCGGGCAGCAGGGCGGCGAGCGCCGGGTCCGCAGCGTGGTCGCGGAGCGCCGGTGGGGCCGATTCCGGCTTCAAAGAGGCAGTTTTCACAAGCTTTGACACATGGCTATGACGGGTCTTCCTAGAATCTGTCTTCTCGCAGGGGATGGCCGATACCGGTCGCGCCGTCCAGGAACAAGATCAAAATGGCGGGCCTGGCGGGATTTGCTTGGGATCGACTGTTGCCATGCTGATTGCAGCACCCATTTTATGCCATTGGCCGCATCACCGGCGAATTTGCCCGTCACGGCGCCCGCAGGCGCAATCGAGCCGCGCATGAAAATGCCCCTCGGCGCGTCCAGCCTCGCCCCCTTCCTCAAGCCCGCTAAAATGCAGCGCCAGCCGGGTTCCGCGGCGGGCGGCGGCAACAGGGCAGACACGCTGGGCATGAACGCTAACGCATTTCGCACCATCTTCAACGTGGCCATCGCCACCGGCCTGACCATCCTGGTGGTCATTGCCTGGCTGGCCTATGGCGCGGTCGATGCGGCGATCACCAGCGGCCGCCAGGAAACCCACACCCAGGAGGTGCTCACCGGGGTGGAAGAGATCTTCGCCCAGTCCGAGCGTGCCACTGCCGCCGCGCATCGCTATGCCGCCTATGGCGACAACCGCGCGCTGGACAATTTCCATACCCTGGCCACTTCGCGCGTGCCCAAGGAGCTGGCCGACGTCGTCGCCCTGACCCACGAAGACCCGCTGCAGCAACAGCGCCTGGAGGAACTGGATGCGGCGCTGCGCGAGCAATTCGCCCTGCTGGAAAAAATCATCATGGCGCGCGTGCGCCCCGGCCAGCCGCCGCCCGACTACGACAAGCTCAATCCGCTGGAGGAGCGCATCGCCAGCCTGGCGGGTGCGGTGCGCGCGCAGGAGACCGGCCTGCTCTCGGCCTACCGCGAGCGCGCCGCGCGCACCGCGCGCGCCGCCCAGCTCACCACTTTCTGGGGCGGCCTGTTGACCATGCTTCTGGTCGGCGGCGCCTGGTGGATCGCGCGCCGCTACGACCACGAGCGCGAACTGGTCGAAGGGCGCCTGCGCGCCGCCGAGGAGGGCGTGCGGCGCCTCACCGATTCGGTCCCCGGGATGATTTGCTACCTCGACCGCGAGCGCCGCATCATCTATCACAACCGCACCTACCGCGAGGTGCTGGGCCTGACGCGCGAGCAGATCGAGGGGCTCCCCGCCCATGCGGTGGTCGGCGCCGACGTCTATGCGCAATCGCATGCCTATGTCGAGCGCGCGCTGGCCGGCGAAACCGTGGCCTTCGAGCGGGTGCACAGCCTGGCCAATGGAGAGATTCGCCATCTGGCCTGCAGCTATACACCGGACCTCGACGGCGAAGGCAACGTGATCGGACTCTACGGCATGCATCTGGACATTACCGAGCGCAAGCGCGCCGAAGCGATGAAGGGCGAATTCATCGCCCAGGTCAGCCACGAGTTGCGCACCCCGCTGACCTCCATCCTGGGGGCGCTGGAAATCGTCAACGACGGCATTGCCGGCGAGCTGCCGGTGCACGCCGTGCGCATGGTGCGCATTGCCCACGCCAATACGGAAAGGCTGCTCAAGCTGGTGGGTGAAATCCTCGACGTGCAAAAGATGAGCGCCGGGCAATTCGAAGTCAAGCGCGAGCCGGTCGACGTCGCGCTGCTGGTGCGCCAGGCGGTCAATGCCAGCGCCGGCTTCGCGCAAAAGGCCGGTGTCACCCTGGCCGCCGCCGGCCTGCCGGAGTCCGCCGCCGCCATCGGCGACTCCGACCGGATTGTCCAGGTGGTCAGCAACCTGGTCTCCAATGCGGTCAAATTCTCGCCGCGCGGCGGCGCGGTGCAGGTGGCGATGCAAGTGCAGCCGCGCTTTGTCAGCGTCGCGGTGATCGACCGTGGCGAGGGCATTCCGCGCGCGGTGCAGCCGCGCGTGTTCGAGCGTTTTTTCCAGGGCAGCACCATTCAAGGCACGGGACTCGGCCTGGCGATCAGCAAGGGCATCATCGACATGATGGGCGGGGTGATCGGCTTCGAAAGTCAGGAGGGGCGCGGCTCGACCTTCCATTTCACCCTGCCGCGCAGCGTGCTGGTGGAGGAGGCCGCAAATGCCTAAGGCCGTCATCCCGCTCAAGCGCATCCTGCAGATCGACGACGACGAGGACATCCTGATCGTCGGCCAGACCGCGCTGCAGGGCTACGGCGGCTTCGAGGTGCGCATCGCCCAGAGCGGCGGCGAGGCGCTGGAAGTGGCGCGCTCCTTCACCCCGCAACTGATCCTGCTCGACTGGATGATGCCGGGAATGGATGGACTCGCCACCCTGCAGGCCCTGCACCAGGCGCCGGCGCTGGTACAGGTGCCGGTGGTCTATCTCACCGCCGCGGTGTCACCCGGCCTACGCGAGGCGGCCCTGGCCGCCGGCGCGGTCGAGGTGCTGATCAAACCCTTCGTGCCGCGCCGGCTGGTGGCCGACCTGAACCAGATCTGGGCGCGCTGCGCGGCTTCGGCGGCCTGAGCTGAGTCCGCGCCGGCGCTATCATGGCGCCATCGGCGGCTGTCAGGCTGCCCGCCGCCCTGGCACTATCATTGCAAGCTGGTCTGCGGACCGTTTGCCGTCCGACCCTACAGGAGCAAGCTATGCAGGAAATCAATCTGCCCGAGGTGGTAGCCGAAGTCACCGCCGCCTTTAATCGCTACGAAGTAGCGCTCAATGCAAACGATGTCGATGTCCTCGATGAGCTGTTCTGGAAAAATCCGCTGACTATCCGCTACGGCATCGGCGAAGTCCTCTACGGTTATGCCGAAATCGCCGCCTTCCGCTCGGCACGCTCGCCGGTCGGCCTGGCGCGCACCACCAGCAGGACCGTGATCACCACCTATGGCCGCGACATGGCCACCGCCAATACGCTGTTCGAGCGCGAATCGACCGCCGGCAAGATCGGCCGCCAGAGCCAGACCTGGATGCGCACCGCCGACGGCTGGCGCGTGGTGTCGGCGCACGTCAGCGTGATTCCCAAGGCCTGAGACCGGTGGTTTGGCGGTGGTGAAAATCAACCACACTTAGTTGATCGACCGGTGTATGTTTGGAACATGGCGCCGGCGCGATTGCCGCCAGGCCTTGTTCTTTGACATTGCCGGAAAATGCGGCGGCCTCTGGTCGCAGCGGCACCATCGCTGGGGGTACAGACCAACACATTTGTGGTCGCTCGTGCCCTCAAACGCCTGTCCTTTGCCGGGAAACCAGGCGGTGAAAATTGCGAAAACCACCGTGATTTACCGTGGTTTCGCCGGGGAGCGGGCGTCGCGCTACTACATGTGTGTTGACCGGTGCGCAAAAAACCGGAAAAACACCCGCTTTTCTTAACATGCACGTAGAAACGGCCGCGAAAGCGGCCGTGAGGTTTGGGATGGGTGAGGGGACCTTACTTGCCGCCCAGGGTTTCCTGCGCCCACTTGGCGTAGTCGGCATCGCGGGTCAGTTGCTTCATCAG
>DATAZV010000027.1:0-1506 GCA_036271855.1 Burkholderiales bacterium
CGGCATGGTACCCAAGCAAACCCCTCGAGTTGCCCACTTTTCACCAACCGATGGAAATTACTATCGGTTGGAAGCCCTCAGGCCGGCGCGGCGTCGAGAAACCCGCGCACCAGCGGGTTGACCCGCTCAGGGTGGGTCAGCGGCGCCATGTGCCCGCCCTCGATCGACTGGAAAGACCAGTGCGGGCAGGCTTCGCGGAACAGTTCGACGATTTCGCGCACCGGCCGCCGGGTCGCCGGGTCGCTCACCACCAGGGTGCGCGTCGCCGGCAGCTTCCATTCGGCGATCGGCGCCTGCTCCTCCATCACCGCGTCCCATTCGTGAATGTTCGGCGGCAGGGCGTCCATGAAGGCGGCGCGGCGCTTTTCCGGCATCGCGCTCCAGGCGCCGTCGCCCAGCCAGTAGTCGGCAAAGCGCTCGGCCACCGCCGCCCAATCACCCACCGCGCCGTAGCTTTGCACGTGATCGCGCAAGCTGCGCGCCTCCAGATAGGCCTGGGTGCGCCCGGCCTGCTGCAGCAAATGAAAGGGATTGGGCTCCAGCAGCACCAGGCTGCCGAGCCAGGCGCCCAACAGGCTCGCCGTCTTCAGCGCCACCGCGCCGCCGAAGGAGTGGCCGACCAGGTGCACCGGGCTTTGCACGTCGCGGCACAGGGCCAGCACCAGTTGCGCCTGCGCATACAGCGATTGCGGCTTGGCGCCGGGCCAGCGCGTGGTCTCGCCATAGCCGAACAGGTTGATCGCCCGCACCCGGTAGCGATCGCTCAAGCCTTCGGTCAGCGCGCGCCACTGGCGGTTGCCGCTGACCGAGCTGTGAATCAGCACGACGGTCTCGCCGCGGCCTTCGTCGGTGTAATCGATGCTGAAATTTCCGTGCTGCAAGACCGGCATGGCTGCTCCCTGGTTGCGCGTCGACGTGGTACAGCTCAGTCCTGCGCCGATTTGCCGCGCGGCAGGGGCAAAATCATGTGCGCCTCGCGCCGGTACTGCTGGTAAAACGCCTCGCCATGGGCGCGGCGCAGGTCGCGCTCCTCCAGGAAGATGCCGATGAAGATGTAAGCCGTGGTGGCGAGCGAAAACAGCAGGTGGCTCATGCTCATCACCGGCGCCGCCCAGAAGGCGATCAACAGGCCAAGCATGATGGGATGGCGCACGAAGCGGTAAAAGGCGAACTTGACGAAAGGCACCGGCGTATACGGCTCGTTTTTCAGGCGCAGGTAGACCTGGCGCAGGCCGAACAGGTCGAAGTGGTTGATCATGAAGGTGGCCAGGAACAGGATCACCCAGCCGGCCCAGTAAAGCGCCCACAGCACGCCGCGCCCGGCTTCGCCTTGCACCTGCCAGACCATGCCCTCGAGGGGCTGCCACTGCCAGTAGAGCAGGCCCAGCACGAGCGCGGTGACCAGCACGTAGGTGCTGCGCTCCACCGATTTCGGCACATATTGTGTCCACCATTGCTTGAAGCTCTTGCGCGCCATCAGGCTGTGCTGCACGGCGAACAGGGTCA